>CAZMNK010000196.1:3180-9147 GCA_964567625.1 uncultured Enterobacterales bacterium | reverse complement strand
GATGGTTCCCTCTGGGTCCAGGGCACAACTATGGGACCAACCCGCGGTCACTGCGGTGTAGCCGCTGTTTGTGGGGGTGTTGGAGACCTGGCCGTCGTCGTCGTTCCCCCAGCACTCAATACTGCCTGCGGAATCGAGGGCACAGTTGTGGTAGAAGCCTGCGGTCACAGTCGTGTAGTCGGTGCCCGAAGGGGTGTCCGTGACCTGGTTGTGGGAGTCCTCTCCCCAGCACTCGATCCCACCCGAGATCGTGAGACCACAGGTGTGGTAGTAGCCCGCGCTCACCGCCATCCAGTCGACCCGAGAGGGCGTGTCACCCGTGTCGGTGTCGGTGACCGTGTCGGTGTCGGTGTCGGTGTCGGTGTCGGTGATGGTGACCGTGTCGACGTTGGTGTCACCGGAATCGCTTGAGGTGACCTCGCTATAGCAGGCGGTCAGACCCAAGGTCACAAGGACCCTCCAACCGAGGAAGAAGACGGGATGCGTGGAAAACGGCACTCTGGAGCCTACCTCGGGGTCGGGCCGGTCAGGGCGCCTCGGAGACCTGGCCGTAGTAGTCCTCTCCCCAACACTGGATGTCGCCCCCGGAGTGGAGGGCGCAGTTGTGATACCCGCCAGCGCTCAGGGCGGTGTAGCCGGTGCCGGAGGGTGTGTCGGAGACCTGGTTCTGGTGGTCATGTCCCCAGCACTTGATGGCGCCCGAGGAGTCGAGGGCGCAGGTGTGGTAGAAGCCAGCGCTCACTGTGGTGTGGCCGCTTCCCGAGGGCCTGCTGGAGACCTGGTCGAGATCGTCGTCGCCCCAGCACTCGATGGCCCCGGAGGTGTCGAGGGCGCAGGAGTGACCCCACCCGGCGCTCACCGCCATGTAGTTGGTGTCCGAGGGGGTCCCGGAGGTCTGGCCCTTGTTGTCCCACCCCCAGCAGGCGACGCCACTTGAGGCCCTGAGAGCGCAGTTGTGGTTTCCGCCCGCGCTGACGGTGTTGTAGACGCTGTTGGAGGAGGCGTTGTTGGCCTGGCCGTAGTCGGATGACCCCCAGCACACGATGTCGCCCGAGGAATCGAGGACACAGTCATGACGGTGGCCTGCGCTCACCGCGGTGTAGTTCCCACCGGTGGGGGCTTCGGAGATCTGGCCGTCGCTGTCTGAGCCCCAGCACTCGATGCTGCCCTCTGAGTTGAGCGCACAGGTGTGGTAGTAGCCGGCGCTTACCGCCGTGTAGCCGGTGCCCGAGGGAGTGTCGGAGACCTTGCCGGTCGCGTCACGTCCCCAACACTTGATGCGACCTGAGGAGTCGATGGCGCAGCTGTGGTAGTAGCCCGCGCTCACATCCGCCCAGTCGGACCAGGTCACAGTGGTGTCGGTGTCGGTGTCGGTGTCGGTGTCGGTGTCGGTGTCGCTGTCGGTGTCGGTGTCGGTGTCGGTGTCGCTGTCGGTGTCGGAGCTGGTGTCGGTGTCGGTCCCGGTGTCCGACACGCAGGCGCCATCCTCTTCGTGGGTGCCTTCGCCACAGTCCAGGTCGCCACCGCAGCCCACAAGACCGGTGGCCAGCAAGGACAGAAAGGCGAGGGCTCGAACGAGGTGCATGGGCAACTCCTGCAGGCAGCCTACCGCAGCCAGACCCCCCGTTGCTTCCTCACTGGCACCAACCCGGTTGCTCCACTGGGAAGGATTGGAAGACCGGGTCAGTCAGGGCGCTGATCGACGTTGCCCCGTCTGAAACAGAGGTCGATCCCGGTAGCGAGAGCCACGGGCAGAACGACCATGCGCTTCGGGGTGAAGGGCCTTGTGGACTCGGGCCTGGCCTTGCTCAACTGGGTGCCAGATGGCAGACCCCGAGGACTCAGGATGCCCGAGCCCGACCTTCCCCAGCGCACCCGTGAACGAACTCCAGGCAGCTGCTTCAGCAAGAAGACAGGACGGCTCTACCGCTTCTCGACGGATGGCGTTCAGGTCATTCAGCCCTGGCCGCTTCCTGCGGCCTGGACCAAAAAGGACAACGGGCCCTGGCTGGCTCTGCGTCCATGGGTGGACCTCAGCGCGGCCTCGGAGAGGCACAGTCCCATCACCTGGACGGCGGTGTCAGAGATGAAGGCCTTCAAGGACATCCCGCAAGGGGTGATCGCCGCCGTCGTGGATGCGCATCTCGATCGACACCAGTGGGCGTCACTCCAACTGGCTGCCAGGGTCCCGGGGGGAATCGACCTGCTGCGTGACGTCCCACTCCTCGGGGCCGCTCTCGCCTGCGCATACAGGATCCGGCCATTGCGGGTCGCTCGACCGCTCCGCTCGGCCCGAGCGCTGCTTCGTCGAGGACCGGGCATGAAGACCTGGAGGCAAGTGGCCGGCTGGCTGGGCTTCGAGGAGTCAGCCGCCTTTGTCCGGGTCCTTCGTCGGGTCGCTTTCGCCCCTGATCGGGCATGGTCGCTGGAACTGCTGGATCGGCTGCGGACTGCCTGGTCAATCCCCATGGTGCGCAAGCGCCTTCTGCACGCGGCTCGCCTTGACCGAGATGCCATCGAGGTGGTGGTCTGGGCCGCCGAGCACGGTGTTCTGGCCAGTATTCATCCCGACCTCGTCGACGGGGCCTTCAACCAGGGGCATCCCACCTCTGTGCCCAGACGCTGCCAGGAGGTGGCCCAGTCCTGGCCGGTGATGCGGCCTGGCCGCATTCTGCCGGTCATCCGCACCGCTGAGGAACTCGACGCTCTCCGAGAGGAGTTGCGCCAGGAGATCGCGGCCAGGTTCCGGGCCGGAGAGGACCGGTTGGAACTCTCGGAATTCCCGCCGCCGCCCCTGCATCCGTTGCCGACGATCAGGCCGCTGACGAGCGAGGTCGAGATGTTGGAGGAGTCGGCTCGCATGAAGAACTGCCTTGATCAGAGCTGCTGGGCCCGCGATGCGCGTCGGCGTTTCGGCTACGCCTACCAGGTCTCTGCGGGAGAGGAACGGGCGGACCTCTGGCTCGAGCCCGTTCGATCCGGGTCTCCCGGAACCTTCAGGGTCAGGGAGGTCCGAGGGCCAGGGAACGCTCCACCCTCTGAGGCCTGCCTGCGGCTCATTGGGGCCTGGCTCGGAGAGCATCGGCGCCGCCTCAAGGCGAGTCGGTCACCGCTGGGAGAGATCCCTGCACCATGGCGCAAGGTCTGGACCGCCCTGTCGCTGGCCGGAAGGCCCTACCCCCCTGAACTGGCCTGGGCCGCGGACGACATCCCGTTCTGACCGGCGATTCAGAGGTGCCTGTCCCCTGGCTTCATGGTGTCGCCTGTCGAGGCTCGTACGTCACGCCATCGATCGCCCGGACAGACTCTGGGCCCCCTCCTCGGGGAAGGCCAGCAGTGAATCAGACCGGGTCCGTTGGGCCTGGCAGCCGGGTCAGGGAGCGTCGGAGACCTGGCCGTACTCGTCGTGGCCCCAACACGCGATGCCACTCGAGGTGTCGATGGAACAGGTGTGACCCCACCCGGCGCTCACCGCCGTGTAGTTGTCATCGGTGGGGGTGCCTGAGGCCTGGCCGTAGGTGTCCGACCCCCAGCAGGCAATGCCACCCCGGGTCTTGAGGGCGCAATTGTGGCTTCCGCCTGCGGCAATCGCGGTGTGTCCACCGGCAGATGGGGCGTCGATGCCCTCGTCGGGATTCCCCCAGCACTCGATGTCGCCTGAGGCGTTGAGGGCGCAACTGTGGCTCCCACTCGCTCCCACGGCAATGTTGCCGTTGCTCGTAGGCCCGTCGGAGCTCTGGCCGTACCAGTCTCTCCCCCAGCATTGGATGCCGCCCGAGGTGTCGAGGGCGCAGTTGTGGTTCCCTCCCGAGACCACGGCGGTGTAGGTGCTGTCGGTGGGGGCGTTGGAAACCTGGAGGTTGTCGTCGTTCCCCCAGCACTCGACACCGCCTTCGTAGTTGATGGCACAACTGTGGTTCTGGCCTGCGCTCAGCGCGACGTAGCCGCTGTCCGTGGGTGCATAGGAGACCTGGCCTGAGTCGTCCCACCCCCAACATTCGATGCGGCCTATGGCTGTGAGGGCGCAGGAGTGTCTCTCCCCCGCGCTGACATCGGAGAAGATGCTGCCTGGGGGGCTGCCGGAGACCTGGTCGTTGTCGTCCAACCCCCAGCAGTTGATGCCACCCGCGGAGTCGAGAAGACAGCTGTGGTACGAGCCCGCAGTCAGCCGACGATAGCCACAGGATTCCCTCGTGCCATCCCCATTGGCGTCGTAGGGGAAGAGTTGATCATTGTCGTCGTCGCAGTCGCCACCACACGTCGAGAAGCCATCACCGTCCACGTCATCCAGGTTCAGGGTGGCGTCCACGTCGTTGCAGTCGTCTGCGGTCGCCGCACCGTCACAGTCAGCGTCGTCGGCTGGCTTCGCCGCGTTGTTGTCATCGCATTCGTCATCGCAGGTCGTGAAACCGTCGCCATCGGCGTCATCCAAGTTCAGCGAACTGTCGTTGTCATCGCAGTCGCCATCACAACTCGTGTGTCCGTCTCCGTCGGCGTCCGCGAGGTTCAACTCCTGACTGTCATCGTCGCAGTCACCGTCGCAGATCGAAAACCCATCCTTGTCCTCGTCCACGGGCCTTGCCCAGGAATCGTTGTCGTTGCAATCGCCATCGCAACTCGAAAACCCATCCTGGTCGTTGTCACTTGGCGACAGTGTGCTGTCCTGGTCGTCGCAGTCCTCGCCACCGCTCCACTCCGATGCCCAACCGTCGCCATCCTCGTCAGTGCCATCGACCCCGTCGCAGTTCTGATCGATGTCATCCCCGACCATGTCGACGACGTCTGTGCCGGTGGCCTCTTCACAGTCGTCGCCCTGTCCGGTGGTGACCGACATCTGACCGCTGGGGGTACAGGCGAGCTGAAACAGGAGGGGGATGAGCACCATGGATACCGGGTTGGATGATACCAGGAACCCGCTGGGGCCTCCTCTGGAAGCCACCCGGCGGGCGCACATCCTCTTCGCAGCAGAGGCCTTCCCCCTGCCCTGATCCTGCACTCCGATCGAACTGTCTCGGCCGCCTACAACAGGTCGGTGATCATCGCCTCGATCTCTTCGGTGGTGTGGGTCGTACCCCCCGCCTTCTCAGTGATCACCATCTCACGGTCGATGATGAAGTAGACCGGTGACCCTTCGATCTTGTAGCCCACGGCGACATCGTCGTTGTCGGCCAGCACCCTGTAGGTGATGTCGTATTCGTCGACCCAGTCGTTGGCATCGGAGAGGGAGGCGGCCTCACCCTCTTCGTCTTCGTAGAGCACGGTGATCACCGTGAGCCCGTCGTCGCGGTAGGCGGAGAACCACTCCTGGAGAACTGGTGCGTGGGCCTTGCAGGCGCCACACCAGGCCCGTACGAACTCGAGGTAGATGATGTCGCCGGCCTGTTTCCACAACGAGATGGTGTTGTCGTTCTGGTCTTGCAGGACGAAGTTCCGGGCACACCTTTCGGGGCCGACGCCAATCTCCTTGTCCTCGCATGGGTCGAAGAAACCGGTGTCGATGCCGGTGTCGGTGTCGGTGTGGCTGCCCGTGTCCGTCACTTCATCGACCAGGCAGACGCCGTCCTCGTCGTGGGTTCCTGGTCCACACACAGAGCCGGTCACACAGGCAGCCAGGCCGACCGCGAGAAGAGACAACAGTGCAGGCTTCAGAACCGGACGCATGGACCACTCCCGCCCGTAGACTACCGCGAGTTCCGGGCTGTCGCGGAAACAGGCTGTGAGCTTCGACTGAAGCAAGGGGGGGACCGTCACTGATTGGGGTCAGGGAGAGTCGGAGATCTGGCCGTCACTGTCACTCCCCCAGCACTCGATGACGCCCTCGGTGTCCAGGGCACAACAGTGGCGGTGGCCCGCCCCCAGGGTGGTGTAGCCGCTGTCTGAGGGGGCATCGGTGACCTCGCCGTTCACGTCGTACCCCCAGCACTCGATGCTGCCAGAGCTGTCGATGGCACAGTTGAAGACGCCGCC
>CAZMNK010000196.1:0-3080 GCA_964567625.1 uncultured Enterobacterales bacterium | reverse complement strand
GTATAGCCGCTGCCGGTCGGGGTATCGGAGACCTGGCCATGGTCGGAGCTGCCCTCGTCGTGGATGCCCCAGCACTCGATGGCCCCCGCGGCGTCGAGGGCACAGTTGTGGGACCAGCCCGCGGTCACAGCGGTGTAGCCGGTGCTGGTGGGGGTGTCGGTGACCTGGCCGTCGCTGTCGCTTCCCCAGCACGCGATGCCTCCCGAGGCGTCGAGGGCACAGCTGTGGAACTCGCTCGCGGTCACCGTCGTGTAGCCGCTGTCGGTGGGGGTGCCGGTGACCTGGCCCTCGTCGTTGCTTCCCCAACACTCGACGCCGCTCGATGAATTCAGGGCGCAGCTGTGGTACCCGCCCCCGTTCACGGCGGTGTAGCCGGCGCCGGAGGGAGCGTCTGAGACCTGGCCATAGTAGTTCCCGCCCCAGCACTCGGTGCTGCCATCGGAACTGGCGGCACAGGCGTGGGACCAGCCCATGCTTACCGATGTGAAGCCGCTGTTCGTGGGGGCCTCGGAGACCAGGTCGTCGCTGTTGCTTCCCCAGCACTCGATGGCCCCCGAGGAATCGAGGGCGCAGGCGTCGTACTCGCCAGCGCTCACCGCTGTGAAGTCGGTGCCGCTGGGGATGTCGGTGACCTGGTCGTGGTCGTCGTTCCCCCAGCACTGGATGCTGCCCGAGGAGTCCACGGCGCAGGAGAAGTACCCGCCTCCGGCCACCGAGGTGTAGCCGCTGTCTGTGGGGGCGCCGGAGACCTGGTCGTCGCTGTCACTCCCCCAGCACTCGATGGCGCCGTCGGTGTCGAGGGCACAGTTGTGGCGGTGGCCTGCGCTCAAGGTGGTGAAGTCGCTCTCGGAGGGGGTCCCGGAGACCGTGCCGTTCGTGTCGTTCCCCCAACACTCGATGACACCTGAGGCGTCGAGGGCACAGGTGTGGACCCCGCCTGCGCTCACCGCGGTGAAGTCGCTGCTCGTGGGTGCGTCGGAGACCTGCCCATCGCTGTCACTTCCCCAGCACGCGATGGCGCCGAAGGAGTCGAGGGCGCAGCTGTGGTAGAGGCCTCCGCTCGCGGCGATGTGGCCAGTGCCGGTGGGTGCGTCGGAGACCTGGTTGTCGTCGTCCCTGCCCCAGCAATTGAAGGCTCCGGAGGAGTCGAGGGCACAGGTGTGGAAGGCACCTGCATTCACGTCGGTGTAGCCACAGAAGTCGCTGTCGCCGTCTCCATCCAGGTCGATGGGGTAGACCCCACTCCGCTCGTCGTTGCAGTCGTCATCACAGGTCGAGTAGCCGTCGCCGTCGCCGTCCTCGGGGTTGAAGGCGCTGTTGCCGTCGTCGCAGTCTGTCCCCTCGTCTACACCCGTCGCGGGGGAAGCGTCGCCCCAGCCGTCGTTGTCGACGTCGCTCATGCAGGCCGAGATGTCCTCGGACTCTGCGGCTCCTGGAAAGGTGTACTCGTCGCCGTCTGCGCAGTCGCCGTCACAGCTCGTGTAGCCGTCGGCATCCCCATCATCGAGGTTCAGGGCGCTGTCGTTGTCATCGCAGTCGTCGTCGCAGGTCGAGTACCCGTCGCCATCGAGATCGCCGGACTCTCGGCTGGGGTCGCTGTCATCGCAGTCGTTGTCACAGGTCGAGTACCCGTCGCTGTCTGCATCATCCAGGTTGAGCGTGCTGTCCTCGTCGTCGCAGTCCCCGTCACAGGTGGAGTAGCCGTCGCCGTCGCTGTCGTTGATCTCCAGGGTGTCGTCCCCGTCATCGCAGTCGCCGGCGCAGGTGGAGTAGCCGTCGGCGTCCCCATCATCGAGGTTCAGGGCGCTGTCGTTGTCATCACAGTCGTCGTCGCAGGTCGAGTAGCCGTCGCCATCGAGATCGCCGGACTCCCGGCTGCCGTCGCTGTCATCGCAGTCGTCGTCGCAGGTCGAGTACCCGTCGTGGTCGGCATCATCCAGGTTGAGCGTGCTGTCCCCGTCGTCGCAGTCCCCGTCACAGGTGGAATAGCCGTCGCCGTCGGTGTCGTTGACCTCCAGGGTGTCGTCCCAGTCATCGCAGTCGCCGTCACAGGTGGCGTGGCCGTCACCGTCGGCGTCATCAAGGTTCAGGTCGCTGTCGCTGTCGTCGCAGTCCGTCCCCTCGTCCACACCCGGGGCTGGTGAAGCCTCGCCCCAGCCGTCATCGTCCACGTCGGTCATGCAGGCCGAGGGGTCATCGAGCTCTGCTGCACCGGGAAAGGTGTCCTCGTCCTGGTCCTTGCAGTCCCCGCCACAGGAGGTGTGGCCGTCCCCGTCGGTGTCGCTGACATTCAGGGTGAGGTCTCCATCGTCGCAGTCCCCGTCACAGGTCGAGTGGCCGTCGCCGTCTCCGTCATCCTGGTTCAGACTCGCATCCCCGTCGTCGCAGTCCGTGCCGTCGGCGACGTACCCGCTGGGCAGACTGCAGGCGGCAATGCTCGAGGCCGGGTCGCCGTAGCCGTCCAGATCCCCGTCCTGGTACCAGGTCCCTGCATCCGAGGCGTCGCCCTCGTCCACAGTGCCGTCGCAGTCCTCGTCGGCGGTGCCGTCGCAGGTCTCGGTGCCTCCCGGGTAGCTGGTGGGATCCCCGTCGTCGCAGTCTTCCTCCCCGGTGACCCCAGAACTGCCGTCCCAGCCGCCCTTGTCCCAGGTGCACTCCACGTGGCCATCGCCGTCGTCGTCCGACTCGGTGCCCGGCAGGCCACTGCTGTCGCAGTCATTCACCTGGCCGTCGCAGATCTCCGTGGCCCCGGGAAAGATCGTGTCGTCCTCGTCGTCGCAGTCGGTGTTGTCGGCCACGAAGCCCGATGGCGCCTCGCAATCGGTGTGGGCGGCGTCCGGGTCTCCAAAACCATCCCCGTCGTCATCCTGGTACCAACTCGCCTCGCCCAGGGCGCCATCCTCGTCCACGGTGCCGTCACAGTCCTCGTCGGCGGTGCCGTCGCAGATCTCGGTGCCTCCGGGGTGGCTGTTGGCATCCCCGTCGTCGCAGTCCTGTTCGCCGGTGACCGCAGGGCTGCCATCCCAGCCGTCGTCGTCCCAGGTGCACTCCACGTAGCCATCGCCATCGTCGTCCGACTC
>CAZMNK010000195.1:0-9256 GCA_964567625.1 uncultured Enterobacterales bacterium | reverse complement strand
ACACCATCCAGGCCCTGAACGGCCTCCTCGACGGCCAGGACGATGCCCTGCTCAACATCCTCGGGACTTGCGCCCGGGTAGACGACCGTCACGATGACCTGGTCCAGGTCAAAGGCCGGAAAGACCTCCTGCTTGGTGCGCATCAGCCCGATCATGCCCCCCAGGAGCACGATGAACATCAGCAGGTTGGCAGCCACTGAGTTCTTCGCCATCCAGGCGATGGGACCCCGATGGTCCGGGTTCATCCCTCACTCCGGAGGGTCACGGGCTGACCCACAAGGGGAACAGCCAGGGGGCTGGTCACCACCCGGTCGCCAGCCAGGAGGCCCTCGTTGACCACCACCGTCTCGCCGTCTCCGAAGACCACCGAGACAGCGCGCTTGCCGAGCACCTGGTCTTCCTCGACCACCCAGACCGTGTTCCCATCGTGTAGCGCGCTCCGTGGAAGCTCCACGGTCTGCTCCACGCCTCGTCCCTCCACACGGACCGTGACATAGGCACCCGACAACAGGGGCAAGGGACCCTCCAGCGGGTTGTCGACGGCCACCAGCAACCTGGCCGTGCGCGTGGTGGGATCGAGTTCTCCCTCCAGTCCCACGACACGGCCTCGACGGGTGTGCCGTTCACCGTCCCCCAGGTCCTGCTCCAGCGTGGCAGACGAGCCCTGTCCCCCCGAGAGCGAGGGGATCTCGACCCATCCCAACTTGTCCACCCCCACGCTGACCGAAATCCAGAAGGTGTCCGTCCCGATGAGCGAGGCCACGGTCTGCCCCGGAGAGACGACCTGGCCCACCTCCAGGGACTCGCTGACCATCATGGCGTTGAATGGGGCTCGGAGCACTGTCCGCTCCAGGTCCAGCAGACATCGATCCCGGCTTGCCTTCGCTGCCTCCAGGTTGGTGGCCACGACCTGGCCATGGGGATCACGCAGGGCCAGTGCCGCCTCGTCCCGGGGTCGGTCATCCCCCAACAGCGCCCACTCCCGCTCGGCCACGGCCTTGCGACCGGCTTCCAGTTGAACCTCCAGTTCTGCCTGGCGAACCTGGCTCTCTGCCTGGCGCAGTGCGATCGCGTAGTCGCGGTCGTCTACCTGTGCCAGGGTTGCCCCCTTGGAGAAGCGACCGCCGGGAACCAGCTTCTCCGACTGCCAGACGATTCGCCCGCCCACCTGGGGGACCAGGGACACCCGGCGGGAGGCCTGGACCACGCCGGTGGCCACGATCGAGGCCTTGTGCTCCGCAGGTGCGATGGTGATCACATCGACCAGGTGATTCTCAGGCGTTGGCGGTTTCTTCTCCACCGTGTCCGCCATGGCGAACATGACGCCAGCGCTGGCGCCTCCCAGTCCGATGATGACCAGGGGCACCGCGCCACGCAGAAGAAGGGAAGAGAGACGGCTCATGGCGATCCCGTTGAGAAGGGGGCGTTCAGCTCGGATGTCCAGTGGCCACCCAGCGCGTCATGGAGTTGGATTCGAGCGGAGAGGAGATCGCGCTCGGCCTGGAGCAGGTCGAGCACGGCCTGTTGCCGACTGTCCAGGGCGACGAGCACGGTGAGGTAGTCAGAGAGCCCCTGGACATACCGGGAGCGGGACTCGGTGTAGAGCAACTCTGCAGCCTCGATCCGGGCCTGGACCGCCTCGAGGGTGGCGGCCCTCTCGGTCTCGATGACCCGGGCCTGGGCGACCTCCTGCTCGGCGGTCAACAGGAGGCTCTGAAAGGCGAGTTGGGCGCCGTACTCGGTGGCCCGAGCCTCCTCGAAGCCATTCCAGACCCCCAGACCTCCAAACAATGGCACTGAAAGCGAAGCCCCCACGAGCCAGGTCCCCTGGGTGTCCAACTCCTCCACCCGGAAGAATTGCCAACCTGCCGCGCCGCTGACCGCCAGGGTTGGCAAGGCGCTGCGAACAGTGCTCTTTCGCTGGGCTGTCGCGCTCTGCAGAGTGGCGGCAGCGGCCACCAGGTCGGGTCTGGTCTGCACCAGGTCCACATCCTCCGGCGTCACAGGAAGCGACGGCAGTGCCACGCCAACCTGGGGCAGTTGGGCCTGGGAGGACGTCTCACCCCACAGCAATGCGAGGCGCTGCTCCGCTGTCCGCACCCCGATCCTTGCCGTCGGCAGGAGGGTCTTCTTTGCTGCAAGCTGTTGCCGCTGCTGCAAGACCTCCAGGGCGTTGCCATCGCCCTGGGCATACCGCAACTCCACCAACTCCAGGAGCTCCTGGCCCACCAGGAGTTGCTCCTCGACGATCGCCAGTCTCTGGGTGGCCGCCACCAGGTCGTACCAGCCCTCTGCGGCCAGGGTGACCAGCACCAGCGCCTGGGCACCCACATTTCCCTGTTGGGCCAGCACGTCATACCGACCGGCCTGCCAGCCCATGGCCTGGCGGCCAAAGACGTCCAGCGGCAACACCGCGTTCAACATCGCGGAGCCGGACTGGTAGGTGTCGACATCGGCCTGGATGGGCATCCCGCCCCCAAAGCCCAGGGCGTCTATCGGCCCCAGCCCCCCCGAGACATCAAAGCTGACCGAGGGAAGCATCCCCGCACGCATCTGGTTGGCCCGGGCCTCGGCCTGGGCCACCCGCGTCCAGGCCCCCTGGAGGTCCAGGTTGCCGGACAGGGTGCGGTCCATGACCTCGTGGAGCCCCGGATCGTCGAAACCAGACCACCAGGGGTCCGCCATGGCCAGGGGCAAGAGGCAGCCGATCCAGACCGCGATCACGGGGCCACCCCCTCGAAGAGCATGTCCATGACAGCCACGATGTAGGCGTCGTCGTCGTCCTTGAGTTCGGTGTCCTCCACCAGGTGTCGACGCATGGCTCGGGCCTGGCTGATGGCGATCAGGGCCACGGCCAGGTGGGCCGGGTCCACTCCGGGCGAGAGTTCTCCGCGCTCCTGGGCCTCGCCCAGCCAACGGGTGAGTTGGAGACGACCCAGGATCGGCGGTGACGGCCCCTCCCCTTCGAAACGGGGTGGACTCGCCCCGGTGGCCCGCAGGGCGGCCAGGCTGGGAGCCATCTTGTCGAAGAAGACCGCCATCTCTCGCAGCAACTCGGTCAGCTGCACACGCATGGGCCGCTCGTCCGGTCCATCGCAGAGCTTCTGGAGAATCGTCCAGCCCTCCCTGGGTTGGAGGGCTCTATGCAAAAGGACTTCCTTGCTCCCAAAGCGCTTGAACAGGGTGGCCTGGGAGACCCCGACACGCTCGGCGATCACCGTGGTGGAGACATGGGGTCCTCGCTCCAGGAAGGTCTCACGGGCGACAGCCAGGATCTCTTCGTCACTGAACAGACGGGGCCGCATGACGCCTCATAGCAAAGTAAGTGCTTACTCACTTCCTAACGGTAAGCCCGTGCACAATAAGGTCGGAGATGTGGCGCCGTCAAGCGGGAAGCACGTGGGCCCCGTGTCGGGATCGGCTAAGCTCCTTTCCCGGAGATCTGGAGCTCTCAACCATGCTCAGCTGGTCCTTCCTGGTGCCCTGGCTACTCGGCTGCTCCTCTGGACTCGAGGACACGGCCGATAGCGTCTCGACGTCGCCCCAGGTCATCGGAGCCCTGGAGTTCCACGGGGATCGCCCCCGGAACGTCCTCGTCCTGACCCTGGACACCGTGCGAAAGGACTACCTGGGTCGGTACGGCGACCACCAGGACACGCCCTGGCTCGACGACATGATGGACCGATCCGTGGTGCTTGAAGAACACCGGAGTTGTGCCAACTGGACGATTCCCGCGGTCATCTGCCTGTATGCCGGGCAGACCACCGTGGACCTGCGCATCGAACCGATCTCCTCCGATCCGCTGGCGCCCAACTACAAGCCAGGCATGTTCTTCGCACCCGCCTGGCTGCGGGACCGGGGGTACGACACCTGGATGGTCACCGCCAACGGGGCACTGCCCATCTGGCTCTCCGCCGAAGAGCGGGTCGAGGGCATCTTCGACCACGGTTTTGAGGGCTGGTGGTGGGAGACCGACGCAAAGGCTGCCCGAGTCGCCGAAGCCACACTGGACCAGATCGACAGCCTGTCTGGCGAGTCACCCTGGTGGGGACACGTCCAGTTCTTCGACCCACACTCACCCTACGACGCGCCCGAGAGCTACCTGGATGGTCTCCAGGACCTGGCGCCCATCGATTTCGACCTCTCCGAGCAGGAGGAACACGACCGACTGGCTGGCTTCTGGCACACGCTGACCTCCGAGGAGCAGGCCCTGATCCGGGCCCACATCGAGGTCCACTACACCGCCGAGATGCGGTACCTGGATGACCAGTTGGCGCTGTTCTGGGACGGCCTGGAACAACGTGGTGTGCTGGACGACACCCTGGTCCTGGTCTGGACCGATCACGGGGAGCAGTTCTTCGAGCATGGTTTCTACGGGCACGACGTGTCGATGTACCGAGAGGAGGTCGACCTGGGCATTGCCCTGTGGGCCCGCAACCTGGTGCCCGCAAGCTGGACCGGTCCCACCCGGATGGTCGACTTGCTGCCGACGATGTTGGAGGTGCTCGGAGAACCCCTCCAGGAGGACTTCACCGGAAGCGTGATCGGCACTGCCTCGGAGCCCCGGTCTCGCTTCTCCTTTCGCTACAAGGTCGACACCACCGCCTGGCAGGCGCTGGACTACGACGGTCGACGTCTGATCTATGACTGGACTGGCAGGCGTACCTACTTCGAGAGTCGCGAGGACCCTGCAGAACTGGTGGATGCCTATGACCCGGCTGACCCCCGGGTGGCCGAGCTGGAAGTCCTGATGGCTGACGAGACCGACCGTATTCTGGACTTTCTTCCCCACCTGACCGCTGTGGGCCACAGGAACTGATCAGCAAGCCCCAGCAGCCTGGCGGGTAAAGAACCGGGCACAGGTCCCACCCGCTCCCATCAGCACCTCGTGAGTGCTCTGCTCGACCCCCTTGTTCCGGGTCAGAGCTTCCGGCGGGTCAGGACCCGATCGACCTCGGAAAAACTGGTGTCGCCAGCCAGCGCACGGTCGATGCCGGCGTCCCAGAGCCAGACCGTTCCCAGGCTCTCGCAGTGGTGCAACAAGACGGTCTCGTCAGCCCCCTTGCGCAGGGAGGCTCGCATCTTGGCGTCCGGGGCAATGCACTCGTAGACCGCGACCCGCCCGAGATAGCCCGTCTCCATGCACTGGCTGCACCCCACAGGCTCCCGGTAGCGAGCCCGTTTGACCTGCTTGCCGCTGAGTTCGAAGCGTTGGATGGTCTCCTGGGGGATGGGGCGGACCCGGGCGCAGTGAGTGCACAGCCGCCGCAGCAGGCGCTGGGCGAGTACCAGGTTCAGGCTGCCGGCGAGCAGCCAGGTCTCGACCCCCATGTCGAACAGCCGGGTGAAGGACTCGATGGTGCCGTTCGTGTGCAGGGTGGACAGCACCAGGTGACCGGTCAGAGCGGCACGGATGGCGATTCGGCTGACCTCGGCATCGCGCATCTCACCCACGAAGACCACATCCGGATCCTGGCGCAGGATGGAGCGGAGGCCCGTGGCAAAGGTCACGCCGCCCCGCTCCTGGATCTGGACGTGGTTCACGCCGGGAATCGACGTCTCGACCGGATCCTCCACCGTCACGATGTTGATGTCCGGATCGTTGATGTCGTTGAGCAGTGCGTGCAAGGTAGTGGTCTTTCCGCTCCCGGTGGGGCCGGTGACCAGGATGAGTCCCTGGGTCTGCCTGGCGTTCTGCCGCACCAGTTCGAGCTGTTGGGGGTGGAAGCCAAGCCTCGCCACGTCGACCAGGTGGGCTTCCTTCTTGAGAAGCCGCACCACGCACTTCTCTCCGTGCACGGTGGGCAGCGTGGACACCCGGAAGTTGATGCTCTCCCGATTCCACCGCATCACCAGGTGGCCGTCCTGGGGCTTGCGAGACTCGGCGATGTCCATCCCCGAGAGGATCTTGATCCGGGAGACCATCGGTCTCTGCAGGCTCTTCGGCGGCGTGACGATGGTGTACAGGCGCCCATCCACCCGAAAACGCACCCGGAAGAAGATCTCATAGGGCTCCACGTGGATATCGCTGGCTCGGAGCTTCACGGCCTTGACCAGCAGCTGGTTCACCAGCTTCACCACCGGTGAGCTGCCCTGGTCGTCTCCCGCCTGCTCGATGAACAGCCCGCTCACATCCTCGACTTCCATTCCGAAGTCGATTGACTCGATCTCATGCTTCTCCGCAGCCACCTCGGACATCGCGCCCGCGGCGTAGCGGGTGGTCAGGAAGCGCTGAAAGGTGCTCTCGGTGATGAGTTGCACCTCGATCGTGTCGCACCCCAACAGGAAGCGGGCGTCATCCAGAGCCGCCTTGTTCTCCGGGTCGGTCATGCCCACCAGGAGGCTCTCTCCGGAGAAGTCGATCGGGATCATCTGGTACTTGCGCACCAGGTCCTCGGGAATCAGTCGCAGGGCCTCTGGCGAAGGATTGAGGCTCTCGACATCACAGGTCTCCAGTCCGAGTTGTCGGGCCAGGCTACTGTGAAGCTGTTCCTCGGTCAGTGCCTCCAGGAGCACCAGCACATTGCCCAAACGCCCCCCGTAGAGCGACTGGTACTCCAGCGCCTCGTCCACCTGGGCGTCGTTGATCAGCCCTGACCGCACCAGCGCCGAGGACAGACGACGCTCCCGCTGCTGGTCCCCGGGCTTCAACGGTGGGCCGCCCGAGGATCGGGCCACCCTTGGCAGAATCGTCAGGTTTTCCGCGGGAAGATCCACCACGTCGTCACCGCGGGAAACCGAACCCGGTGCATGGGGAGGCTTGCTAGGCATGGGCGACTCTTCCTGGACGTCTACCCATCATCGTACTCCACGCCCCAGATTCGAAGGGGCGAAGGCTCACTCGTCCCAGTCTCCCTCGGGTCCACCGTAGGAGCCCATGTCATTGGGCGACCCATCGACGTCATCAAAGGCACTGTCGGGGTTTCCGGCGTCCAGGCAAGGCGATGAACTGTCCAGCTCCCAGTCATCATTGTCCGGATCCCCGTCGTCGGAGACATCCCGGAACACCGGTTCCTGGTTGAGGTTGCCATTGCTGTCCGTGGGATCCGTCACCCCGCTGAAGTTCGTGGAAAAGCCATACACATCGCTGTAGGTCTGGAACAGGGTGCCCGAGGAGTCCATCTGGATGCCTGTGCCGCTTCCGGAGCCATAGAGGATGACGCTGGCGAGATCCAGGTCGCTGGTCCCCTCCACGTAGACACCCGAGACGCTGCCCGCCGTGTTGAGGCCCAGGGTGACATTGATCAGGTCCACAGAACCCTCGGAGACCAGCAAGGCACCGCCATAGTCCGTGCCTTCATTGCCCACGACGAGCAGGTTCTGACCGGTCAGGACACCCCCATCGACCATCAATCCCGCACCATCTTCAGCGGTGTTGCCGGCAACCCAGGAACCGCTCCAGGTCACGTCGCTGTTCTCATCGATGTAGCCACCCCCTCCCTGGTCCGCGTAGTTGGAATGGACGTGGACCTGTTCCAATTCGCTGTTGCTGCCCATGAGGCAGATGCCACCGCCGAAGCTGTAGCTGTAGAAGGTCTCGCCACCACTCCGGTCTCCGTTCAGGCCCGTAGTGATCTGTTGGGTCGTCCCGGCCTCGGAGAGATGGTTGTCCTCCACCACCAGGTCCACCAGAGTCGGGCTGGCTTCCCTCACGTAGACACCACCACCACAGTAGGTCATGAAGAAGTCGCTGCAGATGTCTCCGGTGGTCGTCTGGGAGCTGCAGTCCCATGTGACGTAGCTCTCGTCCAGGTGACCAGCGCCGCCGGTCAGTGTGAAGCCCTCCAGGAGAGCATCCTCGCTCTCGGCATTGTCAAAGGTGACCACAGAATCGCCGGTTCCACTGGCATCGATGGTGGTCAGGCCCGGACCATAGACACTGCGCACATGGAGATCACGCCCGTTGAAGTCGAGGGACTCGTTGTAGGTACCCGGGAACACCGCCACACAGGAACCCGCATTGTCGATGGCATCCTGGATGTACAACCAGGGATCGTCCTCGGTACCGGAAGGGCTGGTGGTACCACTGCTGCCGTCGACCCGGTGAGGCTCAGTGGGGTCTCCATCGTCGCAGTCCAGGTCGTTGTCGACCCCGTCACAACCCCAGTACCACTCATCCAACTCACCGAAGCCATCCCCGTCCGCATCAATGGTGTAGTAGTCCCCGTCCGCTGGATCCTCGTCGATGCTGCTGTCGCAGTCATCATCCTCGGAATTGCACTGCTCATCGGCATTGGGATGGACCTCGTCGTCGGCGTCGTCGCAGTCCGTGGGGTCTTCCGCCATGCCTGAGCCCCCGTAGCAGGAGGTATCGACCACCGAGCTGCTGGGGTCCGCGTAGCCATCGCCATCCCCGTCCGTGTACCAGTCGATGACATCGGCACTGCTGTCCGGGTCGGTGACGCCGTCGCAGTCATTGTCGATCTCGTCGCAGTACTCCGTTGCCGCCGGGTTGAGGCTGCTGTCTTCATCGTCGCAGTCCCCCGAGAGGCTGACGTACCCGGTGGGCTCGTAGCAGGCCTCGGTGGTCATCTCGGTGTTCCCGTACCCGTCTGCGTCATCGTCCAGGTACCAGATGGAGGTGTCCGCGGAGCCGTCCTCGTCCACCGTTCCGTCACAGTCATCGTCTTCGCCATCGCAGTACTCGGTGGCCGACGGACTGATCGTGAAGTCGGTGTCGTCACAGTCACTGCCATCGCCTGTGGCATTGGAGGGCTGCTCACAAGCCAGGGTGGTGTTGTCCGGATCACCGTGGCCGTCTCCGTCCATGTCCATGAACCAGGTCAACGCATCCTCGGCAGTGTCCTCGTCGATGTCCCCATCGCAGTTGTTGTCGACGCTGTCACAGACCTCCGTGGCGTCCGGGTTCACCTCGTCGTCGCCGTCATCGCAGTCCTCGGCTGTCAGGGTCCAGCCGTCAGGCTGTTCGCAGGCATTGGTCGCCGTGGAGGGAGCCCCGTAGGCATCCTCATCGGCATCCTCGTACCAGGTCGATGCATCCGCGGCGTCGCCGCCGTCGCTGTCACCACTGCAGTCGTTGTCGATGCCGTCACAGACCTCGGTCACCCCGGGGTTCACCTCGGGATTGGCGTCATCGCAGTCCCCACTTTCAAATGCGTAGAAGGGCTCCTCATCACAACCGAGCTTCGTCCCGCCCGTGCCGCCGTAGCCGTCGCTGTCCACATCCAGGTACAGGGTGGCTGCGTCCACCGCCTCACTGGAGTCCAGGATGCCATTGCAGTCGTTGTCGATGCCG
>CAZMNK010000194.1:386-9302 GCA_964567625.1 uncultured Enterobacterales bacterium | reverse complement strand
GTATTGGGGTCCTCATCGAGATCTTGCTTGTAGTCGGGCCCCGGTTCCGGGGAGAAGACCTTGAGATCCCGGAGCACCACGCCTCCGAGGTCCAGCGACTCCAGGTCTGCCACGCCAAATTCGATCTTTTCCCGCTTCAGGTGCCCCTTGAGTCGGGGTCCCTGGGCGATCACCTCGTCCTTCAATTCGAGCCCAGCGGCGCTCGTGAAGGCAGGACTCAACACGATCCCCCCAAATCCAGGAACCACTTCGAACAGGTAGCGCTTGCCGTCCTCGAGGGTCGTCTCGACGCAACTGGCCCGGGAATTGCCCAGGCAGGCGTAGAGGGGCAGGGCCACCGGGCCTTCGTCCAGGCCTTCAATGTCACCGGCATGGGTGAAGAAGTCCGCCAGGTCGGAGTCGTCCGCGTCCCGGGCGACGGCGGTGGTGGGCATGGCCAGGAGGAGCAGGGGAAGGAACCGCATGGGCACTCCGTGAGGTCCTCGGTGTCTATCGTGGGAAGAGGCCTCTGGCATGGACTGTGTGACAGCCCGACCAGAGGTGAGGTCAACCCAGTGCTTCCGTGGCGTCTCGTGCTAAGTGGCTGCTCCCATTCCGAGCCCCAGAGGAGGAACATCGATGTCCCGCATCCTGGAAGTCTATGGTCGTCAGGTTCTGGACAGTCGCGGCAACCCGACTGTCGAGGTGGAGGTGACGACGGAAGAGGGCGTGGCCGCTCGCGCCATCGTGCCCTCGGGGGCCTCTACCGGCGAGCACGAGGCGGTGGAACTTCGGGACGGGGGCGAGACCTGGATGGGCAAGGGTGTCTCCAAGGCGATCCGCCACATCGATGACGAGATCGCTCCCCAGCTGATCGGACGTGACTGCCGGGACCAGGCGGGGATCGATGGCCTGCTCATCGAACTGGACGGGACCCCGAACAAGAGTCGACTGGGCGCCAATGCAACCCTGGGGGTCTCCATGGCCGTGGCCCGGGTTGCCGCCCTCTGCGAGGAACTGCCGCTGTACCGCTACATCGGCGGCACCAACGCCAGGGCCCTGCCGGTGCCCATGCTGAACATCCTCAATGGCGGTAGCCACGCCGACAACAACGTCGACGTGCAGGAGTTCATGGTCATGCCCGTGGGCTTCGAGCGGTACAGCGAGGCCCTGCGCTGCGGGGTCGAGACCTACCACACCCTCAAGGCGGTGCTGAAGGCCCGTGGACTGGCCACGGCGGTCGGGGACGAGGGGGGCTTTGCACCCAACCTGGGAAGCGATGAACAGGCCCTGGAACTGATCGCCGAGGCGGTGGGTGAGGCCGGCTACAGCCTGGGGGACCAGGTGGTGCTGGCCCTGGACGTGGCCTCCAGCGAGCTCTTCGACGCCGACTCGGGCACCTACCAGATGGGCGGGGAGGCTCTGAGTTCGGAGGCCCTGGTCGCGCGCTACGCCAGCTGGGCGGAGCGGTTTCCCCTGGTCAGCATCGAGGATGGCCTGGATGAGAATGACTGGGAGGGATGGAAGCACGCCACCGAGGTGCTCGGTGACAGGCTGCAGTTGGTGGGGGACGACCTGTTTGTCACCAATGTGACCCGGCTTCAGCGAGGCATCGACCAGGGGATCGCCAACTCGATCCTGATCAAGGTGAACCAGATCGGGACCTTGACGGAGACCCTGGACGCCATCGAGTTGGCCCACCGGGCCGGGTACACCACGGTCATCTCCCACCGGTCTGGCGAGACCGAGGACACGATCATCGCCGACCTGGCGGTGGCCGTGAACGCGGGCCAGATCAAGACCGGGGCGCCGTGCAGAACCGACCGGGTTGCCAAGTACAACCAGTTGTTGCGCATTGAGGACGAGCTGGGGAACGCTGCCCGCTACCCTGGAAGAAGCGCCATTCGTCGCTGACGCTGTGCCGGGACCGCTCGGGCGCCAGGTCGTCACCCTCTCAGGGGGCAGCGGCCTCGGAGTCCACCGAATCCAGGTAGACCATGATGAGCACATAGTCGTCGGCAAAGGTGTAGCCGACGTCCCGGAAGGCCTGCTCCACCGAGGGTGTGACCGCGATCCGTGGTTTCCGGGCCTCCCCCGCGATCTCCATGTCCTCGAAGGCCACCAGACGCTCCGGTTTTACGGGAGAACTCACCATCGCAAGGATGTAGCGCCCCATGGTGTCCTGGTGCCCGAACAGGGGAAAGAGCCATCGGGTGTGGGCTGGATGCCCCCAACGAGCGGGGACCTCGTAGGACACCCGCACTGGGTAGTGTGCCGTTCCGCTGACACGCACCGCATTCTGTTCCGTTCGCAGATCTTCCAGCGCGGTTTCGACGGGCTCCGGATGGCCGTCAAACGGGGGAAGGCGCTCTATCCAGAGGAAGAACAGGACCACGCCCATGATCATGACTGCGAAGGGGACGGCTAGCTTTCGCATGTCAGCGCTCCTCAGGTCCTATATTCTGCAGGTGTCTGACCCCGGCCTTTGGAGAGGCATGATGCTCACCTGGACCTTGACCCTTGGTCTTCTCGCTTGCGGGAACTCCGACAACGCCTTCGGAAGCAGCGGCAGTCGCTTCACCAGCACTGATGACGACACGACCACCACCGAGGAGACGGAGGAAACGGACACGGACACGGAAACGGAAGAGGACACGGGCGACGCCTACGGGGACTGGCCGCAGCCCCAAGATGCCAATGGACCCAGCCTGGGGACCCTGACGGCCTGGTTCGATGAATTCGGAAATATCGGGGATGTGATCTACGTCGAGGTCGCCTATTTCGATCCCCAGGATGACCTGATGGATGGTCGCTTCAAGGTCTGGATCGAAAGCGAGAACGGGGACGTCAATGGCAACGCAACAGGTGACATCAAGGACACGACGGGTTCGAGCGCAGACGCGTGGATCGAGGATGGAAGTTTCTTCTTCGTGATCAGCATCCAGGACGAGTGGCAATACTATTTCCTCAAGGTTCGGGCATGGGACCAGGCCAACAACCAATCCAACGACCTGGAAGGCTCGGTCGGTCCCGACTGAGACCTCACTGCCTGACCTGAGTTCCCTCTTGCCCCTCTTGGGTTCTCCCAGAACCTGTGTTGACCGAGGTGGCACCTTCACCGACGTGGTGGTCCTCTGGCCGGATGGACGCACCGAGGTGCAAAAGGTGCCCAGCGATCGGGCCGTGGTCGGTGACCTTGCCACCGGTGCACTGACCTTTGGCACCACCGTGGCCACCAACGCCTTGCTCGAGGGCAGCGGCGTTCCGGTGCTGCTCGTCGTCACCAGGGGCTTTGCCGACCTGCCCTGGATCGGCGACATGGCCCGACCCGCGCTCTTCGACCTGGATGCTCGGTGGCCTGCTCCGCTCTGTACCCAGGTGATCGAAGTAGGGGGCAGGATTTCCCGGGATGGGGGCCTGGTGGAGCCCATTCCCCTCCAGGACCTGGAGGCAGTAGCTCGCCTGGCCAGGGAAGCAGCGAGTGTCGCCATCGTGTTGGTGAACGGTCCGCAGCACCCGGATCATGAACAGGCCGTCGCCGGGGTAGTCCCGGAGGGGGTGCCGGTCAGCCTGGGGCACCGGGTCTGTCCGGAGCGGGGGTACCTGGCACGGCTTGAGACCACGTTGGTGGACGCGGCGATCACGCCCTTGCTGCAGAAGGCGATTCTGAGAGACCGCATTCCATCCCAGGCCCAGGCCATGCGTTCCGACGGTTCCCTGTGTCCTGCCAACACTCTGCGAGCCCCTGACGCTGTACTTTCCGGGCCAGCAGGCGGGGTTCTCGCGGTGGCAGCCGTGGCCGTACAGGGGGGCTTCGAGGCTGCGGTGGGGCTGGACATGGGAGGGACCAGCACCGATGTCTGCCGGGTGGAGGTGGGGTCCCTGCCGCGGCGAGAGGAAGAGGCGCGAGTGGCGGGGGTCCGGGTGCGTCGCCCTCAGCTCGAGGTGGACACCATCGCGGCAGGGGGGGGGTCCATCCTGGGCCACGATGGTGTGCGGCTGACCGTGGGCCCCGAGTCGGCAGGCGCCGATCCGGGACCTGCCTGCTATGGCCGCGGCGGTCCCCCCACCTTGACCGATGCCTGTCTGATGGCGGGATTGTTGGACCCCGATGCCTTTGATCCACCGCTCAAGGCAGACCATGTCTCTTTGCCTGGAAGGGCCGAGGACTACCTGGCACTGGCCCGGGAGGCGATGGCGGCTGCAGTCTCTGGCCTGGCCACGACACGGGGAGTTTCTCTTTCGGACCATGCGTTGGTGGCCTACGGCGGTGCAGCGGGACAGCACGCAGCGCACGTGGCGGAGAGGCTGGGCATCTCGACGGTCCTGGTACATCCCTGCGCGGGAGTGCTCAGTGCCTGGGGCCAGGCCCTCGCTCGTCGGGAGGAGAGCGCCGTTCGTGCCCTCTGGCTGGACCTCGAAGGGGGCTTCCAAGGGTTGCAGGAGGCGTGGGATGCCCTGGAGAAGGAGCTGCCGTCACTGGGGGCGTGTCTCAGGACCGCGGAGCTTCGACACCGGGGGACCGACCATGCCCTGGAGGTGGGTGGAGGAAGCCAGCAGAGCCTGGCCCTGGCGTTCGAGACGGCTCACAGGCGGCGCTACGGTTTCGATCGGCCCGGCGTCCCGGTGGAGATCGTCAATGCCAGGGTACGGGTTCTCGCACCGGCTCCCCAGGCCCCCTTGTCCTCGGCCAATCCCTGGGGACTTGGCGACCAGGCCGTTCACGGGCCGGCTGTGGTGACCTCCCCGACCACCTCGGTGGTCATTCCCAGGGGTTGGGTGGCCGGGTTGCGGGACGGGCTTCTCCGGCTGGATCGGCCCGGTGTTCCGATGCCCCCGGAACAGGGGCTGGAGCGGACTCCCTTCGGGGTGGAGCTGTGGGGCAATCGCTTTGCGTCAGTGGCCAGCCAGGCCGGGCAGGTCCTGCGTCGGCTGGCTCGCTCGGTCAATGTCCGGGAACGGCTGGATTTTTCCTGTGCGGTCTTTGACGAACGTGGACACCTGGTGGCGAATGCACCCCACATCCCGGTTCACCTCGGCGCGATGGGTGAGACCGTTCGGGACCTGCTCGCCCACCACCCGGTGGTGCCCGGTCGTCCAACGCTCTGCAATGACCCCCAGGCTGGTGGCTCCCACCTGCCGGACCTGACGGTGGTGACACCGGTGGCCATTGACGATGGGGTGTTCTTCGTGGCCAGTCGGGCCCACCATGTCGACGTCGGTGGTCTGACCCCGGGGTCGATGCCCCCCCACAGCCGTCGCCTGGAGGAGGAGGGTTTCGTGGCTCGCCATGTGCCGCTCCTGGACGGGAAGGGGAACGGCCTGGCGCCCCTGGGGGAACTCCTGGTCGGATGCCGAGAGCCCGACACTGTGCGGGCCGACCTGGAGGCCCAGATCGCCTGCAATGCCCACGCAGCCCGGCTGTTGGCCGCCCTTGGGGGGGCAGGGCAGCTTCGTACCTGGATGACTCACCTGGAGGATGCGGCCGAAGAGGCCGTCTCCGCCCTGTTGCCGGATCTGTCCCCAGGGGAGGCCCGAGATCAGCTGGACGGGATCCCCCTGGTGGTGCGCTGGGCGCCCTCGCCCTCGGGGCTCACCGTGGATTTCTCCGGGACGGGTGGCCCCCATTCGGGAAACCTGAACGCCCCTCGTGCCGTGGTTCGGGCGGCGGTCCTCTACGTGCTCAGGACGCTGGTGGGGCGGGAGATTCCCCTGAACGAGGGGGCCCTGCGTCCGGTCACCCTGGTGGTGCCCCCCAACTCGCTGGTGGACCCACCCGCCGGGGCCGCGGTCGTGGGTGGCAACGTGGAGACCAGCCAGCGCCTGGTGGATCTGCTCCTGCTGGCGGCGGGTGCCCGGGCAGGCTCCCAGGGGACGATGAACAACCTGACCCTGGGCGGTGTCGACTGGTCCTTCTACGAGACGATGGCGGGGGGAGGCGGTGCCACGCCCTCCGGTCCCGGGCCCACGGCCATCCAGGTTCACATGACCAATACCCGGGGGACTGACCCGGAGATTCTGGAGGCCAGGCTCCCCCTTCGGGTTCGCCGGACCAGCATTCGCCGAGGTTCCGGGGGCGAGGGCCTCCATCCCGGGGGCGATGGCATGGTGCGTGAGATCGAGGTGCTGGCTCCCTGCGTGGCTTCCCTCCTGGCTGGCCGTCGCATTCAAGGGGCTCCTCCGTTGGCAGGGGGAGGGGTCGGAATGCCCGGGCGGGATCGGGTGGTCCGGGATGGCATCGAGGAACCCTGGGACGGGCAGACACGCTCACTGGAACCGGGTGACCGGGTGGTGGTCGAGACACCCGGGGGCGGAGGATGGGGGCGTTGTTAGGGTTCCCGTCGTGAAGAGCGTAAGACCGGGACTGCTTCTGGCGGTCATTCTGGCGGGCATGCTGGCGCTGGAATTTTCGATGGGGCTCTGTGTCCAGGACGACACATACATCTCCCTTCGCTACGCCCGGAACCTCGTCGAAGGGCACGGACTCGTCTTCAATGTGGGGGAGGTGCCCGTCGAGGGCTACACCAACTTCCTCTGGACCGTGTGGCTGGCGGCGGTGTTGGCGGTCGGGGGAAACGGCGTGTTTGCCTCAGTCTGTGGCGGTGTGCTCAGTGCCGTGGGACTGGTGGTCTTCACCTGGTGGTGGGGGCGTGGCGCTCGGTGGACGAAGGGCCGGCCCTGGCTGGCCCTCGCCGCACCGGCACTGGTGGCCTTTGATCCGGGCCTGTTGTTGGAGTCCGTACAGGGGCTGGAGACGGTCTTCTTCTCCCTGTTGGTGACCGCGCTGTTCTGGACCGGCATGGAGGAACTGGAGAATCCCGACCGGTTGCCGTGGTCAGGGTTGATCGGAGGCCTGGCTGCGCTGACCCGCCCCGAAGGCCTGCTGTTCTACGGCCTGTTGCAGGGACTGCGCCTGGTGCGTGGGCGGTCCCTCCCGAGTCGAGCCACCTGGGTGGGTTGGGGGGTCTTCGGGGTCCTGGTGCTGGGGCACCTGTTCTTTCGCTGGCGCTTCTATGGCGACTTGTTGCCAAACACCTTCTACGCCAAGACGGGAGGGGGTCCGGAGATGTGGCTGCGTGGGCTGCAGTACCTGGGCAGCTTTACCCAGCACCACCTCGGCCTTGTCCTCCTGGGGATCTGGGGAGTCTGGAAGGGGCTGGAAAGGGGAAACGCCCGAGACCAGGTCACCCTCCTGGTGATCCCCGTCTACCTCCTCTACGTCGTCAGCGTGGGCGGGGACTTCAAGCACTCGGGTCGCTTCCTGTTGCCCGTTCTGCCCCTGTTCGCCCTGTGGGCCCAGGAGGGGCTGGGGCGCTTGTTGGACGCGATGGGGGAGGGGAGCCGGGCTCGACTGGCGTTGGGGGCGGGATCGGTGTTGTTCTGTGCCTGGAACCAGGTGCAGTACTGGCCCATTCCCTACAGTTCCGCGGTGTACCGGGTCCAGAACCAGGTGGAGCGCGTGGAGGTGGGGCAGTTCCTTCGGACAGCCTTTCCGCCGGACACCTGGATTGCCATCCACTCGGCGGGCACTGTGCCCTACATCTCCGGTCTGCCGACCATCGACTGCTGGGGTCTCTCGGACCTGCACATTGCCCGGATCGACGTGGAGGGGCTGGGGTCCGGGATCGCAGGCCATGAAAAGACCGACTACGCCTATGTCTTCAGTCGGACGCCGACGGTCTACCTGCCGGAAAAGGACCTGGTGACACCACGCCCCCATCGCCTGGTGGTGCCCAAGGACTTCCCGGCCTCCTTCGAAGAACAGTACGTCCAGCGCTCGGCCAGGCTGCCCTCGGGCAAGGCGGTGAATTTATGGCTTCACCGCACGGCCAGGGGATTGTCTCCGTCGAGCCCGGGAGAGGATGGGCCAGGTGGGGATTGAACCTTCATTGCGGCTTGTCGCGGGAATGAAAGCGCGGATAGGGTGGTGGCGTGTTCTGGTTTCACGGAGGACTGCTTGCGCGTCCTGTTGATCAACCCCGCGATGAACATGCGCAAGCTCGGGCGCTTTGCGAACCTGCTCGAGCCCATGCCGCCGACCGGCCTGGCCTATATCGCTGGCGCCCTGGATGCCCATGGCGTCCACGTCCGGGTCGTGGACATGTTTGCCGAGAAGCTCTCTGGGGCCGAGGTGGCCGAGCGGGCTCGTCGCTTCCAGCCGGACCTGGTGGGGATGACGGTTCTCACCCCCTCTGCCCCGGTCTGTGTCCAGCTCGTGGATCGTATTCGCGCTGCAGTGCCCCAGGCCCGGTTTGTGTGGGGCGGTATTCACGCCGAAGTCTTTGCTGAAGAGATCTGCCGCGACCATGGGGTCGACTTCTGCGTCCACCAGGACGGGGAGATCACCAGCCAGGAGTTGGTGGATGCACTCCAGGATGGTCGTGATGACTTTTCTGCCATCGCAGGCCTGACCTGGCGGACGGTGGACGGGGACGTGGTCACCAACAAACAGCGGGTCCTCAACCGGGACCTGGATGCGCTGCCGTACCCGGCCTGGCACCTGTTCCCCATCCATCGCTATGGGCTCCTCCCCTTTGCGGATTTTGCCAAGCCTGTTCTGACCATGGCAGGTTCGCGAGGCTGCCCCTACCGCTGTGACTACTGCAGTCTCATTCACACCGGCGGCAAGACCTATCGTCGACGAGATCCGATCAAGATCGTCGATGAATACCAGTTCCTGGTCGAGCGGTATGGCGTGCGCCAGATCGGTTTCATCGATCCGATCTTCCCCCTGGTGAAGAAGGACCTGAAGCCTCTCTGCGAAGAGATCGCCCGGCGAGGGCTGGACCAGAAGTGTGCCTGGCTCTCCGAGACACGGGCGGACCGCCTGGACCCGGAGACCTGTCGGCTGATGTACGAGGGCGGCTGCCGACGGGTGCTCATGGGCATCGAGTCAGGGGTCGACATGCTCCTGGGCAATGTCAACAAGACCCTGAC
>CAZMNK010000194.1:0-376 GCA_964567625.1 uncultured Enterobacterales bacterium | reverse complement strand
GGCCAATGCCCGTGATGCCGGCATCCAGACCGTCGGCCTCTTCATGATCGGACTCCCTGGGGAGACCCCGGAGTTGACCCGGGAGACCATTGAATTCTCCATTGAACTCGACCTGGACTTCGCCAAGTACGCCATCACCGTGCCCTTCCCGGGCTCCAAGCTCTTCGACGATCGCTGGCAGAAGGACCTCTACCGGGACGACTGGGACAACTACACGACCTTCAACCCCGATCCGGATGCGCTCATCTACCACCCCCCCGGCTATGACCCGGCGGAGTTGGTCAAGATGCAACAGGTGGCCATGCGTCGTTTCTACATGAGGCCCACCCAGTTCAAGCGACAGCTGGTCAACCTCCGCACCATCAGCCCGCGCAAC
>CAZMNK010000193.1:4463-9338 GCA_964567625.1 uncultured Enterobacterales bacterium | reverse complement strand
TGGCCTTCTCGACGAGCTTCTTGGCCGCCTTGATCGTGGTGACGTGGCCTCGCTCTTCCAGCTTGTTGTAGATGAAGGGCTTGAACAGCTCCAGCGCCATCTTCTTGGGAAGACCGCACTGGTGAAGGCGCAACTCCGGGCCGACCACGATGACCGAACGGCCGGAGTAGTCCACGCGCTTGCCAAGCAGGTTCTGACGGAACCGCCCCTGCTTGCCCTTGAGCATGTCGGAGAGGGACCGCAGGGGACGCTTGTTCGGACCGGTGAAGACCTTGCCCCGGCGGCCGTTGTCGAACAGCGCGTCGACCGCTTCCTGGAGCATCCGCTTCTCATTCCGGATGATGATCTCCGGCGCATTCAGGTCCTTGAGACGCTTGAGCCGGTTGTTCCGGTTGATGACCCGACGGTACAGATCGTTCAGATCGGAGGTCGCGAACCGGCCACCATCCAGGGGAACCAGGGGGCGCAGGTCCGGCGGAATGACCGGCACGACGGACAGCATCATCCACCCTGGACGGTTGCCCGAGGACCGGAGGCCTTCGACGATCTTGAGGCGCTTGGCGTACTTGCGTCTCTGAGGCTCGCTGGTCGCCTCCTTCATTTCGTTGCGCAGCTTGTTGGAGAGCGCACTGATGTCCATGCGGTTCAGCATGTTCTTGACGACATCGCCGCCCATGCCGACCTCGAAGCTGCCGTAGCCAAAGGTCGCGATGGCCTCCTGGTAGTCCTCTTCCGCCAGGATCTCTCCCTCCTTCAGCGTGGACTCTCCAGGATCGGTGACGATGTAGGACTCGCAGTAAAGCACCCGCTCCAGGTCCTTCAGCGAGACGTCAAGCAGGTTGGCAATCCGGCTTGGCAGGCTCTTCAAGAACCAGATGTGGGCCACTGGCGTGGCCAGGTCGATGTGGCCCAGCCGCTCCCGCCGCACCTTGGACTGGATGACCTCCACCCCGCACTTCTCACAGGTGATGCCCCGGTGCTTCATGCGCTTGTACTTGCCGCAGAGGCACTCGTAGTCCTTGATTGGACCGAAGATCTTGGCGCAGAAGAGACCGTCCTTTTCAGGCTTGAAGGTCCGGTAGTTGATGGTCTCGGGCTTCTTGACTTCGCCGTGCGACCAACTCCGGATCTTCTCGGGAGAAGCCAGGCTGATACGAACCCCCACGTAGTTGAGTGGGTTCTTGGGCTTCTCGAACATGTTGTAGATGTCCTTCACGACGGACTCCGGGAGGCGGGAACGAGAGGGGGAGAGACTTTAAAAAAGGGGGGGGGGAGAGCTACGACCTTCAGGGACGCAGGATCTCCTTGTCCTCGAGGAGCTCGACATCGAGCGCAAGCGCCTGGAGCTCCTTGACAAGCACGTTGAAGGACTCCGGCAGGCCGGCTTCGAGAATGTTCTCGCCCTTCACAATGGATTCATACATCCGGGTCCGGCCGGCGACATCGTCGGACTTCACCGTCAGGAACTCCTGGAGGTTGTAGGCAGCGCCGTAGGCCTCCAGGGCCCAGACTTCCATCTCACCGAGCCGCTGACCACCAAACTGGGCCTTTCCGCCCAGCGGCTGTTGGGTGACCAACGAGTAGGGCCCGATGGACCTGGCGTGGATCTTGTCGTCGACAAGGTGGTGCAGCTTCAGCATGTACATGATGCCGACGGTGACCTTGCGGTCGAAGACCTCGCCCGTGCGACCGTCGATGAGGGTCGACTGGCCACCTTCGGACTCACCAGCAAGCCCAAGGGCCCGCTTGATTTCCGCCTCGTCGGTTCCGGCAAAGACCGGTGATGCCACGGTGACGCCCCGCCGGTATTTGTGGGCGAAGACGGCCAGTTCATCCTTGTCGGCCTTGGCCAGGAATCCCGTCAACTCTGAGTCTCCGGCGAAGCAGTCCTGGAGGTAGGTTCGCAACTCCTCAGCAGCGACCTGGTCTTCCACCATCTGGCCCATTCGCTGGCCCATTCGCCGGGCAGCCCACCCCAGGTGGACCTCGAGGATCTGCCCCACGTTCATGCGGGAGGGAACACCGAGGGGGTTCAGGCAAATGTCGACCGGGGTGCCATCCTCGAGGTACGGCATGTCCTCGAAGGGAAGCAGCTTGGAGACAACGCCCTTGTTTCCGTGGCGGCCGGCCATCTTGTCACCGACACTCAGCTTGCGCTTGATGGCCATGTAGATCTTGACCATCTTGATGACGCCCGGCGGCAGGTCATCTCCCTTCTGGAGACGATCGATCTTCGCTGCGAAGCGCTCTCGGATCTGGTCTTCCTTCTCCCGAACCTTGTCGACCAGGGTCCAGACCTTGTCCTCAAGCTCGGTGCCGTCTTCGACAGTGATCTTCTCGTACTGCTCGAAGCGGATCCGACGGAAGAGTTCCTCGGTGAAGGTCTCGCCCCGCGCCACCAGCTCCTCGCCGGTCTCGTCGTCCAGGATGCGACTCCCCGACTTCTGGCCGGCAAGCAGCTTCACCAACTGTCGGTGGGCCGAGTCACGAATCGTCCGGAGCTGCTCATTGCGGTCCCGCTTGATCTTGATGACCGACTCCGCTTCGATCTCGAGAGCTCGCGCGTCCTTTTCAACACCTTCCCGCGCAAAGACCTGGGCGCTGATGACGGTCCCAGCGACACCGGGAGGTACCCGCAGTGAGGTGTCACGCACGTCGCCCGCCTTCTCGCCAAAGATGGCCCGGAGGAGCTTTTCTTCCGGCGAAAGCTGGGTCTCACCCTTCGGCGTGATCTTCCCGACGAGGATGTCGCCCTGGAGAACATGGGCGCCCACCTTGACGATTCCGGAGTCGTCGAGGTTCAGAAGAGCCTCCTCGCCGACATTGGGGATGTCGCGGGTGATCTCCTCCTTTCCGAGCTTGGTGTCGCGAGCCGCGACCTCAAACTCCTCGATGTGGATCGTCGTGTAGTAGTCATCTCGGAGCAGTCGCTCGGAGATGAGGATGGAGTCCTCGAAGTTGTACCCCTGCCAGGGCATGAACGCGACGACCACGTTCTGGCCGAGGGCGAGTTCACCCATGTCAGTGGCCGGACCGTCCGCAATCACGTCCCCGGCATCGACCTTGTCGCCCAGGCGCACCACGGGACGCTGGTTCATGCAGGTGTTCTGGTTGGAACGCGTGAACTTGGTCAGGTTGTAGATGTCGACGTCTCCGCCGATCTCACCGTCCTCATCGATCTCGTCCGTCTTCACCACGATGCGGGACGAATCCACGCTGTCGATGATGCCGCTGCGAAGCGCCGTGGTGGTGACTCCGGAGTCCCGTGCGACCACACGCTCGATACCGGTACCGACCAGCGGAGCCTCGGTCCGAATGACCGGAACCGCCTGGCGCTGCATGTTGGAACCCATCAACGCACGGTTGGCGTCGTCGTTCTCCAGGAAGGGAATCAGCGAGGCCGCCACGGACACCAACTGGTTGGGGGCCACATCCATCAGGGTGACCTGCTCCTTTGGAACGATGCCGAACTCACCCTTGTTTCGAGCAGCGACGCTCTCTTCGAGAAGATTGCCGTCCTTGTCGGTCTCCACGTTGGCCTGGGAGATGACATGCTCCTCCTCACGCAGGGCGGTGTAGTACTCGACCGCCCCGGTGAGCACGCCATTCTCGACGCTCTGGTAGGGCGTCTCGATGAAGCCGAACTCGTTGACCCTGGCGAAGGTGGAGAGGCTCGCGATGAGGCCGATGTTCGGGCCTTCCGGGGTCTCGACCGGACAGATGCGGCCGTAGTGAGTGGGGTGCACGTCACGAACATCGAACCCGGCACGCTCGCGGGTCAGACCACCCGGGCCCAGTGCTGAAAGACGACGCTTGTGGGTGACCTCGCTCAGCGGATTCGTCTGGTCCATGAACTGAGACAGTTGCGAGGAGCCGAAGAACTCCTTGACCACCGCGGAGACCGGCTTCGCGTTGATCAGGTCATGGGGCATCAGGGCCTCGATCTCGCCCAGGCTCATCCGCTCCTTGATCGCCTTCTCCATTCGGACAAGCCCGATCCTGTACTGGTTCTCCAGCAGCTCGCCGACTGCGCGAATCCGCCGATTTCCAAGGTGATCGATGTCGTCAACGTTGCCCTTGTTGTTCTTCAGGTCGATCAGGTACTTGACCACCCGCAGGATGTCGTCCCGGGTGAGGGTGGTCTGTTCCAGCGGAAGGTCCAGGCCCAGCCTGTGGTTGATCTTGAGCCGACCGACCTTGGACAGATCGTAGCGCTCCGCGTTGAAGAACAGGTTGTTGAAGTGGTTCTTCGCCTGGTCAAAGGTCGGGGGATCACCCGGGCGCAGGCGCCGGTAGATCTCAAGAATGGCCTCGTCCGGGCTGCCGATCTTGTCCAGAAGCAGGGTGTCTCGCAAGAAGGAGCCCACCATCACGTTGTCGATGTAGATGACCTCGAACGTGGTGATGCCGCGATCGATGGTGGCCTGGACATTCTCCTCGGTGAGCTCTTCGTTGCACTCGATCAGGATCTCGCCGGTCTTCAGATCGACCACGTCGAATGCCGAGACCATGCCGTAGACACTCTCATCGCTGACCGGGATGTCGACCAGGCCGACCACGACTTCCTTGTCCTCGACGACCCGGGTCTCCTCGGTGATGAGGCCCGCCTTCTTCATCTTGCGGATGGTGTTCTTGAGGAACTTCTTGCCCGCTCGAGCCAGCACGGTCCCCTTGTGGGAAACCTCCATCGTGGCGGACTGGATGGACAGCAGAGCCGTGGTGGTCTTCTTGGTCCAGCTGGACCCGTTCCACGAGAGGGTCTCCCTGTCGTAGAAGTAGTTCAACAACTCCTCGGAGTCGTAGCCCAGGGCCCGCAACAGGACGGTGGCCGGGAGCTTCCTCCGCCGGTCGATCCGCACGTAGAGGATGTCCTTG
>CAZMNK010000193.1:0-4453 GCA_964567625.1 uncultured Enterobacterales bacterium | reverse complement strand
GGTGTCAAACTCGAAGTCGATCCAGGAACCACGGTTGGGGATGATCCTCGCCGAGAAGATGGTCCTTCCGATACCGGTCTTGGCCTGGTGCTGGTCGAAGAAGATGCCCGGACTCCGGTGCAGCTGGGAGACGACCACCCGCTCGGTCCCGTTGACGATGAACGTCCCGTTCTTGGTCATCAGCGGGATCTCACCGAAGTAGACCTCCTGCTCCTTGATGTTGGAGACAGTCCTCGTCTCGGTCTCCGGATCCACGTCCCACACCACGAGCCGGACAGTGACCTTCAGCGGGGCCGAATAGGTCATGCCCCGGTCCCGACACTCCTCGGTGTCGTACTTCGGGGTGTCCAGGTCATAGGACACGTACTGCAGAGAGGCCTTGTCGGAGAAGTCCTGGATCGGAAAGACGGACTTGAAGACCGCCTGCAGACCGATGTCGCCCCGATCGTCGACCTGTAGTCGGCTCTGGAGGAACTGTTCGTAGGATTCCCGCTGGATCGAGATCAGATTCTGAATCTCGATGGCTGACCTGGCCTTGGTGTAGGTGTGGCGGTGCTTGTGATTGTTGGCAAGCAGACTAGACATGGTGTCCTCGAACTGGAGGAAGGGGGTTCGACATCAGCGCTGACGGGGACGAGTCGACAATAGGGCCGCCAGATTGGGTCTGACGCAACGCGCGCGGACTGGCAAAAAACCTCGGTCGTTCCGTCGACCGTGGCCATGTGCCGCACGCGTTCCGTTCCAGAAGAACCATCCAGCGATTTGGGAGGGAGCCTGACAACAGGCAAGGAGAGGGCTTCAGAGAGCCCCAGGTTCCAGGTGAACCGCAGCCTGCTGGCCCAAGGGCCGGTCAGGATGCGCTTCTACAAGGGGGTGATCGCCTGGACCACCACCCCCCGGGGCATCAGTCGAGCTACTTGATCTCGACCTTGGCGCCCGTCTCTTCGAGATCCTTCTTGGCGGCTTCGGCGGCGTCCTTGTCGACAGCCTCCTTGACCACCGTTGGGGCGCTCTCCACGGCTTCCTTGGCCTCCTTGAGACCAAGACCGGTCAGAGACCGAACCGCCTTGATGACCTTGATCTTGTTGGGGCCGAAATCGGTGAGCACAACATCGAACTCGGTCTGCTCTTCGGCAGCCTCAGCCGCGCCACCCGCTCCACCGGGCATGACGCCGCCCATCATGACGGGAGCAGAGGCTTCGACGCCAAGCTCCTCTTCGAGGGTCTCGATGAGAGCCTTGACCTCCGAGAGCTTCAGGTTCTTGATGTAGTCGACCACGTCGGTCTGATTGAGAGACATCGTTCCGTCCTCTTAATAAAACAGTCTGGATGGGTGGGGAAGCCAGAGCGGACGGCGCTTATTCGGCGCCCTCTACCTCGGCAAGCTTCTTCTCGTAGTTCTTGAGCAGATACAACAAGTCTCTGGCCGGGGCCTGGAGGACCCCAAGGACCTGTCGGCCCGGTTCCTGGAGGGTCCGCAGAAGCATCACGAGAAGCTCCTCGCGGCTTGGCAGGGAGGCGATGGCCTTGACGCCGGCGGGATCCAGGATCTCGCCTTCAAAGAATCCCACCTTCACATGAACGGTGCCCTTGGGCTTCAGCGTCTCTTTGAGCAACTTGGCTGTGCCAACAGGATCATCTCCAGAGATCGCCACGGCCGTCATGCCGACGAAGTGCTCGGCCAGGTCGGCCAGCGGCGTGTCGGCAATGGCCCGCCTGGCGAGCGAGTTCTTGACCACCTGCCAGCTCACCCCGCTCTTCTCGAGGGTGCGCCTGAGCTCGTTGGTCGTCTCCACGTCCGTGCCACGGAAATCCGCCAGCACGACAAGGGGAGCGCCTTCCAGGCTCCGGCTCAGGGACTCGACGAACTCGGCCTTTTGGGTACGGTCCATTGTGTCCTCCTCAGCTCGACGCACGAGCGAGATCGTTGATGTCGAGCCGGATACCAACACCCATGGTCGACGAGATACCGACGCTGCGGACATAGGTGCCCTTGGCGCTGGCCGGCCTGAGCCGCATGAGCTCCTGGTACAGCGCGAGAACGTTCTCTCGCAACTGATCTGCCCCCATGGACTTGCGTCCGACCGGGGTATGGACGATGCCGGCACGCTCGACACGGAAGTCGATCCGGCCTCGCTTCAACTCGCGAACGGTGGCTCCGACCTGTTCGGGCGCCACGACGGTTCCGACCTTGGGGTTCGGCATCAAGCCTCGGGGACCGAGCACTCGGCCGAGACGTCCCACCTTGCCCATGAGATCACGGGTGGCGACAGCCTTGTCGAACTCCAACCAACCGCCCTGGATCTTCTTCACCAGCTCATCGACACCGACGAACTCTGCGCCGGCTTCTTCGGCGGCCGTGGCTGCCTCGCCCTGGGCGAACACCAGCACGCGAACCGACTTGCCGGTCCCGTTTGGCAGACTGACAGCCCCTCGGACCATCTGGTCGGCGTGACGGGGATCAACTCCCAGCCGAAACGCCATGTCGATGGACTCATCAAAACTGGCGGTGGTGGTCTCCATCAACAGCTTGATGCCCTCGTCGATTCCGTAGCGCTGCAGCGAATCGACCTTGGCCCTTCCTGTGAGCCAGCGCTTGCTTCTCTTCGCCATGCTTCCTCCTGTGCCCACCAGTTCTCTGGCAGGCGGCCCGACGGGTCACTGGAGCGGCGGCTCCCCTTCCCGAAAGGTCCTTGGATGCGGGGTTGATAAAAAATCGGGTGTTCAGCCCGAAACGATGACTCCCATGGACCTGGCTGTACCCTCGATGATGCGCATGGCCGCCGCGATATCGTTGGTGTTCAGGTCCGTGAGCTTCTGTTGCGCGATCTGTTCGACCTGCGCACGAGAAATCTTGCCCACCTTCAACTTGTTCGGCTCACCGGAGCCCTTGGGGAGGCCCGCTGCCTTCAAGATGAGGCCAGCCGCAGGTGGGGTCTTGCAAAGGAACATGAAGGTGCGATCGGAGTAGACCGTGATGACCACTGGGATCAGCAGCCCATCGGCCGCCTGGGCCTGGGTCCGGGCATTGAACTCCTTGCAGAACATCGGAATGTTGACGCCTGCTGCACCGAGCGCAGGACCGACCGGCGGCGAGGGATTGGCTCTACCGGCAAGAATCTGCAGCTTGATCTGGTTGACGACCTTCTTGGCCATTTCTCTGTCTCCGAGGCGCCGTGCCAGCTTGGGTGGCCGACGCCCTCAAGGGGTTTGGAAAGAACTCAGCTGAGCTTTTCGACCTCGGTGAAGTCGAGCTCCAGGGGCGTCGGACGGCCAAAGATGTTGACCATGACGCGGAGCTTGCCGCGACCGGCATTGATCTCTTCGACCTGGCCCTTCATGTTGGCGAAGGCACCACCCACGACACGAACCTCTTCGCCCTTCTCGAAGTCCACGAGCGGCTTGGGCACAGCCTCATCCTCTTCCTCGAGCTGGTTCGTGATTCGACGAATCTCGAAGTCAGGAATCGGAGGCGGATTGCGACTGCCCCCGACGAATCCCGTGACCTTGGGCGTGTTCTTCACCACGTGCCAGGTCTCGTTGTCGAGAACCATCTCGACGAGGAGGTAGCCCGGGTAGAACTTGCGGGTGATGGCCCGCTTCTTCCCGTTCTTGACCTCAAAACCCTGTTCCGTGGGGACCAGGACCTCCCCGAAGCGTTCCGCGCACCCAAGGGCATCAATGCGCTGCTCGAGGGCGAGCTTGGCCTTCGCCTCGTAGCCTGAGTAGCAGTGCACGACGTACCAAGCCATGGACATGGGGGTGTTCTCCTCCCGGCAGCAAACCGCCGGGTTGCCAGCAAGAGGCTAGCCGCTTGTAAAGATGACGACGTCGGTGACCTGCGCCCAGATGACATCGCAGAGAGCCAGAAAGAGGGCCGACCCCACAGCGGACAACACAACGACCGTGGAGGAGCGCATCGTCTCCTCCCGAGTCGGCCATGTCACCTTGTAGAGTTCCCGGATGACCTCCGTGGAGAAGGTCACCACCTTCCTGTTCCGCATGAGCGCAAAGAAAGTGATGAAGAGCGTGAGGACGCCCACGAGAGCGGAGACCGGCACCGGCCCGACCAGGTAGTCGGGGATTCCAGCCAGCCCAAAAATGTTGACCGCTGCACTGTGCATGATGGTCGCCAGACTGGCGGCTCCACACAGGAATGCGAGCACGAGGTAGCGCTTGACGGTCACGATGGATGCTCTCGGGAAGCCGAATCGCAGGGGGAACCCTGGACAGCCGAGCGGCCTTATCACCGACCTGATGCAGGATCAAGGCTGATCAGTGCACGAACTGTGCCGGAGGCCAAGGAAGTGTCGAGGGGACGGGCCAAAAAGACCAGGGCCGACCGGAGAGAACCCCGATCGGCCACCGTCATTCCAGCGACTGGAAGCTACTCGACGATCTGTGCAACAACACCTGCACCCACGGTCCGTCCACCCTCTCGGATGGCGAATCG
>CAZMNK010000192.1:0-9486 GCA_964567625.1 uncultured Enterobacterales bacterium | reverse complement strand
CGCCGACACGGTGCTGCTGCTGCCCATGGAGACCCCCCACGAACAGGTGGGCGGCGGCACGATCACCAGCATCGAGCGAAGGGTGCGCTACTCACCGTCGGTGGACGGGCAGCGGGGGGTGGGCCTGGCCCGGCCAGCCTGGCGAATCCCCGTGGAGATCGCCCTGGCCGCGCGACCCGAGCTCGCCGCGGTCCTGGGGGACGTGAATGCCATGACCCTGCGAGCGGAGTTGCAGGCGGTCGTGGCCGACTACCAGGGACTCAAGACCCTGTCCGAACCCGGGGACTGGTTTCAGTGGGGTGGGCCTCACCTCTACCGAGAAGGAGCCTTTGAGGCGGCGGGTGGCAAGGCCAGGATGCCCGAGACGAACACCCCCTGAACCTCCGACAGGCTCAGTTGTAGAGCGCCTCCAGGTCCTCTCCGTAGTTCTTGAGCACGTTCAGCCGCTTCACGGACATCTTGGGCGTCAACATGTCGTTGTCGACAGAGAACTCCTCGGAGATCAGCCGAAAGTTCTGAATGCGCTCGTAGCCCTTGAAGATCGAGCGGCACTGGTTCTCGATCTGGGACTTGAAGAGATCCCGAACCCGGTCCGACGCACACAGGGTGTCGTGGTCACCGGACAGACTCTGGTCCACAGCCCAGGCCTCCAGGGCAGGGAAGTCCGGCACGATCAGCGCGACGTTGTACAGCTTGTTGTCTCCGTACACAAAGGCCTGGGCGATGAAGCCGGAGAGCTGCAACTGCTCCTCCAGAGGGGACGGCACGACGTACTTGCCGTTCTCGAGCTTGTACTGCTCCTTGATCCGGCCGGTGATGTAGACGAATCCCTGGTCGTCCTTGTGGCCCAGGTCCCCTGTCCGGAAGGCCCCGTCGTCCCGCAGGACCTCGGCGGTCTTGTCCGGCAGACCATGGTAGCCCTGCATGACATTGGGGCCCTTGATCAGGATCTCTCCCTCCTCGCCCATCACCCCGCCCACGGCATCGGTGTCGATGAAGATCTCCACCCCGGGCAGGGCCTGGCCCACCGAGCCGACCTTGCGGGCCTCCGGGTGGTTCATGCTGGCAATGGGAGAGGTCTCGGAGAGACCGTAGCCTTCGAAGACCACGATCCCGACAGCGTCGAGGAAGTTCATGACCTCGGTGGAGATGGCTGCGCCTCCGGAGAAGGCGAAGGCCAGGCGACCGCCAAGTCGATCTCGGACCTTGGACAGCACGACCTTGTCCAACACGGCGTGCTTGAGGTTGACGACCGCGTTGCTCTCCCCGGCGACCTGGAGCTGGTTTCTTTTCTTGGCATTGGCAATGGCCGCATCGAACAGGGTCTTCTTGAGACCACCGTCCGCCGCCACCTTCTTGTGAATGCTGTCGTAGACCTTGTTGAAGACCCGCGGCACGCTGTAGAGCAGGGTCGGCCTGACCTCTCCGAGCTCCTGGACCAGGACATTCACATCACTGTTGATGGCACTGGAGGCTCCGAAGCTGAACAGGAGGTGCAGCTCACAGGTCTGGCCAAAGCTGTGAGCCCACGGCAGAAAGGAAAGGCTCAGATCGTCTTCCCGCATCGGGAACAGGCCCTGCACTGCGTTGACGTTGCTGATGAAGTTGTTGTGGGTCAACTGAACGCCCTTGGGCTGGCCAGTGGTGCCCGAGGTGTAGATCAGGCCCGCCAGGTCACCGGGTTCCGGGTCTCCCGGCTGGACCGGGTTTTCCCTGCCCAGGGCCAACACCCCTGCGTAGGTGTCCTCGCCCTCGCCATCGAAACAGAGAACCCGTTCCAGCTTGGGGATACCGTCTGCCAGACCGCGAACGATCTCCGCGATCTCCTGGTTGGCCACGAGCACCACCTTGGCACCCGAGTCCTGCAGGATGAACGCCCAGTCCTTGGCACTCTGCTTTTCGTACATCGGGACATAGCGAGCCTCCCGACCATAGGTGGCGTAGGCACCCACCGCCCACTCGACCCGGTTGTTGGAGATCACTGCCACCGCATCTCCGCGGCCCACGCCCAGCTGGGCCAGCCCACCCCGAAAGGCATCGATGAGCTGCCCGAATTCCCGGAAGGTGATCCAATGCCACGCATCGCCCACCTTGCTGGCAAAGCGCTTGCGGTCCGCGAACTGCGCCACAGAGCGGTTTGTCATGTCGACAAGGTTCTTGAAGGGGGTGGTGTCTGACATCTGGCCATCTCCGAGAATTGGAGGATCACGGCTCCTCTAACCATCACCCGAACCACCCAGGCCAAGACCCTGCGAAAAGGCCCATCCAAGGCTGAACCTCCACCCGGAAGAGCCCGACCGAAAGGAAAGCGGGGCACAACAGGCGGGTCGACAGACCATCGCCCCCTGGCGCTGACCTGGCCCACCAGCAGACCTTGAACCCCCAAGGAGAATCGGTCGACAGACCGCAAATCCGAAAGTACGGGGTCTCCTCGCAGTCCGGAGGAAGAGACCCATGGCCGTCGAAAGCATCGCCTCACGCCTGAAGAACAACGCCCGCATCCACGGTCATCGCGTCGCCATCAACTGGAAGGGTACCCACGGCTGGGAGTCGATGACCTGGGCCCAGTACCACGAGCAGGTACGCCGGTTCGGCGGAGCCCTGCTCAAGCTTGGATACGAGCCCGGGGACACCGTCGCGATCACCGGGAACAACTGCCCCGAGTGGGTGATCGCAGACGTCGGTGCCATGTACGTGCGCGGCGTGGCTGGCGGCATCTACCAGACCTCCACACCAGAACAGCTGTTGTACGTGGCCCACCACATGGAAGCCAAGGTCCTGGTGGTCGAGGACATCTCCCAGTGGGACAAGGTCGTCCAGATCCGGGACCAGATGACCCACCTGAAGCGGGTGGTCATGATCCGCGATGCCGACCAGGTAAGCGACGACCTGGTCTGCAGTTTCGAAGACTTCCTGGCCAGCGGTTCCGACAATAGCGACCAGGTGGATGCCGCCTTCGAGGCCATCCAGGCCGACGACCTGGCCACCCTCATCTACACCAGTGGAACCACGGGCCCGCCCAAGGGCGTCATGCTCACCAACGACAACCTGGCATTCACTGCCAAGATCGCCGTCGACCTGGTGGGAGGCGCCGATCCCTCGGACTGCGTGGTCAGCTACCTGCCCCTGTCCCACATCGCCGAGCAGATGTTCTCCATCCTGGCGGCGGTCAGCGCCGGCTACACCATCTGGACCTGCCCGGCGGTGGACCAGCTCAAGCCCTACCTGGTCGAGGCCCGGCCCACCCTCTTCCTCGCCGTTCCCCGGGTCTGGGAGAAGTTCAAGGCCGCCCTGGAGACCAAGCTCGGCGAGGCCACAGGCGCCAAGGCCAAGATCGTGAACTGGTCCAGGCGGCAGGGGCTCAAGGGAGGCCGGACGATGATGTCGACCGGCGAACCCCAGGGGCTGGATGCCCTGAAGTACCGGATTGCCAACCGACTCTTCTTCCAGAAGCTCAAGGGGCAGTTGGGCCTGGACCGACTCGAGATGGCCGTCACGGGCGCCGCCCCCATCGGCAAGGACGTGCTGGAGTTCTTTCTGAGCTGCGGCATCATCATCCACGAGGTCTACGGCCAGTCCGAGGACACCGGCCCCACCACCTTCAACAACCCATTCCCCGGCCAACGCAAGCACGGCACTGTGGGCCTGCCCCTGCCAGGCGTCGAGGTCAAGATCGCCGACGACGGGGAGATCCTGGTCCAAGGTCGCAATGTCTTCGTCGGCTACTACAAGAACCCAGAGGCCACTGCAGAGGCACTCAAGGACGGCTGGCTCTACTCCGGGGACATCGGGGAATTCGACAGCGACGGCTTCCTGCGAATCACCGACCGCAAGAAGGACCTGATCATCACCGCCGGTGGCAAGAACGTCGCACCGCAGAACATCGAGAAGCTCATGAAGCGCATCGATGGAATCAGCCAGTGCGTGGTCATCGGGGACCGTCGGAAGTTCCTCTCCGCCCTGTTCGCCCTGGATGAAGAGGGCGCTCCTGCACTGGCGGCCAGGCACGGGTGGCCGACAAACCTCTCCGAGCTCGCCACCCACCCGGACTTCCAGCGACACCTGCAACAGGGCGTCGACAAGGCCAACAGCGAGCTCGCCCGCTACGAGACCATCAAGAAGTTCACCGTGCTTCCCAACGACTTCAGCATCGAGGGAGGCGAACTGACCGCCACCATGAAGGTCAAGCGGAAGGTGGTGAACGAGAAGTACGCCTCTGAGATCGAGGCCTTCTACGAGGGCCTCGACTAGAAGGCCGGGCGTTCATTGGCAGAGATCCACCCGGGTTGACCCGGCCGTGGACTGGGTTGCTCCCCGGTCGGGTTGTCCGGACCTAGAACGGAATGTCGTCGTCGGGGAAATCGTCTGCAGGCGCTGGAGCAGAAGGCGGGGCCTGCTCGCCACCGCCGCCACCGCCGCCGCTGCCGCCGCCACCACCGCGATCGTAGTTTCCACCACCACCGCCGCCGCCGTAGCCGCCGCCGCCGCCGCCGCCGCCGCCGCCGCCGCCGCCGCCATAGCCACCGCCGCCGCCGCCGCCGCCACGGTCTTCCCGTCCACCCAGGAAGCGCACGTTGTCAGCCACGACCTCCGTGGAGTAGCGGTTGTTGCCATCCCGGTCCTGCCACTTGCGGGTCTGCAGGCGGCCTTCGATGTAGAGCTGGCGACCTTTTCGGCAGTACTGGTTGACGTTCTCCGCCGTACGGCCAAACACGACCACGTTGTGCCACTCGGTGTGATCATTCCAGTTGCCATCCCGATCCCGGCGACGCTCCGTCGTCGCGACGCGCAGGTTGCAGACGGCCGTGCCGCTGCCAGTGGACCGCATCTCGGGATCGGCCCCGAGGTTCCCGATGAGAATGACCTTGTTGATCATGGTGGCTCCTGAGTGGGCGTGCCGCGCCCAAGGCTGGGTGTTTAGCCCGCCATCCCGAGCCGCGCACCGCGATAGGAGCGCTCCGAAGATGTCGTCCTCCGCACAGCTGATCTTCGGATCGCCGCCGCCCCCTGAAGACATCGACATCCGCGACTGGGGCCGGGCCCTGGAGCCCGTCTGGGCCCGGTGCTATGCCGCGCTCACGCCGGGCTGTCGGGCGATCATCCATGTGCCGGAACAACGCCCCTTGCGGCACCCCATCGTGCTGTCCTGGGAAGCCCTGGGTGCCGACGCCATGGGGGCGATCCTCTGGCAGCGTCAGCCCCTGGAAGGCCTCGCACCCGGCCGAATTCGGCCTGATTATGAATGGATCCTCGTCTTCAAGAAGCCCGGACGATCCCCTCGCCCGGACCCTTCTCGAAAGGAACAGGCCCGGATGACTGCTGCAGAATGGAACCAGTGGTTCGCAGGTCACTGGACCCTCCCCGATCCACCGCCAGGCCAACCATTCCCCCCAGAGCTGCTGGAGCGGGTCCTGCGGATGTACAGCTTTCCAGGAGACACCGTCCTGGCGCCCTGGCCCCACCGAGGCCCGGTTCGAGACACCATCGCCCAGGAGGGCCGAACCCTCCTCACCCTGAACCCGTGAAAGTCGCCCTGACCGGTGCGACCGGACTGCTGGGGGCCAACCTGGCCGAAGCCCTGCTCCTGGAGGGCCACAGCGTCACCGCCACCCGCCGTGCCTCGAGCAAGGTGGATCACCTGTCGGACCTGGCCCTGAACTGGGTCGAGGCCACCCTCGAAGATCCACAGGCGCTGACCCGGGCCTTTACAGGTTCAGAGGTCGTCTTTCACTGCGCGGCGGCGGTGACCATCCGCAAGAAGGCGGCCCCCTGGGTGGTCTCTGCCAACGTCACAGGCACCCGTCATGTCCTCGATGCGGTCAAGGCAGCGGGCGTGAAGCGACTGGTGCACTGCTCCAGCGTCGCCGCGGTGGGGCTGAGCGAGGACGGGGAACCCCTGGATGAAACAGCGCCCTGGAACTTCGCCAGGCACGGCCTCCTGGACGGCTACACCCTGACCAAGCGACAGGCCGAGGAGATCGTCCACGAGGCGGTCGCCCGAGAAGGCGTGGACGCCGTGATCGTGAATCCCACGTACATGATCGGCCCGAGGGACGCCCGACCCAGCAGCGGCAAGATGCTGCTCGAAGTCGTGGCACAGGCCACCCCGGGCGTCAGCAGCGGGGTGAACAACTTCGTCGACGTGCGCGACGTCGCCCGGGGCATGGTCGCCGCAGCCCACCAGGGGCGCACCGGCGAGCGGTACATCCTGGGCGGAATCGACCTGAGCTATGCCGAGTTCTTCCGTCTCATCGCAGAAGTCGCGGATGTGCCAGCGATCCGCCGACGGATCCCCAGGAGTCTGGCCCAGTTGGTTGGCTGGTGGGGAGATCTCCAAGAGACGCTGATGGACAAGGAGCCCTTTCTGAACAGCGCCACGATCGCCTGGGCGTACACCGATCACTACAAGTTCAGGAGCGACAAGGCGGTCACCGAGCTGGGCTACACCATCAGCCCCCTGGTTCCCGCCATTCGAGACGCCCTGGTCTGGTTCCAGGAGCACGGCATGCTCGATCCCCTGCCGGCCCTGTCCTGAAGTTCAGCCCACCCGCTTTCGCAGCCAGAGGGAATTCGTCACCACCGACACGCTGGACAGCGCCATGGCCGCCCCGGCGATCATCGGGCTCAAGGCTCCCGCCATCGCCAGGGGAATGGCGACGAGGTTGTAGCCAAAAGCCCAACCCAGGTTCTGGCGAATGGTGCGCAGAGTGGCACGAGAAACCCCGATGGCGGTCTGCAGGAGCCCCAGATCCGCCCGCATCAAGGTGAGGGCAGCGGCCTGTTGTGCGACCGCAGAGCCGGTCCCCATGGCCACCCCCACATCAGCCAGGGCCAGGGCCGGGGCATCGTTCACACCATCCCCGATCATGGCCACCACCTTGCCCTGGGACTTCAGGGCAGCCACCCGGTCGGCCTTCTGGCCAGGAAGAACCCTCGCCTCGAAATCGGTAATTCCCACGACCTCCGCCACGGCCTGGGCCGCTTCGGGACCATCCCCGGTGAGCAGCGTCACCCCCACGCCCGCCGCCTGAAGCCGCCCGATGGCCTCGGCGGCCTCGGCCCGCAGGGTGTCTACCAACAGGAGCACTCCAACCGCCTGTCCATCGACGGCCACCAGCACCACCGTCTGGCCCTTTTGCGCCCCATCCCTGGCCACGAGGTCCAGCACCGCCGGATCGACACCCTGGTCCACCAGGTATTCCCGGGTCCCGACCCGCACATCACGGCCCTCGACCTGGCCACGAACCCCCCGACCGGCCACCGCCTCGACGTTCTCTGCGGCCTTCACCGGTCCCGCCGCCCGGCAAATCCCCTCGGCCAGCGGGTGTTCCGAACCGGCCTCGACCGCCGCCGCAAACGCGAGCAGTTCGTCGGACGCCAGGCCCTCCTGGACGCTCTCGACCCCCACCACGGAAAAGGCCCCCTCGGTCAGGGTCCCGGTCTTGTCCACCACCAGGTGATCCACCTGGGCCAACCGCTCCAGAGCCTCGGCCCCCCGAACCAGGAGACCCTTCCTCGCCCCCAGGCCGGTGCCCACCAGGATCGCGGTGGGGGTAGCCAGCCCCAGTGCGCAGGGACAGGCGATGACCATCACGCTCACGGCATTCACCAGGGCGGTCACCACCCCGCTTCCCGACCACCACCAGCCGGCAAAGGTCGACAGCGCCAGGACCAACACCACAGGCACAAAGATCCCGGCGACCCGATCCACCAGACGCTGCACCGGTGCCTTTTCCGCCTGGGCCTGGCGCAGTCGCTCCAGGATCGCCGCCAGGGTCGTCCCCTGGCCGGTGCGAAGGGCCCGCACCCGGAGGGCCCCGTCTCCATTGATCGTGCCCGCAAAGACCTCGTCTCCCAGGCCCTTGAAGACCGGCTGTGACTCTCCGGTGAGCATGGACTCATTGACCGCCGAGGTCCCCGCCTCCACCAGGCCATCCACCGGGATGGCGCCTCCGGTCTCGACCAGGAGAAGGTCCCCGGTGCGCACCGATCTGGCGAGAACCACCAACACCTCACCGTCCTTGAGCACCCGCGCCATGGGGGGGGCCAGGTCGGCGAGCCTCCGAATGGACTCCGCGGCCGAACCCTTGGCACGGGCCTCGAGCCAGCGGCCGAGCAGCACCAGGGTGACGATGACCGCGGCAGACTCGAAATAGATGGCCCCGGGCCCCAGTCGAACCACCCCGGCCACCGACAGGCCCCAGGCAGCCCCGGTGCCTGAAGCGACGAGGGTGTTCATGTTCGCGGTGCCCATCCGGAGCTGCTTGAAGGCATCCCGGAAGAACCGTCGACCAAACCCGAAGACCACTGGCGTGGACAGGACCAGGGAGAGCCAGTGACCAGGCGTCCAGTCCATCCAGCCCATTCCCAGCGCAAACACCGGGGCGGTCAACAGGGCCGCCCCCACGAAGTCCCGACGGAGGGTGGCGATCTCCGCCTGTTCTCGGGCCCGCCAGGCGGCCGCTTCGGCCGCAGGGTCGTCCAGGTCGATGTCCTCTGGGACCTCAAAACCGGCTCTCTCCACCGCTCCCACGACCGCCGATCGGTCCACCTGGCCAGGCACCACAGCCAGGCTGACCCTTCCCGTGGCGTGGTTCACGTCGGCCTGTTCGATGCCATCGACCTTTTGCAGGACCCGCTGCAAGCGCGAGGAGCACGAAGCACAGGTCATGCCGGCAACAACAAGCTCGAATCGAATGGCTTCCACGCCCCCTACTCTAAACACGAGGGAGGTCTCTGGGCACCGTTCAGAAGCTCACAGGCCCCTGCGCCACACCTTGCTTGAAAACAGCAGAGTCGATAAACCGCAGGGCTTTCCCACGGAATCGAAAAATGATTTTGTCGACCCTCGGCCTCTCCCTCCTGGGCTGCACTGGCCCCTTCGCCCCGGACACACTCTCCACCGAGAGGCTTCTCGTGTTGTCCTCGGACAAGGCCGAGTACGACGATCCGGCTGCCATCCAGACCTTCAGCACGATCTGCACGGGGACGATCCAGACCTGCATCGATGCCGCCTCCAGCGGCGACACGGTCACCATCGGGGCCGGAGTCTACGGTGAAAACCTGACGTTGAAGTCCGGTGTCAGCCTGATCGGCGCCGGCCGCACAGAGGTCTACGTCTATGGAACTCTGGACGGGACCAGCGTCAGCAACCTGGACGTCTCCGGGATGACCTTTGTGGACCCGGACTACGTGACCCTGGGAACCGCCTACGGAAACGATGGCGTGCTGCTGGATGGAGCCAGTGACGTGCTCCTCCAGGACATCGGAGTTCACTACTTCAGTGATGGCATCCAGGTTCTGTCTTCCTCGTCCATCACGATCGACAACTGCGCCGTCTGGTACGACTGGTATGGGATCTACGTCGAGGGAAGCACCGACGTGGCGATCACCAACAACCTGATCGCCTCGAACGGGGCCGGCGGTGTGGCCACCTCGGATGGGGTGAGCGGAGACATCCTCCACAACACCATCATCGGCAACGCC
>CAZMNK010000191.1:4005-9651 GCA_964567625.1 uncultured Enterobacterales bacterium | reverse complement strand
TCGACATCGACGGCTTCGAGTGCATCGACTTCGCCAACAACATGGCCTCGCTGATCCATGGGCACAGTCACCCGGCCATCGTCGCGGCGGTGGCGGCCCAACTGCAGCAGGGGACTGCGTTCACGATGGCCACCGAGGCCGAGATCGCCTTTGCCGAACACCTGTGCAGCCGCTCAACCGGATTCGACAAGGTGCGGTTCATGAACTCGGGGACCGAGGCGGTGATGGCGGGCCTGAAGGCGGCCCGTGCCTTCACCGGTCGACCGCGGATTGCCAAGGTCGAGGGGACCTACCATGGAGCCTACGACTACGCCGAGGTCAGCCAGGCCCCGAACCCGGAGACATGGGGTGCTCGGCAACGCCCGGCCTCGGTGCCGCTGGCCAGGGGGACGCCCGAGCCCGTTCTGCAGGACGTGGTGGTGCTGCCGTTCAATGATCCGGAGGCCGCTGTCGCCATCCTGGACGAGCACCGAGAGGAGATCGCCTGCGTGATGTTGGACCCGATTCCCCACCGGGTGGGAATGGTCCCCGCAAAGGCGGACTTCATCCAGGCCTTGCGAGACTGGACCCAGGCCAACGGTGCGCTGCTGATGTTCGACGAGGTGATCACCTTTCGGACCGAGGTCGGCGGCATGCAGGATCGCTTTGCTGCGCAGCCTGACCTGACCTCGATGGGGAAGATCATCGGCGGAGGCTTTCCCGTCGGGGCACTGGGGGGCTGTGACGAGGTGATGGCGGTCTTCAACCCGAGAAGCGGTCCCCTGCTGCCACACTCGGGGACCTTCTCCGCCAATCCGATCACGATGACGGCAGGCCGCGTGGCCATGGAACTCTACGACAGCGAGTCTGTGGCTCGTCTCAACCGCCTCGGAGGCCTCGCCCGTCGGAGGATCGAGGAGGCCATCTCGGTGAGCGATGTCCCGGCGAGCGTGACCGGTGCCGGATCCCTGTTCCGCATTCATATGAAGGCGGAGGCACCACGGGACTATCGCTCCGCTTTCATGAACGCCGAGGAGAAAAAGGTCCACTCCCGCTTCAACGACGCGGTTCACGAGGCGGGCGTGATGCTCACCTACTCCGCAGCAGGGATTCTCTCGACCCCCATGGGAGAGGAGGAGATCGACCGGCTGTCGGAGGCGGTGCTCAACGGCTTCCGCGAGGTTCGGGACCTGCTCTGAACGGTCTTGCTCCAACAGGGCCCTCTCCCGGTAAGGTCTCTCCATGACCTCACTCCTCTGGATCATCGCCTCCTGTGGGCTCTTCCAGGGGGAGTTCACAGAGGGCCCTGAGATCGTCTGCGAGGACCCCACCCTCCGGGAAGAAGTCCCCATGGATGCCTGGTCTCTCGGGGAAGGCTGGGACACGGTGGCGGACAACGAGGGGACCCAGCTTGGCGGGTCCGGTCTCCTGGTGGCAGACCTGACGGGGGATGGTCGCCTTGACGTGCTGGTTCCCAACGCCGGTATGGAGGCGTTGTTCGTGGCCCAGGCCGACGGCAGCTTCGTCGACGAGGCGGCCTCTCGCTGGGACCGGGATCCGACCGCCATCGACACCGGCGCCACCGCCGCGGACCATGATGGTGACGGCGATCTCGACGTCTACATCACCACCTTCCGCGGCCCGAACGGCCTCTACGAGAACGATGGGAGCGGCCACTTCACCGATGTCACGGACTTCGCTGGTGTGGGGGGAGTCCCCACGACAGCGTGGGGTCTACCTGGGGCGACTACGACCAGGACGGTGACCTCGACCTCTTCGTGGCCAACCACCGGGAGGATCTCGACCTGCTGGCGGGACTCCAGGAAGGAAACCTGGATCCGGCCGACCCCAACGTGCTCTACCGCAACCGGGGAGACGGCAGCTTTGCCGTCGTGGACCTGCCCTCTTCTGCGGAAGACGGCTTCACCTACCACGGAGCCTGGGTCGACCTGGATGGGGACGGGGACCTCGATCTGCTCCAGATCAACGACTTCGGACCCCAGGCCACCCCGAACCAGGTCCTCTGGAACCAGGACGGGAACCTGGAATCCGGAGACGATCGCGGTCTGGGGGTGATGGTCTACGGCATGGGCGCCGGCCTGGGGGACCTCAATGCCGATGGACTGCCCGAGGTGTTGGTTTCCTCCTGGGGGGAGGTACGACTCCTGGAGAGTGCTCCTGACGGCACCTGGTTCGACAGTGCTCGAAGCCGGGGGCTGGTCCTGGACGCCGGCGAAGACCGCCAGACCGCCTGGGGGGGGGATTTTGGGGACCTGGATGCCGACGGGGACCTGGACCTGGCGCTCCAGTTCGGGCCCCTGGAGGTTCCGGATGCCTTCACCGAGGACCTGGAGGAGGCCACGGGTCTACCGGTGGTTGAGAACCAGCCTGACCAGGTCTGGCTCCAGCAGGACGACGGGTCCTTCGAGGCTGTGGGTGAGGCCTGGGGGGTGGCGGACACCGGCAACGGCCGGGGCGGGTTGCTGGTCGACCTGGACGGCGACGGCTGGCTGGACTGGCTCAAGCGGGAGTTGGATGGACCTCCTCGCGCCTGGCGTGCCCGTTGTGGCGACGCACACCAGGTGACGGTCTCCCTGAGCCAGGAGGGGGCCAACCCCGACGGAGTGGGGGCCCGGGTTGTGCTGGAGGGGGGGGGCGGACCTGGCAGCGGACAGTGCATTCCGGGAGCACAGGCCTGTCGTCGGGTGGGCCGCCACAGGTGCACTTCGGGCTCGGCGATCTCGACGCCATCGACAGCCTGGTGGTCACCTGGCCGGACGGAGATCAGACCACCTACGAGGGGGTCGGTGTGGACCGTAAGGTGGCGTTGATCCGGTAATCCATGGCGAGTGCCTCGTCGGTCGTCGCGTCCACGCCAGGCGTTTCCAACCCTTCTCGGTGATCGCCACCATGCCGGCGCCGATGGTCAGGGGGTCGATGGTCAGGATGGGCCCGGTTCAACCTGGCTGGCGGCAGCCGGAAATCGTGACGGGTTAGCTGCTCTGGTCTCGCATCGGGCAAGCAATCAGAGGGTCTGGACAGCGCCGCTGGAAGACCCGCTTGACCCACACGGAGAATGCATGCTCCCCAGCCAGGTCGACGTCATCATCATCGGAGCCGGCCCCGCAGGCACCTCCGCTGCCGCCATCCTGCACCAGGCGGGACTGCAGCCCCTGGTGCTGGAGCGGGACACCTTTCCCCGGTTCGTGATCGGTGAGAGCCTCCTGCCTCGTTGCATGGACCTGCTCGAGGAGTGTGGGCTCATGGATGCGTGCGTGGACCGCGAATACCTGGTGAAGACCGGTGCCGAGTTCCTGCGGGATGGCGAGCGCTGTTCCTTCAGCTTCGCCGAACAGCACACCGCCAGCTACAAGTACACGTGGCAGGTCCAGCGCCACGACTTCGACAAGACCCTCGCAGACGCCGTCGAGAAGATGGGCGTGCCGATCCACTACGGGCACGAGGTCCTCAACGCGACCTTCGACCCAGCCCCCGTGGTCACGGTTCGCACTCCAGACGGCGCCGAGGAGCAGATCCAGGCGAAGTTTGTCATCGACGCCAGCGGCTACGGTCGCGTGTTGCCCAAGCTGCTTGACCTGAACACCCCGTCGTCTCTGCCCGTTCGCGACTCCCTGTTCACCTGGGTCGACACCGACGACCGGGAACCAGGGGAGTTCGCCGGCCGCACCTGGATCACGATGCACCCTGGCGGGGCCTGGATCTGGGTCATTCCCTTCGCAGATGGCCGCAGTTCGGTTGGCATCGTGGCCCCTCCCGACTTCTTCGAGACCTGGCCGACCGACCCGACCGAGCGCTTCACCGCGATCATCAACAGCGAGCCCAATGTCGCCAAGCGGCTGGCCAACGCCAATGTCACCTTCGCCCCTGTGACGATCAAGGCCACCGCCGTCGGCGTAAAGCAGCTCTTTGGGCCGGGCTGGTGCCTGGTGGGCAACACCACTGAGTTCCTGGACCCGATCTTCTCCAGCGGTATCACCCTGGCCTTTGAGTCCGCGATCGCGGCAGCCAAGGTCGTGGCCCGCGAGGTCAAGGGCGAGGAAGTCGACTGGCAGACCGAGTACGCCGACTACCTGATGAGTGGCATGGACTGCTTTCGCACCTATGTCAACGCCTGGTACACCGGTGACCTGCCGAAGGTCTTTTTCACGCCGGACCCGCCCGAGGTCATCCAGAAGCAGGTCTGCAGCGTGCTCGCTGGCCACGCCTGGGACCAGTCGAATCCCTTCGTGGTTCGCCACGCCACCAAGCTCCCCCAGCTCGTGAGGCTGGTCGAGGCCATGTAGCGGGAAACAGCCGCGCATAGTCCCTGCGACAGGGACCATGCTCCTGCGCTGCCTGGAACCGCGCGGTACCGTGGGGCATGCCTGGACTCGCCTCTTTGCTACTGCCGGTTGCGCTCACCAGCGCGGGTGACGCCTTTACCGTCGTGGCCCTTCCCGACACCCAGTACTACGCCTGTGGTTGCAACGGCGGGAGTCCCGACACCTTCCTGGCCCAGACCGCCTGGGTCGTCGAGGCACTCCCGGAACGTGACGTGGCCTTTGTGACCCTCTTGGGCGACTGCGTGGAGAACGGCGACAACGTGCCTGCCGAGTGGGCGGTGGCCGACTCGGCCTTCTCGCTGCTCGAGGACCCGGTGACCACCGGCCGCTCAGAGGGCGTGCCCTATGGCATTGGCGTGGGCAACCACGACCAGACCCCCTTTGGAGACCCGAACGGCTCGACCTTGGGGTACAACACCACCTTTGGTGTCGACCGGTTCGCCGGGCGCTCCTGGTACGGGGGCCACTGGGGCGACAACAACGACAACCACTACGAGTTCTTCGAGGGCGGGGGAACCGGGTACCTGGTGTTGCACCTGGAGTTCGACCCGGCCGCTGACCCCGAGGTGCTTGGCTGGGCGTCCGAAGTGCTGACGGAACACGCTGATCGCCTTGCCATCGTGGTCAGCCACTACCTGATCGACCTCGACGGCCAGTGGGGGCCCCAGGGCCAGGCCACATGGGAGGCCCTCAAAGACCACCCCAACCTGCTGATGATGCTCTCGGGTCATGTCCCCGGCGTGGGCCGAAGGTCTGACACCCGCGGCGACCGTACTGTCCACACCATGCTGGCGGACTACCAGGGAATGGAGAATGGCGGCGATGGCTGGCTGCGGCTTCTGACCTTCTCGCCCGAGGCCGGGACGGTCACGGTTGAGACCTGGTCTCCCACCCTCGATGCCTACGACACCTCGCCGAACAACAGCTTCACCCTCGCGGTCGACCTTGCTCCCCCCCTGGGAGATCCCGACACCGGGGGGACGCCAGACAGCGGGAAGGACACCGCCACTGGCGGCGACTCTGCCACCGGCGGTGACTCCGCGGACGGCTCCGGCGACGACTCCGCCACCGATGCTGGCGGAGACAGTGATGCCGAGAACCCGGGAACCGTCTCGGATCCCGTGGCTGGTTGCGGCTGTGCCAGCGGTGTGCCCCCAGCAGGGTGGTGGGTGCTCGGGGCCCTGGTCGGGCTGGCGAGGCGTCGCCGCTAGGGAAACACCGTGGCGAGCGTTGGGGGTGAAGAACATGCAGTCACCTCCTGGAAGACTGAATACGAGGTGGACCTTGCCCTGAGCGCCGGCTTCCGGACTCGAGGGAGTGGAGA
>CAZMNK010000191.1:0-3905 GCA_964567625.1 uncultured Enterobacterales bacterium | reverse complement strand
AATACGAGGTGGACCTTGCCCTGAGCGCCGGCTTCCGGACTCGAGGGAGTGGAGAAGACTCGAGGGAGTGGAGAAGACTCGAGGGAGTGGAGAAGACCTCCTGTCCGGTCAACCCAATGAGTGTTCATGGGGCCAGCTTTCACGAGTTGCCACCCCGTCTGCTCGAGGGAGTGACCAGAATGCGTTTGCCGCTGGAGAGACCCGGATGCGTCAAGTTGGACTGCTTGCAACCCTGATCACACTGGCCTCGACAGGCTGCGCGGGAAGCACAGGCCCTGATTCCGGAATCACGGTCGGAGACTGTGAGAGCCCGGCGACCTGGTATGCCGACGTGGATGGGGACGGTCACGGAGACCCCGATCAGGAGCAGCAGGCGTGCGAGATGCCCGAGGGCTACGTGGACAGTGCCGGTGACTGCGACGACGCCAACGACCAGGTCTACTCCGGGGCTGACGAACTCTGCGACCAGCTGGACAATGACTGCGACGATGCCATCGACAACGACCCCGTGGACATGGTCGCGTCCTACACGGATCGGGACAACGATGGCTACGGCGATCCCGACACCGAGGTCTTTGTCTGCGAGGTGGTCAGCGGTGCAGTGAAGAACGACCGGGACTGCGACGATGCGAATGCACTCGCCTTTCCCGGCGCCGCGGAGGTCTGCGACGGGGTCGACAACGACTGCAACGAGGCCGTGGATGACGCTGGCGATGCCGACAATGACGGGTTCGGAGCCTGCGACGACTGCGACGACACCGACGACACCCGGTACCCCGGAGCCACCGAACTCTGTGACGGCAAGGACAACGACTGCGACAGCAACACCTCTGAAGAGGGAACTGCGGCCTGGTTGGACGGCTCCACGGGCACACTCTCCGACGTGACCTCGGCCCTCACGGTCTCGGGCACCAGCTCCCTGGCGGAGTACACGATCACCTCGGCTGGTCAGTTGAATCTCTGTGCCGGAACCTGGAACCTGGCGGTGGACATCAGGCAGAGCGCCACGGTGCGAGGCCTGAGCGAAGATCCCTCCAGGGTCATTCTGACCGGGGCGGACCAGAACAGCGTCGTGACCATCGACAAGAACAGCCTGAACGTGGACATCAAGGACCTCACGATCACGGGCGGCTACGCCACCAAGGACCTTGTCGGCTACGGCTACCCCACTGGTGGGGGTGTGAACTGTGCGGGGGCCAACACGACCGTCACCATCGACAACGTGTCGATCGAGGACTCCTACGCAGGGTTCGGTGGCGGTGTCTCCACCTTCCAGTGCGACATCGACATCATCGGAAGCAATATCTCCAACAACTACGCATCCTTCGGAGGAGGCCTGTTCTCCGACGGTGGAGACATCACCCTCACCGACAGCACCCTCTCGGGGAACAAGGGCGAGAACGGCGGCGGTGGCGGCTACCTCTTTGGCTACTCGGGCGATGCCCCCTTTGACATGCAGGACTCCCTCATCTCCGGCAACACGACGACCAGTGGCTACGGAGGCGGGCTGTACATCGACTCCTACAGCAACCCAGCCGGCCTGACCTGCACGGGTTCAGCGGGTGCCACCGCCGGGTTGACGAACAACACGGCCTTCTTTGGAGGGGGCGCGGTCTTCAGCACCGGTTCCTATGGCTCGCTGGACGCTCTCAGTTGCGACTTCGGAACGGCCTCGGGTGGAGACCAGAACGCACCGGACTCCCTGTTCGTCGGCAACTACGAGTATGAGCCCGGAGACGACGCGACCTTCACCTGTGATGAGGCGGGGTGTGGCTCGGAGACACTGACCGCCTACGGGGACATCAACTCCTATATTGAGTACACCTGGTCGGGAGTCGCCTACGGGAACATCGTGCTGGCGGACACCACGGCCACCATCAACCACTTCAGCCCGTATCTCTACAGCAGTGGAAGCTGCACCGTCGAGCACTACGTGTTGAGTGCCTCGTCGACTTCCGGGACATGGGACTACGAGTGGTACGGCGTCCAGAACGCGAGTGGCACCAGCTACCTGGAGTCCGACACCGTGGGCATTGCCGTGGAGGCCGGCCGCTACTACGCCCTGGTGAGCGCTTCGGACTGCAACAGTGGCCTGACCCAGTACTACGGCTACGACCCCGCGAACGCAGGCTTTGGAGACATTGTCCTGGGCACCATCGACTACGAATACACCTACGGGGCCTACACCAGTGGCGCTTCAAGCCTCGGGTCCCAAATCAGTGGCTTGAATTTCCTGGGGGCCATCTCCACCACCGAGCTCTGAAGCAGGGGACCAGGACGCCAGCTTCACTGCACCCAGGCAGGAACCAGGCATTGTCCACCAGCACGCCGTCGGCATTGCGACGGTCAGAACGCGGAGGCGCTCCCGACCGAACCGGAAGCATCGCTGGTGAGGGTCTCCGGGTTGAAGTCGATCGGATCGCTGCTCACCCACAGGTACTCGTACTCCGCCCCCGGGCTCCCCTGGCTGGCAAAGGACGATACCCCGACCCCCAGCACAGTCAGGCTTTCCGCCACGCTGTCCTGCTGAACCCCATTGAGCCAGTAGGCCAGCTCGGAGCCGTCCCAGGACAGTCCGATGCGGCCGCCTGAGGACATGGTGACCACATTGGTCATGTCCAGCAGGTAGGTGCCCAGGTAGTGGGTGGAGGGTTCCGTCGTGTGCAGCACGATGCCCTCTTCGCCACTGTGGTGCTCCACCCCGCAGTAGTCGTCACAGGCCGACGCCGTCACGTACCCGAGATCCGTGACCATCATCGGCCCGATGGCGTCGTCGTCGTGGATCCAGCCCTCGATCTCTACATAGGTCGGCTCGTCCAGGTCGATCGCGGCGACCTCGCCGAAGTAGTCCAGGTTCGTGTTGTCGGTGCCCAGGGTGGTCGCACTCTCATCGACGGTGAACGCTGGCGTGCCCCAGCCGCTGTCGTAGTGCACGTCATAGAGGGCTGTCGTGTCGGTCTCGAAGGGATCGAACCACCAGGCCAGGGACCGCCGCTCGGTGTCCGGGTTGCCGACGGTGACCGTGAGGTCCGTGGTCCCGGCCGCCAGGCTCTCGATGGTCACCCAGGCCACGGTGGCGGTGGTGTCGAGGGTCAGGGTCTCGATCCAGTATTCGAGCAGGGGGCCATCGTGGGTGAAGACCCGCAGGTCCGCACCGTCGGCCTCCAACTGGCCGGCCGCGATCAGGGTCGCAGTGTCAAAGGTCACCGGGACCTGCTCGTCGGTCAGGGTCCCGCCGGTCGGGTTGTCCACGGTCAGGGACAGGCGCCAGTCCCAGCCGCCGCCGACCGTGCCGAAGTCGCAGGTCACCTCGGTCGGGCTCGACGTGTCGAGCCAGAAGGTGTCGGTGCCGGTGGGGTTCCCGTCCTCGAGCACATGCAGGCAACTGTCCGCGGCACAGGCCGCGTCCTCGCCCCTCACGCCGCCGTCGGCGCTGCCGTCGCAGTCGTCGTCGATGCCATTGCAGGTCTCGCTGGCGCTCGGGTTGACCGCTGCATCGGCGTCGTCGCAGTCGTCGTCGGTGGCACTGTAGCCGGAGGGTTCGGAGCAGGCGGTCGTGCTGTCCGCAGAGCTCCCGCCATGGCCGTCGCCGTCGGCGTCTTCGAACCAGGTGAGTGCGTCCGCGGCGTCGGGTTCGTCGACCGTGCCGTCGCAGTCGTCGTCGTCTCCGTTGCAGAGCTCGGTGGCGTCCGGGTTCACCGTGGCGTCGAGGTCGTTGCAGTCGCCGGTGTCGGCCAGGTACCCACTGGGCTGATCACAGGCATCCAGGGTGAAGCTGGAAACGCCCCAGCCGTCGCTGTCTGCGTCCAGGTACCAGGTGGTCTCGTCGGCAGCGCCGACGTCTGTGGTGCCGTCGCAGTCGTTGTCGACACTGTCACAGACTTCCGTGGCGCCCGGGTTCACCG
>CAZMNK010000190.1:0-9775 GCA_964567625.1 uncultured Enterobacterales bacterium | reverse complement strand
GTTCTCCCGCCTGCGCACGAGGCCCAGGAGCCCCAGCAGCGCCAGTCCCAGGCCACCCGAGCCCGATCCGGCGGTACTGCAGCTGGTCAGGATTCCGGGCTGATCAGGTCTCTGGATGTCGGGCTCGACGCAGTCCATCTCCCCCAGGACCGTCCTGGCGCCCGTGGCATCGATCTGGACAGCGGCAAAACAGACCTCGTCTTCCTCTTCCCCGATCCAGAATGCGGCCAGGTCCAGTTCTCCGGTGGTGGGCACGAACACGGTCTTGCGGGGCCAGTCCAAGTTCGCCAGGTCGAAGACCTCCACGTAGGAGATCCCGCTGGCGACGGGCTGGGCGGAGACGTAGAAGTCAACCTCGTAGGTGGTGTAGCTGTCCGACCAGGCGTTCTCCGCGTAGGACACGGCGTCGACGCCCGAGATGCTGATCTCGGGGGGCTCCGACACGACCTCTGCCGTCTCGGTGCCCGTGGTGAAGCTGAAGGAGGTTCCGCTGTCCTCGCTGTAGCCGAGGGCGACCACGAGGATCTCGTAGTCCGTGTTCGGTGAGAGGCCTTCGGGGTCTACCGTCAGAATCCCGGAGGTGTTGTTGGCGTCCGCAGTCTCGGTCCAGAGGGCTTCGCCCTGGGTGGAGACGGTGATTGCCACATCGCCGTAGCAGGAGTCTGTGTTGAACACCATGTAGAGCGAGGCATCCACAGGCACGTCCTGCTGGGCGTCCAGGGGGCGGTGATCGACGAGTTCGGGCGGAAAGCACGGGACCTCCATCTCGGCGGCTGCGTCCCCGTCGGCAAAGGCAAAGGCGGGCAGTGAGAGAACAAGAGCGGCTGCAATCATGGGGACCTCCGTAGTCGGGGCTGGTCATTGCAACGATAATGCCAAGGAATAGGTCATTGAAATTACTAATGTTTATTTTGAACCGACCACGAGATCGCGGCATCGAAGTCACGCCTGGGCCGGTTCTTCAGAAGCCGCAGTTGTAGAGATAGCCAAGGTCGTGCAGGCTTGCCTCGCCCCCCCCAAGCAGCAGTGCCTGGAAGTGGACCCCTTCGTGGCTGAACCAGTACAGACCCACGACCACAGCGGACCCGACCTGCCACGCGGCCCCGACCTGGGGGACCAGGAAGGCCCCCTCCAGGTCGGCGGGCTCCAGCTCCGCGCCCTCCATCACTCTCTCGGACACGTCGTAGCTCTGGACGACCTGGCCAGGAGAGCCGTGCCACAGGTTGGCCTGGTGGGTGTCGGTCCTGGTGAGCCCGACCACCCGGTCACCGAATCGCCAGGTACGGCTCTCGGCCCCATCGGAGATCTCCAGTTCGAGGCCCTTCGCATCCCCAAAGGTCGGGGAGACCACCCAGAACATTCCCGCCCCCGCTTCTCCCTGGAGGGGGGTGATCCCGGGCACCTCGTGGCCCCCTTCACAGCCGTAGGACCCGGTCTCCTTGTCCTGGGTCACCAGGGGGAGGCGTCCCCCGGGCACGAGGGCATGGACCGTCGTGCTTCCGGGCACGACCCACTCTTCCGCAAGGATGATGGTGGGTTGGCTCGCCTGGATGGGCCCCCAGGGAGGGGCGTCATCCGGGGTTCCCGAACCGATGGCAAACCAACCGAATGCGCCCTCAATGGCATCCCCAGGCCAGGGGGTGGGACTGCTGCTGTGGCCCTGGATGACCGGCTCCAGCGGGGCCTCGACCGGACCCGGGAGGGGCTCGCCCGTGGGCGACGACCTGCCAGCACAACCGGAGCCTGCAGCCAGGAGTGAAGCAACCAGGATCCACCTTGAAGATGTCATCTGTTCCCCTGGACAAAGCAGCAGGCGAGACCAGGGCACGGTTCGGAGGGGTTCATTCCTCGGGCCAGGACAGTCGCAGCAGGTCACTGGCCTCCAGCACCCAGGACAGGGCCGATTCTCGCTCCTCTTCGCGCTGCTCCGGTTCGCAGTCTTCCACTCCCCGGGGATCGCCGTCCAGACCCTCCCGGGTCACCTCGATGAAGTTCTCGACAAAGGCCAGGACCTCGGGGGCATCCAGCTCATCGGCCACGGTCCGCGCCGCCTCTCCCCAGGCCACCAGGCAGTCCGGGTCCCGGGAGCAGACCTGTGCCAGCGCCCCCCCGGGGTCCTTGAAGCGTGCGTCGCTGTAGGCGTCGTCCGGATCCTCGTCGACCTGGCGGAAGGTGCTGTCCTGGTCCCACGGGGCCATGACCATCGGGCCATCGGTCTGGAAATAGACCCGGTAGTTGTTCGGGGTGGGTGCGTAGGCGTCGTCGTTGTGGGTCCACTGCTCCACCGCGAACTTGCGCAGGAGCCGGTCCCAGTCGACCAGTTCCCAGAGTGCCTGGCTGACTCCACCGTCGTCACCGGCGGCCTCGATCTCGGCGGAGATCAACCCGATGTCGACCGCACCATTGTCCTCCCCCTCCTCCAGATCGAACAGGTGATCCCGACCCTTGCCGAAGTCCAATGGCACTGGCCACGGTCCGGCCTGCACATAGCCCCCGTCGTAGAAGTTGCCGTCGTTGTTGTCGAAGTTGCGCTTGAGCCAGCGATCGTCCTGGGTCTCCAGGACGATGTAGAGGCCGTAGTCCAGCCCATTGACGAAGAGTTGCGCGTGGCCGCCGCGCGAGGTGGGCACACCGCCCACGCCGTTCACGAAGAAGGCCAGGTGGTCGTTGCCTCCCCAGCACTCCTGGGTCCCGTTGTTCAGCGACAGGCTCTCCAGGCCGTGGAAACGCTCGCCGGAGAATTCGTTGAAGTCCAGCTCCCACTTGGGCTTCTGGTCGTAGCGACGAAAGGAGCCGATTCCCCCGCGCAGACGCACACCAATCTCACCGATCTCCTCGCCGTCGATGGCTGCCTGGCCACGCACCTCGTTCCGGGGCTGGGTGAAGACCCGCTCCCGGCGCAGGATCTTCTCGGCTTCCTCGTCCAGGGTCAGGTCGATTCGGTTGATGCGTGTCTGGTCGAACAGGAAGCTGTCGTCCTCGTGGGGGACGGGATCGGACCAGACCTCCGGACCCGGGTCTGGTGGGTCTTCTTCCGAGCAGGCCAGGAACAGGAACAACAGGACCACATTGGCAGCATAGCCCGAGTGAGCCTTCCAGCGGCCAACCGCCTTCGAGGCCCCCTCCGCCGGTCCGTTCCGGGCGATGAGTTCCAGGTCCCCTGCGCTATGCTCCCGCCGCGATGACCAGCCCCACTCCTTCCCTGCTGCAACGGAATCTCGCCGTCATCAAGCTGCGGGACAAGGCGTTGTTCCAGCGCATCTGTCTCCCCGTCTCCGACGACCACATCCAGAAGGACGGACAGGGAAAGAGCCACTACCGGATCCACCGGACCTGGTACCCCTTCGATCTCACACCGGACCAGGTGCAGCGGAGCCTGGGCAGGCTCAAGTCAAGCCATGTCTTCCTGTTCGGCCTCGGCAGAGGGGAACAACTCCTGGCCCTGCTCGACACCCCCGTCGAGTCGGTCCTCGCCTGGGACAGGGACCCCTGGTTGCTTCGCCTGTTGTTGATGGAGCACGACCTCACCGGGCCGCTGAAGAGTGGCAGGCTCCGGCTCGCTCTGGGCGTCGACCTTCTTGATGCCATGAAGGACAAGGTGCCCCGAGAAGGGCTGATACACCCCATCCTGGCCGGAATCTACACCCTCGAGTTCCAGCTGCTGCAAAAGGGGCTCCAGGAGAAACGGGCACTCATCTGCGCCGGCACCCTCTTCGTGGATGACCTGGCCGAGGCCCTCCAGGACGAGGGCTACAGCGTCCTGACCTGGGACATCGCCAGTCTCTCCCCCGAGGAACTCGCCCGAACGGCCCGTCACTTCAAGGCGAGCCTTGTGGCCTCGATCAACTACAACCCGGGGCTCGCCGAAGCCTGTCGAGCCCTCGATCTCCGGCTCGTGATCTGGGAGATCGACCCTGCGACAGACACACTCCAGCCCTGTGACCCTCCAGCGGAACACTGCCGGGTGTTCACCTACCGACGGGCCCAGGTGCCGGTCTACCAGGCCGCCGGCTTTCCCCACGCCGAGTACCTCCCACTGGCAGCCAACCCCGGGCGCCGCCAGCCCGTCGAGCTGAGCGCAGACGAGCAACCACGCTACAGGGCACCCCTCTCCTTTGTCGGGGCCTCCATGGTGGCCCAGGCACAGCAATTCAGGGAGGAGTTCATCACCGAGTACTGCCTCTGGAAAGGCGGCTCGCCCGACCAGGCCCGTGGAGCCGTCGAGGCCATCCTCGACAAGCTCGTCCAGGACCACCGCGAGGACCTCACGACCTCCCGTGTCGAGGAGATGATGGACGAGGGGATGGCTCCCTTCGTGGCGACCATGCGCGCCAACCCCGAAAAGCCCGACCCCATCGCCCTGGTTTCAGAGATCGTGGCCGCCGACAAGCGACTGGTGTACGTCGCCAACCTGGGCCAGTTGGGCATCCGGGTCTGGGGCGATAAACACTGGCAGGGCACCCAGGCACACGGCGCGAAGTACATGGGCAACGCCGGCCACAAGCGCGAGATCACGCGGATCTACTGTGGCAGCACGGTCAACGTCGACATCGGACGCATCTACCAGACGGACATGGTCACGATGCGTGTCTTCGACGTCATGGCCTGCGGCGGATTCGTGCTGACCGAACGGAACGAGGCGCTCCTGGAGTTGTTCACCCCCGGCGTCGAGATGGACTGCTACACGACCCTCCAGGAACTCCTGGAGAAGGCAGACCACTACATTCGCAACCCCGGTGAAGCAGCGGCCATGGCAGCCCGTGGTCGGGAGGCCGTCCTTCGAGACCACACCATCTCTGGCCGCGTACGGCACATGCTCGACAGCCTCTCCGGGTAGACCACCTGGCGGCTACTCGGAGCACACGGTGGTATCGCAACTGAAAGAGGCCGAGTCCCCATAGGAATAGGTGTCGATGCCGTAGAGGTAGAGGTCATCGTCGGTGTTGTCATCGCTGCCCTCGCCCCAGTCGCTGGAGACCGAGGTGATGCTGCTGAGGTAGGCGGCCCAGACGCCAGCGCCCTGCGGGGCATCGTTGCGACGGATCGTGCTGGTCGTCAGCGACAGGTCCGAATCGGTGTAGTCGGAGTCGTAATCGTAGATACCACCCCCTTGTGAGGAGGCGGTGTTGTCCGTGATGTCGCTGTCGTGCAACGAGACGCCGCCGTAGTGGTTCAAGATTCCACCGCCGTATATTGCACTGTTGTCGGTGACCGACAGCCTCTGCCCGGTGAGCGTGACGCCGTAGGAGCCGTCCATAAAGATGCCACCGCCGTCGATGGCACTGCTCCCGGTAATGGTGGTGTCGGTGAGCGTGGTCTCGGCGTAGGACATCAGCCCTCCACCGTAGGTGACAGCCTGGTTGCCCGTCAGGGTGCTGTCGTGGAGGTCGAGGATGCTGTAGGGGCCAGAATAGATGCCACCACCACCGGTGACAGCGCTGTTGTCGGCGAACACCGAATCCGTGCCGTCAAAGGTGCTGCGATCGCTGAACAGGCCACCACCGTACCGGGCGCTGTTGTCGCCCAGCGTCACCGACTCCGCGCTGAGTTCAGCATAATAAAGATACAGTCCACCGCCGTAGTCTGTGACCTGGTTGTCCTCAAAGCGGCTGTTGGAGATGCTGCCGGCAGCGTTGTAGATGTACATCCCTCCCCCATTGCCCACCGCCACGTTCTGCGAAAAGTCCAGGCCGTCGAGGGCGTAGTCGGTGGCCGAATAGATGGCCAGCCCGCCACCATAATCGGACTTGTTGCCGCTGAACGTTACACCACTCAGTGTGGCCTCGCAGTAGCTGGCGATGTACAGTCCGCCGCCGGTGTTGTGCCCGGTATTCAAGGAGAATTCCGAGTCTGTCATCGTCAACTCAGACTGGTACGCATAGAGTGCGCCACCGTCTCTTGCGGTGTTTTCGCTCCAACTGTTGTTGGCGAGTTCCAGTTCGCTGTTCCGGGCGAAGAGTGCTCCCCCGTCGTACAGCGTCTCGTTACCGGTAAAGCTGGCGTCGCTCATCTTCAGCGTACTGACGTCGATAAAAAAGGCCCCACCATAGCTGTCGGACTCGTTGTTGCTGGCAGTCAAGCCACTGACCGTGAACTCGGATGCATAGAGGTAGAAGGCCCCTCCGTAGTAGAGGGTATAGGCGTCTTCGATCGTGACATCGGCCAGGTCGAGTGTGCTGAATTCCGCGTAGATCACGCCGCCGTGGTAGTCACTGCTGTCGTTCTCAAAACGAGTGGTCTCCAGGGAAATGCCGGAAAACTGGTCCGCGTAGATCACACCACCGTAGTACAGCGAGTAGTGATCCGAGAAGCTCGAGTCGAGGGCCTTCAGGTTGCTGGTGCGCAAGAAGAATGCACCACCGTGTGAGCCCTCGTTGCCCGAGAAGCTGGCGTCCCTGGCGAACACCTCGGAGCCCTCGGCGTAGGCCACCCCGCCATAACCACTGGCCGCATTGGCCCGGTTGTCGGTGAACGTGCCGCCGTCGATGGTCAGCTGGCTGGGGCTGGCCAGGTAGAAGGCCCCGCCATGGTTCGCGGCCTTGTTGGCATCGACGGTGCTGTCGATGAGTTCGAGGTTCACCTCGTCGGCAAACACGGCCCCACCGTAGAGGGCAATGTTGTCGGAGAGGTCGACCGCCTCCAGGCTCAGCGTGGACTCCTCGATGTAGAAGGCCCCGCCATAAGAGGTCGCCACGTTGTTCGAAAAACGGGTGTCTGTGATGGTCGCCACCCCATCTTCCACCAGGAAGATCGCACCGCCGTGGGCCAGGGCAGTGTTGTCCGAAAAGTCGGCGTCGCTGATGTCCAGGATGTTCTCGGCGGTGGCGTAGATCCCGGCACCATAGGTCCCACCGCCACCGGTCAGGGACAGCCCGCTGAGGGTGGCGGAGACTCCTTCGCCGAGGGTCAGGATGGGGCTGGCGCCATCGCCGACCAGGGTGGTGGTGGACGAGCCGTCACCGGTGAGGGTGATGGTGACGTCTTCATCGGCGGTGAGGGTGGCCGAGAAGTCCCCGGCGCAAAAGGTCAGGGTGCCGTCTTCGGACAGGGTGAGCGCAGTGCCCGCAGCCAGGGGGACGGTCCAGTCGGAGACCTCTCCGGAATCCGCGGTGAAGTGGGCATAGCCCTCTGCACCATCGATCGCGCCATCGCAGTCGTTGTCCAGCCCATCGCACAGCTCGGCGGCCTCGTCGTGGACCAGGGGATTGGCATCGTCACAGTCTCCGGCCCCTTCTCCGTAGCCCTCGGGGGCACTGCAGGCCGTGACCAGTTCGCCATCCGAGCCGTAGCCATCTCCATCGGCGTCTGGGTAGTAATCCTGGACGTCAGTGGCGTTGTCATCCACCTCGCCACTGCAATCGTTGTCCAGGTCGTCGCAGACCTCCTCGGCGTCGGGGTTGATGGCGGTGTCCGTGTCGTCGCAGTCCTCTGCCAGCACGAACCCGTCGCCGTCGAGGTCGTCGTCGGGGGTGGCGCCGTCGCAGTCATCGTCCACACCGTTGTAGGAAATCTCCTCGGCGTCGGGGTTGACCTCGGGGGCGGTATCGTCGCACTCCTCGCAGACCGTCCAGCCGTCGGCGTCACTGTCCGGCTCATCCAGGGTCTCCTCGTCGCAGTCATCGTCCACACCATTGCAGCTCACCTCGTCGGCGTCGGGGTGGACCGTGGCGTCGGCGTCGTCACAGTCGCCGTCTTCGATGCTCCAGCCGTCGTTGTCTGCGTCAGGACCAATGACCGTGGCGCTGTCGCCACCGGTGTCGTCGATGTACAGGTTCCCGGGCTTGGAACGACAGCCGGCCAGGAGCACGACCACGGCCAGGAGGGCACAGCGGAGAGAGGACATCCAGACCATCCGGGGGAGAAGGCACGCAGGATAGAACAGTGGAGACGGAACTGCCACAACGGCACAGGGTCGACAGGCTCTCCAGGCAGGCCGCCTGGCGGCTACTCGGTGCACGCGGTGGTGTCGCAAGCAAACGAGGCCGCGTCACCGTAGGAATAGGCCTCGACCTCGTTGAAGTAGAGGTCATGGTCGGTGTTGTCCTCGGTGCCCTCGCCCCAGTCGCTGGAGACCGAGGTGATGCTGCTGAGGTAGCGGGACCAGAGTCCAGCGCCCTCCAGGGCCTCGTTTCGAAGGATCGCGCTGGTCGTCAGCAACAGGTCCGAGTCGATGTAATCGGTGTCGTAGTCGAAGATCCCCGCCCCGTAGTCGGCTTCGTTGTCCGTGATCCAGCAGTCGGTCAACGAGGCACTGCCCTGGTAGAGGTAGAACCCACCACCCTGGACGGCGCTGTTTTCGGTGAGCGACAGGCTCTCGCCGGTGAACCGGGAACCGTATTGGCCGTCCATCCAGATGCCGCCGCCATACGAGGCGCTGCTCCCGGTGATGTGGGTGTCCGTGAGCGTGGTCTCGGCGTAGGTCATCACCCCCCCGCCGAGGTAGTTGGCATCGTTGTCGCTCAGGGTGCTGGCGTCGATGTCGAGCGTGCCGTAGATGTCTGCGTAGACGGCACCACCGCCCGTGACGGCGCTGTTGTCGCTGAACAACAGGTCCGTCCCGTCAAAGGCACTACCGTCATCGCTGAACAGGCCAGCGCCGTACTCGGCGGTGTTGTCGCTCAGGGTCACCGTCTCGGCGCTGAGATCTGCGTAATAAAGATACAGCCCGCCACCATAGGCGATTGCCTCGTTGTCCTCAAAGCTGCTGTTTGAGATGCTGCCAGTGCCAGCGAATAGGTACAGACCACCCCCGTTGGCCTCCGCGGTGTTCTGCGAAAAGTCCAGGCCGTCGAGGGTATAGACGGTGGCGCGGATGAAGAGCCCACCGCCATAGGCAGCCTGGTTGCCGCTGAACTTCACAGCGCTGAGTGTGGCCTCGCTATACTCGTCGATGTACAGCCCGCCGCCGTTGCCGCCGGACGCGTGGTTGTCGGTGAACGTCGCGTCTGTCATCGTCAGCACAGAAACCCAAGCATAGACCGCGCCACCATTGGTCGCGTTGTTTTCGCTCCAGTTGCTGTCGTCGAAATACAGATCGCTGTACTGCGCGTAGATCGCGCCCCCGTAGTACGGGGCCTCGTTGTTGCTGAAGGAGGAGTCGTTCAACCACAGCGTGCTGGAATCGAGCCAGAACGTCCCGCCATACCAGCCGGCCTCGTTGTCCCTGGCAGTCAAGCCGCTGACCGTCATCTCGGAGGAGGTGAGGTAGAAGGCCCCCCCGTAGTAGAAGGTGTAGGCGTCCTCGACCGTGACATCCGCCAGGTCGAGGGTGCTGAATTCCGCGTAGATGACGCCGCCGTACGAGTCGCTGCTATCGTTCTCAAAGCGAACGGTGTCCAGGGAAACGCTGGAAAATATATACGCGTAGATCGCGCCACCGTGGTACAGCGCGTAGTGATCCGAGAAGGTCGAGTCGACGGCCGTCAGAGTGCTGCTGTACAAGAGAAACGCACCACCGTATGCGCCCTCGTTGCCCGAGAAGTTTGCGTCCCTGGCGAACACCTGGGAGTCATCGGCGTAGATCGCCCCACCATTACCAGTGGCGGCATTGGCCAGGTTGTCGGTGAACTCGCTACCCTCGATGGTCAGCTCGCTGTCGCCGGCAAGGTAGAAGGCCCCGCCATGGATGGCGGCAAGGTTGGAATCGACCGTGCTCTCAATGACTTCAAGGTTCGCCTCGTCGGCAAACACCGCGCCACCGTAGAGGGAACTGTTGCCGGTGAGGTCGACCGCCTCCAGGCTCAGCGTGGACTCCTCGATGTAGAAGGCCCCGCCA
>CAZMNK010000189.1:3476-9931 GCA_964567625.1 uncultured Enterobacterales bacterium | reverse complement strand
ACAGGGGTGGCATTGACGACGGCGACCTCCAAGGTCGCCGCGTCCGTGTCCCCGGAGTCCTGGCCTTCTGCCTCGCAGCCGACCTCGTGGGTGGCGTCCCCATTCGCATAGGTGTGGGACACCACGGATTCACCCTTGTCGTGGGTCTCGGACAACGTCGTGCCATCCCCAAAATCCCAGAGATAGACCACCTCTTCGGAGCGGTCCGACCACACACAATTCCAGGTAAAGACGGCGCCTTCCTGGCCGGCCTCCGTGCCCGACAGCGACACGGTGTTCCCGCTGTCAGCGTTTGCGGTCGGTCCAATGACCGCCGAGAGAACCATGACAAGAGCCAGGTTCCAGGTACTCCGCTGAATGGAGACGAAAGGGGTCGTCATTACGGCAGTCCTCCGCAGACTCTGACCTTCATGGCCTTCGGTGCCTGGCCAGAGAAGGTGAAGCCACCCTCACCTCATTTTGATGATGGGACTATTTCGATCTCTGTCCAACTCCTGGCGGTGTTCTTGACGAATTCTCAGCGATTCAAAAAGTGGGGCAGGAACGAAAAAGGCACTGTCGTACCTCATTCCCTGCGCCATCCCTGGATGTCGTCCTTCCGGTCCCTGGCGCCGATGGAGACAAGGGGGCGAAAGGGCGACACGGCCTCGTAGAGCCCCACCAGCCCGACATCGAGACCTCACCTGGATACTGAACGCCTGTTCAGGTTATTGTCGGGCCATGACCCCGTATGCCGAGCTCTGGTGCCAGTCCGCCTTCAGTTTTCACGAGGGAGGATCGCTGCCCGAAGAGTTGGCAAAGCGGGCCTCTGAGCTGGGACTGGCGGCACTGGGAATCGCCGACACCGATGGGGTCTACGGGCTGGTCCGTGCCTGGAAGGCCGCACGCCAACTCAACCTGCCCTGCCTCCATGGCACGATGCTCGCCCCCAGACAGGACGGGGCACGTGGGGAAGACAGCCCGACCTACCCGCCACTGCCCCTGTATGCCTGCTCGGAGCAGGGCTGGTCCCGGATCTGTGACCTGCTGACCCTCGGAAAGCAGCCCAGCGATCCTCACGGTCCCTGGGAAGGCAAGCAGTCCTTCCGCATCGGCCTGGAACCGGTGTTGACGCACTCAGAAGACGTGGTCACCCTCCTCGGCCATGAGTGGCTGGATCACCCGATCCAGGCCACTGAACTGGCCGAAGCCTTTGGCGACCGGCTGTATGTGGCCTGCTGGCGACAGCTGCTTCCAGCCGATTCCAGGAACACAGCACGAGCAGAGGCCCTGGCCGGGCAACTGGGACGACCCCTGGTCGCGGTGAACCGGGTGCTGATGCACGAACCTGGCCGCAAGCCACTCCAGGACGTCCTGCGCTGCATCCGGGAAAAGGTTCCCCTCACCCAGGCCGGCACCCTGCTCGAACCCAATGCCGAGCGTCACCTGAAGGGGCCTGGTGCCATGTCCCGACTCTGGCAGGACCACCCGGACCGGCTCGCTCGCAGCGTCACGGTCGCCAACCGCTGTGGCTTTCACCTGGGCCAACTGCAATACCGCTACCCCCAGGAGGTCGTGCCCGAGGGCCACACCCCGATGAGCTGGCTGCGAAACCGGGTCGAGTTCGGGGCCCAGGAGCGCTGGCCAGGCGGACTCCCGACCAGGGTTCGCACCCAGCTGGACCACGAGTTGAAGCTGATCGAGAAGCTGAACTTCCCCACCTACTTCCTGACCGTCTACGACATCGTCCTGATGGCCCGCGCCCGGGAGATCCTCTGCCAGGGACGAGGCTCCGCCGCCAACAGTGCAGTCTGCTACTGCCTGGGAATCACCGCCGTGGACCCGGAGCGCAGCAACCTGCTGTTCGAGCGCTTCCTGTCAGAGGAGCGCGGAGAGCCCCCAGACATCGATGTGGACTTTGAGCACGAGCGGCGCGAAGAGGTCATCCAGGACATCTACGAAAAATACGGCCGGGACCGGGCAGCGATGGTCAACGAGGTCATCAGCTACCGTCCGCGCAGTGCCATTCGCGACGTGGGCAAGGCCCTGGGCTTGAGCCTGGAACAGGTCGACCGGCTGGCCAGGACGCTGAACACCTGGTCTCGGGGGGCCCTGTCTGAATCCATCGTCGCCGAAGCAGGCCTGGGTCCAGACGACCCGGCGGTGCACGCCACCCTGGCCCTGAGCGAGGAGATCTTCGGGTTTCCCCGACATGTGAGCATCCATGTGGGCGGCTTTGTCATCGCCGATGACAGCCTGCGGGCTCGCTGCCCCATCGAACCGGCCACCATGCCCGATCGCACGGTCATCCAGTGGGACAAGGACGATGTCGACGCCGTGGGTTTCGTCAAGGTGGACGTCCTGGCCCTGGGAATGCTCTCGGCCATCCGCAAGTGCTTCGATCTGATCGAAGACCATCATGGCCACACCCTGACCCTGGCCACCCTTCCCGCCGAGGATCCCCACGTCTACGACACGGCTTGCCGAGCGGACACCATCGGGGTCTTCCAGATCGAATCACGGGCCCAGATGTCCATGCTGCCGCGGCTGCAGCCCCGGTGCTTCTACGACCTGGTCATCGAGATCTCCATCGTCCGACCGGGGCCAATCCAGGGCGGCATGGTGCACCCGTACCTGGACCGCCGAGATGGCATTGAACCCGTGCGCTATGCCCACCCCAGGCTGGAGCCCATCCTGTCCCGAACCCTGGGCGTACCCATCTTCCAGGAACAGGTCATGGAGATGGCGATGGCCGTCGGTGGCTTCTGTGCCGGCGAGGCCGATGCCCTGCGTCGGGCCATGGGCGCCTGGCGCAAGCGGGGGGGCCTGGAGCCCCTGGTCGCCAAATTGATGGTGAACCTGCAGAAGGAGGGCATCTCCCGAGAGTACGCCCAGCAGATCACCCGACAGATCCTGGGGTTCGGAGAGTACGGATTCCCTGAATCCCACGCCGCCAGCTTCGCCCTGCTGGTCTATGCGAGCCTCTTCCTGAAGACCTACTACCCGGCAGCCTTCTGCACGGCGCTCCTGAACTCCCAACCCATGGGCTTCTACAGCACCTCGAGCCTGGTGGGGGACGCCCGGCGCCACCACGTCGAAGTGCGCCCGGTGAGGCTGCAGAGCAGTGACTGGGATTGCACCCTGGAGCCCGACGGGCGAATGGACCCCACCCTGGGCGGCACCGAGGGCATCGAGTCGAGGGGCCTGGCCATTCGCCTGGGCCTGCGAGAAGTAAAGGGCCTGGGGGAAGAAGTGGGCCTGCGAATCATGGAGGCCCGCAGACACGCTGGGGCCTTTCGCTCCGTGGCCGACCTGGCCCGGCGGGCCTCTCTGGACCAGAGTGCTCTGGGCGCCCTGGCCAGGGCCGACGTGCTGGCAGACCTGGGCCTTTCCCGTCGAGAGGCTGTCTGGACCATCGAGGGGCTGTGGACGAAGAGCACACCACTGCTGGAGGGCCTGGCAGGCACCGATGATGGGGACAGCTTGCCTGTGGCGACCCGCTTCGAGGAGATGCAACTGGACTTCAAGTACACCGGTCTGTCCCTGGAAGCCCACCCCATTGGGCTGGCACGAAAGTGGCTGGCACAACGAGGTGTGGTTCCGATTTCCCGCCTCCTGGCCATGGATCCCGGTTGCATGGTGAAGATCGCAGGCCTGGTGACCAGCCGCCAGAGACCCCAGACCGCATCGGGGGTGGTCTTCATGAGCCTGGAGGACGAGACAGGCCTGGCCAACGTCGTGGTCTGGCCCAGGGTCTTCGAATCCCAACGCCGGGTGGCCAGGGGGGAGAACCTGGTGATGGTGACGGGCAAGCTGCAGAGACACAACGAGGCGTTCAGCCTGGTGATCCACCGCTTCCGCAAGATTCCCCAGAGCGCCTGGGGTGAACTGAGAAAGCTCCCGGTAATGCCACCAGCGTTCAAAAAGGACAGCCGGGATTTCCGATAGACTGTGCCTCGAGGAACCTCGATGCTTCCCCTGCTCCTGCTCCTGGCCTGCCTCTCACCCCCGGACCCCGGGGAATTCCTGGACACCGGAAACCTCACCGACCAGGACCAGGACGGCGTGCCAGCCAAGGACGACTGCAATGACCTGAGCCCCACCATCTACCCCGGGGCGCCAGAGACCTGTGACAGCCGAGATGAAGACTGTGACGAGGTGGTGGACGAGGACGCGGGCCCCACCTGGTACATCGACGCAGACCAAGACGGCTACGGCGATGAGGACCTGCCCCATGTCGCCTGCACCGCGCCCTCCGGGTACGTCTCCAACGCACAGGACTGCGACGACGGAGACGACGAGGTCTACCCAGACGCCCCAGAGAGGTTGCGACGAGATCGACGAGGACTGTGACGGCCTCGTCGACGAAACCGGAGAGGGGGAGACCTTCTACCTGGATGCCGACAATGACGGCTATGGCGACCCTGCTCTGTCCGAGTCCGCCTGCTCTCCCTCCTCCGGCTACGTCGACAACGGCGAGGACTGCGACGACACAGACCCGGAGGTCAATCCAGGAGCCGAGGGCGACTGCTCCGGCCAGGACCTCGACTGCTCCGGCTGGATCGAAGAGGACGAGGCTCCTGGCAGCAGCGAAGACTGCTCCGGCGGCAGCTGCAACGAGCTGCTGGAGGCCACCGACGGCTCCCTGTCCGACGGGCTCTACTGGCTCGATCCCACCGCGTCGGGGGTTCCCTTCCAGGCCTGGTGTGACATGACCACGGACGGCGGCGGCTACACCTTCTTGAAGGTAGACGCCCCCGGAACCACCTACGCCGAGAATGCCGAGCGAGCCTGCAACGAGTACGGGCTCGGCCTGTTCATTCCACGCACGGAACAACACCTGGCTTCCGCCTGGGCAGTCAGCCAGAGCGTCGAGGCCGGCGGTGAAGCCAGCTCGGACTATCTCTACATCCTGGCCATCTACCCGGACTCCAACGGGGCCACATGCAAGAGCCAGGCACTGACCAGCGACAACGCTTCCTGCGGCTGGTCGGCCAGGGATGGCGGCGACTTCTGGGTGACGGAGTTGACCACGATCACCGAGCCCAACGGTGACAACGACACCCGTGCCTCGATGAACTACAGCTACGACGCGGACGGCGTCGTGTCCTGGTACAACGACACGCCTTGGCCCGGGTCCGGCTCCGAGCATTTTCTCTGCAGCCGCGGCGACAAGTAGAGGTCCATGCACCCCGAGACCACCGTTCGTTTTCGTACTTCAGTCCGCCCCACCCCGGAACTGAAAGCCGCCGCCCAGGCGACGGCCACCGCGATCCAGAACGCACTTCCACGTCCCACCCCGATCCACCTGACAGTCCAGGACAACACCCGCCGCATGCTGGGTGGTCGCACTGTCCGAGGACAGCTGAGGCTCTCGGTTCACTGGAGCCTTGTGACCCAGACCGAGGACCTGGTGGCCCTGTTGATTCACAAGGACCGTACCGCCCTGGGCCGACTGGAGGCGCGCACCCCACCCAGTACTCCTCGAAGGGTTCGGAGGCGTACCGCGGGCCGCCACCATGACCTGGCGGAGCTTCTTCACCAGGTCCAGGAAAAAGACCTGTCGACCCCGGTGCCGGCCACCATCACCTGGGGACGGCGATCCCGCCGACCCCGGCGAGCCCGGTGTCGAAGCCTGCTCCTGGGTTCACGCAGGCCGGACGGGCTCATTCGCATCCATCCCGTGTTGGACGACCCCTTCGTCCCGGCCTGGTTCGTGCGCTACATCATCCACCACGAGTTGTTGCACGGGGTCTTTCCACCGGAAAAAGGCCCCAGAGGACGACGCAGGATCCATCCGCCGGCATTTCGAACCGCTGAACGGGCACACCCGGACCATGCCCGCGCCACCACATGGCAGAGGGAGAACCTGGACCGCCTGATCAAGGCCTCGACGGGCGCGAAGACACTCCGACCGTGAACAAGGTCCGCGTCATCGCAGACCTCGATCTCCGTCAGCGAATGCAGGAGCCCCAGGGGCCCTGCTCACCTTTGACGGCGACTAGCCCCCGAAGGACTTCAGGTGCGCCACCATCGCGTCCTGGTCACCATCACTGGCGAACAGGTGGCCGAACGGGGCCATCAGCGGGGACTTGCCCACAGCAGCGCCACCCTCGACCATCGCCTTCTTGACCGTGGCATCGTCGGTGCCGCCCCAGTAGGCGGCGTCCTTGAAGTCCCGCGGCTTCGGATCGAGTGCTGCTCCAGCAACGCCATCACCACCACCAGCATCCCCGTGGCACATGGCACAGTTGGTCTGGTAGACGCCTGCCGCATCAAATGCGGCTGCGGCGGGTTCGGCAGCGGGGGGAGGCTCGGCAGCCTTGGGCTCGGGCGCGGGGGCCTCGGCCTCGGGGGCAGGAGCCTCGCTACCACCACAGGCAACGGTAAAGAGAGCGGCGGTCGACAACATCAGGGTACGCATTTCAATCTCCAAAATCAGTACGCCAGGAGCGACCGATAACCCACCTTTGCAG
>CAZMNK010000189.1:0-3466 GCA_964567625.1 uncultured Enterobacterales bacterium | reverse complement strand
GTCCTCGACCCCGCCTTGGAGTGGAATCAGACCGGTCGGGTCCTTCCACGAACTCCTGCCTTGGCAAGGCGGTCAGGCATGGCATCCAGCGCATCCCGGAAGGGGCTGGGGGGAAGCCGCCGCAGGGCCTGGCGAGCTGTCCAAGCCTCTTGCACCATGACCTGGGCCGCACCTGTCAGCCCCCCCACAGAGAGCACACGACCAGCGAGATGCTCGGCGCCACCCGGCGTCGGGTTGAGCACCAGGGAGGCCCAGGCTGTTCCAATGTCAGGATCGAGCTCGGCAGCACAGACCACCGGCAGGACCGGCCGGCCTTCCAGAGCCCGGTTGAGCAGGTGGTGTCCCGCGTCCCCATGACGCATGGCCGCCACGTCTTCGGCCACGTGCCAGAGCCGCCCCAGGGCCCGCCCATAGCGTCCCAGTGCTGACCGCTCGGCCAGGTCCGCCGAGGCCACGACACCACCAGCCCTGCAGCAGAACCCGAACAGGGCACCGGTGTGGGTATTGGCGTGGTGGGCCCAGTCTTCCCGGTCCGGAACCACCCCCTGAAGCAGGGTCCGAGACAACGCCTGTCCATCAGCGAACTCCCGCAGGGTGTCCAGGATGGCATCGGAGAGTTCCGGTCTGCGGCTGCGTCCCACCTCGAGGGCCCGCAGGGTCAGGTGGTTGCCCGTCAGGAAGCTCACACTCCGGCGCAGCAACCTTCGGGCCACTCGGCGACGTCTACCCCCTTCACGGCCCAGAGCCAGGTCGTGAACGATCAGGGCCAGGTACAGCAACTCCGCCACGTACTGGGTCTCGCCATCGACCTCGGTGGCCCCTGCAGCGCGGGCAGCCAGCGCCACCAGCAGCGGGCGCATTCGAGGAAGGTCCGGCGCTCCGAGCAGGGGGTCGTCCGGAGCAAAGTGGTGAGCACCCACCAACTCCACCACCCCGTCATCGGGCACAAGGTCCCCACGAACCAACTCACTGGTGGCACGCAATTCAGCGCCGTCGGGAATCCAGTGAACCTGGGGGTGAAGTGCAGCGGACAAGAGCGGTCTCCCTGACCCAGGTATAGCCCCACAGCCGCCTCCTGCCATGGCGCCGTCAGAATCGGTGTATTCCTTTTACGGGCTCATCGATTGGGTCAACCCCCGCACGCTCGCCCTTCATTCCTCCAGATGCTCCGACTGTGGTGGCCCTGACGTCTGCCCTTCACCAGGTCCTGGCTCTCGCCACAGACGCCAGAGCGCCAGCCCGGCGATGGCGAGCAGAAGAACCTCCACCCCGGCCAGGGCCACCGCCACGGGCCCAAAAATCCCCTCGATGGCCAGGGTGGACAGGCGACCGAACAACAGGCCAAGCGTGATCGATGCCGACATCAGGAGCGCCGGACGCAACCAGGCACCACGAAAGGCTGCCACCAGGTGCAGCAGTGCAAGGGACAGGGACAGCCCGCCATACATGGCCCGGAATTCAGCCACAGCTGTCCTGGACCCCAACTCGAAGTCCACCCAGTCGGCCAGGCCCTCCGGATCGACAAACCCGGACACGCCGACACCCAGCCAGACCGCCCCGGCAAGTACCAGCACAAGCCTGGCAAAACCCGTGGGAGAGAGTCGAGACCCGAGAGAGGCAGCAAGACCGGCCATGTCTCCAGGCTACCTCAAGAAACCGTTCACGCTTCCACGGACCCCCCAACGGCCAGCGCCCCAGCCCGGGGGACAGGCCGGTCTCCTGCAGGGCGTAGGCGTGGGGTCCCTGAAAGACGGTGGACGGCTCCAAATGCCGACCGCGATGCCCGGTTGGCCAGCAAGTTGTCTCGTGCGGGGGGGCACCCCCTACACTGCAGCGGTGACGTTCTGGCTCCTGCTTGCCTGCTCCGACATCGATCCCGCCCGGGCGAACCTGCAGGCGGCAAGGGTTGCCGAGTCGAATCCCGAAGCCGCCGCGAAAGCCTGTGAATCACTGCCCCGAAAGGAGGCAGGAGAATGCCTCGCCCTGACCGCCGCTCACCTTGTCGGAAAGAACCTCCCGGCAGCTCGTGGGCTGTGCGAGCGCATCACCGACAACTTGTGGGCCGACGAGTGCTGGTTCTGGATGGCCGAAGCCGTTGCCGAGGTCGATGGACCCGTGGCCGGGGCGAAACTCTGCCGCCGAGCGGGCCGATTCGCTCGCAACTGCGTGGGCCATCTCTGGATGGGCTCTGCCAACACCGCCCTGGCGTCTACTCCCGACGATCCGGCTGGAGCCTGGGCCCTGCATGCACCATCCCTGGCGTGGTCCGAAGGCCTGGAGGACAAGCCTCCGGGAGCGCTGGTTCGGCGCCATCGAGACACCTTTTTCGAGGCTCGCCACAACCCGGGCTCCGGGTCGGAGACCGCTGCCCCCATCGACCTGGCCTGGTGCCTGGCCTTCGAGTCCACCCTGGCAAAGAGCTGCCGCCAGGCCGGTGCCTCGATCCTGCAACGTCGACTCAATCGAGCCCACCCCCAGGGCCTCTCGCTGGATGCCTTGTGTGGAGAGGGAGCCCTCGCAGACAGGGTGAAGAGGGCCACCGGTGTGACCTGGGTGCCTGACCCACTGCTGGACCAACGAGCGACGTCCCTGGTCCAGCGAGCCTGTCGCCAGAAAGAGGGTTCACCTGGACCCGCAGGAGCCCCGGCCCGAGGCGGTGACCGCCCCTGAACGACCTCTCAGTTGTAGGCGATCTCCAGGGTCGCCGTGCCACCAGGAAGGACGGTCACCGAGGCCTCCTGCTCGCCCAGCAACTCGTGCCAGACCCTGGCGGTGTAGTCCCCGGCCGGAACCTCGCTCAGGGTGAAGCTGCCATCGGCATCGCTCACCGTCGCGTACGGGTTCCTGGCCACGTAGACCCAGGCCTGCATCCAGTCGTGGCCATCGCAGTCCCAGCTCAGAAAGCCTGACTTCTTCAGCGTCTTCACGACCACCTGGTCCTGCAGCGCCAGCGTGATGTTCCCCATCTGCTTCTTGCCCTTGTTCAGCCGCAGGTCCGTGCAGTGAAGCAGCGCGTCGCCGTTCCTTGCGGCAATCTTGCCACCCAGCTTCCCGATCGACACGTGTGGCTCGAAAATGCACCCCTCGACATCCACGTTCACCGTGTCCTGGTTCCAGTGCTTGCCCGCCGGGACATCCGGCAGGTAGACCACCGCATTCGCCAGCTTGCCATCCGTCACCACAAGCTCGTTCGCCGGGCGCTCCGGTGGCCCTTGACCACAGGTGTCCAGGTCCGCGTCCGGGGACAGCATCCGGTCCGTCTTGTCTCCGGCGTAGCTGACACTTCCCGTGATCGCACCGGCGCCAGCAACCTTGTCACTCCCCTGGTAGCCACTGGTGCGTGAACTGGCTCCCGGTCTCGACGCCACCGGAACCGGGGGCGAGGGCGAGGGGGCTGCTGCTGACGGGGCCGGGGTCGAGGGGGCCTCGGAGCCACCGCAGGAAGTCAGCACGACGAGAGAGAGCA
>CAZMNK010000188.1:0-9941 GCA_964567625.1 uncultured Enterobacterales bacterium | reverse complement strand
GTGTGCGTACGGTGGCCGTGGAAAAGAACCACACCATGGGTTCCATCACGACGACGGGCGAACCGCTGGATGTGGCCATCAATGGAAGGGGCATGTTCATGCTCGAGACCCAGGACGGCCGCCAACTCTATACGCGAGACGGACACTTCACCAAGGATGTGGACGGCTACGTGGTCACAGCGGGCGGTCTTCAGCTCAGCGGTGCGATCAACATTCCGGATGACGCCATGGATATCGTGGTCGAGTCGGACGGTTCGGTCATGTACTCGACCCTCGACGACACCGAGATGGTCAGTGCGGGTGCCATCGAAATCGTGGCGTTTTCCAATCCTGCGGGTCTGAAGGCTCTGGGTGGAAACCTCTACCAGGAGACCAGCGAGTCCGGCGAGGCCCAGGTACTGGAGATCGGTCGGGACGTCTCGGTGGTAGGGGGTGCTCTGGAAGGGTCCAACGTGGACCCGGCCAGTGAACTCATTGCGCTCATCCAGGCCCAGCGGGCCTATGAGTTGACCAGTAAGGTCATCCAGGCCGCAGATGAGACCTTGCGTACTGCTGCGACCTTGCGCAGGTGATGTTCTCGCTGCTGGGGCTGCTGCCCGTTGCTGCGGCCGTGGGGTCTGCTGCCGTCGAGGAGAGCCTGGTGGCCTATGCCGTTGCCGTGTGCGAGGCGGAATCCGCCCAGGTCACGTGGCTCGGAATCGGCCATGCTCTGCCCGGTGGCGAAGAGGCTCAACTGGACTGGGACGGCGACCCCTGCCGGAGCCGACCCGAGTTGCGTCTACGCATCGTGGAGCAGGGAGACCTGCTGGTTCAGGTGCCGGTTCGTCCGGGCTTGGAGGTCTGGGTACGCACTTCCGTGGCGCCTCAGCGTGTTCTGCCCGGAGAGGATTTTGAGCCCGTCTCCGGCCTGGTGCAGGCCCACGAGGTGCGCGGCAATCCGGTGGGTGAAGGCGCCTGGCGCAGCCGGGTGACCCTCCGCGAAGGGCAGTCGGTCACCACCGGCCTGGTCGTTCGTATACCCGACGTGGAGCGTGGCGCGAATGTCACGGTGACCATCGTGCGTGGAAACCTGCGCGTCAACAGCCCGGGCCACCTGGTCGGGGATGGCTACCTGGGCGAGAGCGTTCGGGTGGTGAACGAGGCCACCAGAGTGGTGGCAGAAGGTCTACTTGTTTCACCGGACACGGTACGGATCCCGTAGGAGAGAACATGTCGATGTTTGCCCTCTCCCTGTTTGTTTTTGGCCCGGCTGCCGCAAGGCCGCCGGCGCCGCCGGTCCCGATCTTCCCGGAAGAGGTGGTGCTGGAACCGGCCCCAGGCAGCCTGTACGTGGAGCACGCCTCTCGTGAGGTCACCGGTGTCGACCTGAACACCTGGCGCCGCGGCGACATCGTCCGGGTCATCGTGGTCGAATCCACGAACACGGATCTGGAGTCCATCACGCAGACCGGCGTCACAAGCACCACCGAGGCGGACATTTCTGCCCTGATGGGTGCGAACATTCCCCAGCTGGGGATTGGCGTGGACGTGTCTCCCACCCTCGGTGTGGGAGGGGGGCGCACCCGGGAATTCGAAGGCGATGGTCGGGTCACCAGTGGTGCCCGTGTGCAGACCAGCGTGGCATGCCAGGTCATCGAGGTCATGCCCGGCGGCAATCTGCGTATCTGGGGCTACAAGGAGACGCGGGTCAACCGTGAGACCCAGTATGTGACTCTGGAGGGCATCATCCGCCCCAAGGACATCACTCCCGACGGGGCTGTGGAGAGTGACCAGGTTGCCCAGGCCCTGGTCGAGATCGTGGGCCGCGGCGTGATTGCGGACACTCAGGGGCCGGGTCTCGGGACCCGAATCGTGGACCGGGTCTGGCCCTTCTAGGGACATGGCCCTCAAGGACGCTGCTGTGCGTCCGTATCGGGGGCGTTGGAGGTTGTGGTGCAGCGTTTCTTGATCCTCATCCTCGCGGTCTTGATGGGGGCTCCCCCCGCCCACGCAGTTCGGGTCAAGGATCTGGGATCCTTCTGGGGGGATCGGTCCAACGAACTCACAGGCACCGGATTGGTCGTGGGGCTGAACCGGACTGGAGACAGTCGCCAGAACGAGGCCAGCATCCAGGCCCTGGTGAAGCGCCTGCAGGGCATGGGCTACGCGTTGAACGCAGACCAGGTCCTGTCCCGCAACGTGGCCCTTGTGGCCGTGACCGCGGAGTTGAGCACCCATCACCGGTCGGGTACGCGTCTTGACGTGACCGTGTCCAGTGTCGGAGATGCCACATCCCTGGAAGGTGGAACTCTGCTCTCCACGCCGATGAAGGCCCTGGACAACAAGGTTCATGCTGTGGCCCAGGGGAACGTGACCGTGGGGGGCTATCAGCTGTCCGCCAACGGCGAGCGCAGCGGCAAGAACATCACCACCACCGGCAGGGTCGAGGGCGGAGCCATCGTGGAGCTCGAGACGGCCACTTCAGTGGACTACAACGAAAAGAGCCAGGTGGACTTCGTGCTCAGTCAGCCGGACTTCACCACGGCGGATCGGCTGGCCGAGGCCATCAACGTGGAATTCGAAGATGAGGTGGCCTATGCCCGGGACGCAGGCACGGTCCTGGTCAATGTCCCCGAGGTCTTTCGAGGCCGTTTTGCTCGCTTTGCTGCCCGTGTAGAGGCGGTGGAAGTCATCCCGGACTCTGTGGCGCGGGTCGTCATCAATGAGCGCACCGGGACTGTGGTGATGGGCAACAAGGTCACCATAGGCCAGTGTGCGGTCTCCCACGGGGGCCTTCAGATCGAGGTTCAGTCTGACGTCGACGTGTCTCAGCCGGGGGCGTTCAGCCCGGGCCAGACGGCGATTGTTCAGGACCCGGAACTGAGCGTAGTCGAGGAATCGGGCTCCGTGCACCTGGTCGAGGGCACCACCCTCAATGACCTGGCGGCTGCGATGAACGCCCTGCAGGTCAAACCGCGGGACCTGATCACCATTCTCCAGATGATGCAGGCTCAGGGCTGCATGCACGCAGAGGTGGTGGTCCAGTGAGGGTGAGAAGCCATGTCTGACCCGATCGACATGTTCTCCAAGCTCTCGGGGCTGGTTGACACGACCACGCCCGTAGATGCCTCCCAGGACGACCAGGATGCGCTTCGCCAGTTCGAGGGCATGCTGCTCAAGATGATGCTCAAGGAATTGCGCCAGACCATGGGCGGAGAGGGTCTGTTCGGCCGCGAAGGCGCCATGTACCAGGACTGGTTCGATGACGAGATCACCCAGCGCATCTCGACAGGGAAGGGCATGGGGTTGTCGGATCGGCTCGATCTGGGGGGGCTGCAGCACGTGACGCCGATGCCATCGCCCGATGGTCTGCAGGCGGTCTTTCCGGTTGATGGGAAGGTGAGCTCTCGCTTTGGTGAGCGTGTGGACCCTCTCAGCGGGCATCGTCGAGACCACGATGGTCTGGACATTGCGGCCGCCGAGGGATCCCCCATTCGAGCGGTACGGGCTGGCACTGTGACCTTCGCCGGTTCCCGTGGAAGCTATGGAAACCTGGTCATCGTGGACCATGGCGACGGTCTCCAGACGCGGTATGCCCACTGCAAGTCCGTCGGAGTCCAGGCTGGCGATTCCGTCGCTGCCGGATCGGTGGTCGCCTCGGTGGGCTCCAGCGGTCGGTCGACAGGACCGCACCTTCACCTGGAAGTTCGCCAGGATGAGCGTCCGGTCGACCCATTGAAGGCTCTTCGCTGGGGAAAGAAGCCCTGAGGGGCATTTTCTTTGTATTTCTTCTAAATCCCCAGCACTGCTGGTCCGATGGATGAATGTGACGGTGGGAACTCCCGCTCACCAAGCCTGAGAGGTAACCATGAAGATCACCGGCTCCCGAACGATCCAGGAGGTCTATCGGCCCGGTCCTTCGGGCAAAAAGACGCTGGACGAGACCGACAAGAATGCGCCTGCTGCGCAGGTGGAGGTCTCCAAGGACGCAGCCTGGATCGAGTCATTGAAAGTCGAGCTCGGAGAAACCTCCGAGGTTCGAAGTGACCTGGTCAATGAAGTCAAGAAGCAACTCGCCGATGGGACTTTTGAGTCCTCCGTGGACATGAACAATGTCCTCGACGGCCTGCTCTCGGACTTCTAGTGGCTACTGATTCCCGCATCGACCTGCTCAGTCGCCTGACCAAGGTGACCGATGACCAGGTGAAGGCTGCCCGCCGGATGGACACAGTCGAGCTCGATCGCCTCAACGCGATTCACGCCGACCTGTTGTTCCGCCTGGAGGTGGCCCTTCAAGATCCCGTTCCTGAAGAGGAAGAGGCCAAGGTCGAACTCAAGGCTGTTGCCGAAGGGCTCCACAAGTCTCGCGAACGCCTCCGGTACCTGACTGGCACAGTCGTGCAGGTACTGGACAGGGTGCTCCCGAGTCGGCCTCCTCCGACCTACGGTAAAAGAGGACAGCTGAGCACCTAACAAGGGAGGCCGGGTGTCACTTCTCAACACCCTGGACATCGGCCGTTCGGCACTCTCGTCTGCAGGGACTGGGATTGCCACGACCGCGCACAATGTCGCGAATGCATCTACCGAGGGCTACTCCCGTCGGACGATGGAGAGTTCGGCGGCGGACCCCATCCTCCAGGGTGGCCTGCTGCTGGGCGCAGGTGTTCGGATCGACGCGATTGTGCGTGCGACCGACGCCTTGCTTGGCGTGCGCCTGGTGAAGCACACGGGCGATGCGTCCCATGCCACTGCTCTGTTCGAGTCCCTCAGTGTCGTCGAGTCGTACTTCGACGAGACTGCAGCATCTGGCTTCAGTGAGACACTGGAGGAGATCTTCAATTCGTTTAGTGCGCTCACCACGGACCCATCGGATCGTTCGCTCAGATCTTCAGCGATCGAATCAGCACGAGTCTTCGCGTCGACGGTGGTCAACACCTACGATGGCGTGAAGGCTGTCGCCGATGGCCTGGCCCTGGACGTGACCTCATCCCTTGCCGAGATCAACGTCAAGTTCCAGGAGCTGGCGGATCTGAACGTGGCGCTCGTGAACGCAGGGAGCGGCCTGGAAGCTGGCGACCTGGCGGACCGCCGGGATCAGATCCTCCAGGAACTGGCCGAATCGATCGGTGTGACGGCGAGCATTGGTGCCGATGGACAGGCCACGGTCTTCCTGGGCGGTCACGCCGCGGTCTCGGGGAACCAGGCGCGTCAGCTCTCCTCGGGAGTCGACGCCAGTGGCAACCCGATCGTGCTCCTGTCGTCCGACAAGGGTTTCGTCGATGTCACCCAGGAGTCCGGTGGAAGAGTGGGCGGACTGTTGGAGGCCCGAAACGATGCCATGGGCTACCTGAGTCAACTCGACACCCTGGCCGAGGCCGTCGCGGCGGCCTTCAACACCCAGCACAATGCGGGCTTTGACGCCAACGGCAATCCAGGTGGAGACATCTTCACCATCACTGCGGGTGCGGGTTCTGCCGCCACGCTTGGCGTGGTTCAGGCTCTCCTCGACGACTCCGATCTGTTGGCCCCTGCCGGTGCAGCCGCGGCCCAGGTGGGTGATGGCGACAACCTGGCCCTGATGCTGGACCTCGAGAACCAGTTGCTCGTAGGTGGTCAGACGGTCCAGGAATTCGCCAGCAGTATCATCAACGATGTGGGCACCGACGTGGCCTCGGCCGATGCGATGATGACTCAGTCAAGTGCCGTGTTGGCGGACCTTACGGAGGTCAGAGAGGCCATCGTCGGAGTCAACTTGGATGAGGAAGCCACAAAGCTCATCGAATTCCAGGCGGCCTTTGAGGCTGCGTCCAAGGTCATTCGCGCAGCCGACGATATGCTCCGTGTCGTGATGGACCTGGTGTAGGCGGAGACAAGAATGGCGATCATCCGAACCACCTATTCAAGCTTGTTTGACATGATGACCCGACAGGGCTCCAGGCTGAAGAGCGAGATTCGCAAGTGGGAAGAGCAGTCGATGACGGGGCTGAAGGTGAACCGTCCTTCCGACGCGGCTGGCAAGATGTCCCAGATCAACCGTCTGCGGGAGACCGCGAACGATCAGCAGATCTATGAGGACAATGCGGTGTACAGCCAGACCTGGCTGGGCTCCATGGACCAGGTGCTCAAGGAATCTGAGGACGTCATGGTCCGGGCCCGCGAGATCGCCATCCAGATGTCCAGTGGAACGTACAATGCCACCGACATGGCAGCTGCGGCCGTCGAGGTCCAGGGTCTCCAGGAAGAACTCTTGCAGCACGCAAACGCCAATGTGGGCGGGCGCTACCTGTTTTCCGGCATGGCCTATGACACCGAGCCTTTCACCGATATTCTGGGGACCTATGCGGGCAGTGTTGCGCTTCCGTCCACCGAGATCGGAGATGGACTATTCGTGGACACGGCTCTGGTGGGTTCCGGTACCTTCGGGGATGCCTTTACCGGGCTTGACGACCTGGTGACAGCCTTGACCGCGGGCAGCACTGCCCTGGTCCAGACCAGCATCACATCCCTGGATGTTGGCCGTGATGCCATCGTCCGTGACTGGGAGACCACGGGATTCTCCTACAAGCAGGCCGATGATGCGATCACGGCGGCCCAGGGTATGGCAGGATTCCTGACCGAGTCCATGAATGGGTTTCTCTCGGCCAACCCGGAGGAGGCCTACACTCGACTTCTCGAGACCAGAACTGCCTACGAGGCTGCTCTTCAGGTGGCGTCGAGCGGGTTTGACGTCAACCTGTTCAAGTACATCTAGTCTCCACGGAGTTCCTCGGGGGCTCGTGGGCACCGAGAGCCGAATTGGGTATGGTGGGCCCTGTGGCTGGCCTGAACCCGTTTCTTCTCTTCCTGTCTGCCTGCACGCCTCTCGCAGATGACACGGGCAGGGATTCGGAGCCGGGCAATCAACCACCGGCGGCTCCGACGGTTTCCATCTCGCCCTCGTTGCCGATGGAGATGCTGGACCCCCTGGTCTGTCGCATCGACGAGGAGGGGGTGGATCCCGAGGCTGACCCGGTGACCCACACCTTTGCCTGGTCCGTCACTGGGGAGCCCTGGAACGGCGAAGCGTCGACCACGTACCAGCCCGGGGACACGGTACCGGGAAGCGAGACCCGGGCCGACCAGACCTGGACCTGTGCGGTGACACCATCGGATGGCAGTCGGGTGGGAGAACCGGGTACTTCGGAAGTGACGATCACCCCCTTCCTGGTGTCAGCGGTCGACCCGTACGTCGAGCCTGTGTTGACGGTGACCCCTCAGCTCATGGTCCCCGGGGAGCCCCTGACCATTCGGTACACGGGTCCCCTGTCCTCGTCCGAGGGGTTGCTCATCCGTCATGGTTGGAACGGTTGGGTGGATCTGTACGACGGGTTGCCGTACGAGCTGGAGACCTCAGAGGAGACCACGGCCGTCTTCTACCTGGAAGAGGACATGGTATGGGTCGACGGTGGGTGGGAATTGACCCTGGACGCACCCCAGGATGCTCGATCCCTGCACATGGTGGTGTCGTCTCAGGAGGGGGAGATCGACGACAACAGTGGCCGGGAATACCACTGGAGTGCTGTCTTCCCCTATGTGGGCCCATACCTGACCTGGGCGGAGGAAGATGGTGCCACGACCGGCATGGTGGTGAGTTGGGAGACCTCAATGCCCTGTCTTGGTGTCGTTCGCTTTGGAGAAGAAGAGCTCGACCGGGTTGCAGTGGGGGAGGAATTCGACACCCTGCATCGGGTGCGGCTCGACGGGTTGGCCCCAGACAGCCGGGTTCAGTACCAGGTTCACGACAGTACCGGACAGTCCTCGGACACCTTTGCGTTCCGGACCGCTGCCCAGGACACCACCAAGTTCTCCTTTGTCGTGGCCTCGGACATGCAATTCAATGGTGATCGCTACCAGCGCTGGTCCGAGGTCGCCGACGAAATCGTCGCCAGCCACCCGGACAGCGCCTTCCTGTTCCTGCCCGGAGACTTGACTGGTGACGACACACCGGGTCTGTGGTGGCGGTTCTTCGACGGCGCCAGGGCCCTGTTGGCCAGCATCCCGATGGTGCCCGCCATTGGCAACCACGACACGCCCACGGTCTATTCACACCCGGACACCAGGAGCTTCCATCGGTGGTTCGATCTGCCCTATGTGGATGGGACTGAGGACTTCTACGCGCTTTCCTATGGGCACGTTCGCCTGTTGGCACTGAGTACGGAGACACCCGAGGATCTGCAACCGGGAGAGTCGCAGTATCTCTGGGTGGAGCAGGAGCTTCTGGACACCTGGGACGGTGGTGAGCGCCGATATGCCTGGGTCTTTGCGGCACTGCATCACCCGCCCTACGACGTCGGGGGCCGCTTCGGACACGAGGTGGGACTCTACCGACCCGTCACGGCACTCTTTGATGGACAGTTGGACTGGGTCTTTGCGGCCCATGAACATATCTACCAGCGCTTTCATCCCCTGCTTCAGGAGGGGATGATCATGGCCTCCTATGGGATTGGGGTGGAAGAGGGAGTCGGGTACATCGTGACCCCTGCAGCGGGTTGGAAGAATCTCAGCGAGGGGCTTCTGGATGAGGCCTCTTCTGAATCCGGGCAACGCGACTGGGTAGCGTGGCCGGCATTAGAGCCTGGTGACGAGACCACTTCAGTCGAAAACGGTTTCCTGGTGGTGAGCCTGGATGGGGACGGGATCAAAATCAGTTCCCTGGGTATGGGCGACAGTGTTTCGCCCACCGAGCCCTGGCTTCGAGACGAGGTGAGCTACCAGCGCTGAACGAATCCGTCAGGCCCTCTTCTCCAGATCTTCAAGAACAGGGCATACCTTCCGGATTCGCTGCGTACTCGGTGCCAGGCACATCTCTGAGAACCGAGGGAACTCGGAGCAGTTGGCCCCTCGGTGGCTCAACCCCTTTCCGGATTGATCCGAGAGGAAATGTACCCACCGAAGGAAATACCACAATGGCCCTTACCGTTAATACGAATCTTGCGTCCATGGGCGCCCTCAACAACCTCAACCGGACCCACCGTGGCCTGACCGATGTGTTCACACGCATCTCTTCTGGTCGCCGAATCAACAAGGCTGGGGATGATGCAGCTGGCCTGGCCGTCGCGGAAAACTTGAACTCTGCTTACCGGTCTGGCCGGGTGGCAATGCGCAACATCAATGACGGTATCTCCGTTCTGCAGACCGCGGAAGGGGCCACCAACGAGGTCGTCAACCTGGTGAAGCGCATGCGCGAACTGTCCGTGCAGTCCGCCTCGGAAACTCTGGACGACACAGAGCGTGCGTACATTCAGCAGGAGTACGTTGAGATCGCTGCAGAAATCGATCGTATTGCCCAGTCCACCGAGTTCAACGGCGTTGCGCTGGCCGATGGCAGTCTGACCCAGATCGCTGTCCAGGTTGGAATCAACAACACTTCGAATGACCAGATCAACCTGAACATGGGCGACATGCGCACGACCATCATTGCGGTCGATACCGTGTCCATCAACCTGGCGACCTCCACGGCCGCCCAGTCGGCTATCGCCGACTTTGATGCTGCTCTCGACTCCCTCTCCAGCTACCGCAGTGGCTACGGTGCCGTCCAAAACCGGCTCGAGTCCTCGATGCGCAACATGGAGACCTACACCGAGAGCCTGGCATCTGCCGAGTCGCAGATCCGTGATGCGGACTTTGCCTACGAGACCTCTCAGATGGCCAAGTACCAGATCCTCCAGCAGGCTGGTGTCTCGATCCTGGCACAGGCCAACCAGATCAATCAGGGTGCGATCCAGCTGCTTCAGTAGACGCACCATATCTTGAGCGAACGTTAGCCGATCCGAGCGGGAGTCCCGTTCGGATCGGCCGTAATTTGTTTTGGTCAGTAGGGATTTATAACCAACTGTAATTATTGGATTTCCATCCCCCCGGCATGCGGGGATTGAACTTTAGATTAAATCGAACTTAAGTGTAATGTGTTCGACTTAGGCCTC
>CAZMNK010000187.1:0-10025 GCA_964567625.1 uncultured Enterobacterales bacterium | reverse complement strand
CCCACCTCGAACCTGAACACCCGGGCTGTCCGGCACCTCGAGGAATTCCGCTACATCCTGGGGACATTCCTTGAAGCCGGAATCCCACTGACGATCAACACCGACGGGACCTACCTCTGCGAGACCAACATCCACAAGGAGCACAGACTGCTCGTGGAGTCGGGGGTCCTGTCCTCCAGCGAAGCAGAAAAGGCTCGCAAGGTCGCCTTTGAGGCGAGCTTCATCCGCGCCTGAGCCGCCAGCCTGGGCTCAACTGGGCTTGTCACTGCCCTTGCGACGCCGCCGACGCCGGCGGGGGGTGCCCCCATCCTTGCTCGGTGAGCTCTCTGCGGTGGGCCTGGGCCTGTCGTCCTCGGAATGAGAAGGCCTGCGGGATCGGCCACCCCCATCGTCCCGGTCCCGGCGTCCTCCTCCACGGCCGCCTCGGCCACCCCCGTCGTCCCGGCCTCCGCGACCACCTCGGCCACCGCCAGAGTCCCGGCCTCCTCGGCCGGGTCGACGCTCTCGTCGTTCCTGCTTGGCGTCGTCCAGGGCCGACAGGGAGTCGACTCCGGCGGCTTCCGCTCGCTGGAGGCGATCCCAATCGAAGAACACCCGCATGGCCGTGGCCAGCAGGAGGTCGCCGCCGGGCCTCTCCTTGAGGGCTCGAACCACCGGCAGGTAGCCTTCAAAGGCGCTGACGGCCATGGCCTCCTTCAGGCGGCCGAGCTGCTGGGTCAACCGGAGTTCTCCTGCCTCCTCGGGAGTGGGGAGTTCGCGAACCTCGAAGTCCACGTTGAACTGCTTCTCCAGCACCAGCCGAGTGGCGAGGTCCTGTCCCCCCGAGAGGGAGATGGCGTAGCCCTGCTTGCCGATACGACCGGTGCGACCGACCCGGTGCAGGTAGATCGCCGGATCCTGGGGCAGGTGGTAGTTGAAGACGTGGCTCAGGCTGGAGATGTCGATACCCCGAGCCGCCACGTCGGTGGCAGCGAGGATCTTGATGCCGCCGGCCTTCATGGTCGCCATCACCTGTTCTCGCTTCTTCTGTGGAAGTTCCCCACTCAGCAGTTGACAGGCCATGCCCTGTTTGGACAGGAAGCTCGCGATCGTGGACGTGTCCTCGCGGGTGTTGCAGAAGACGATGGCGTTGTCCGGCTGCTCCTTGTCGATGACAGCGAGGAGTGCCTTGACCCGGTGATAATCCGGGCCGGTCTCGTAGAGGATGTGGGTGATCCCCTCCACGTGGTCGGTGTCCGTGGACAGGTAGATGTCGATCGGTTCGTCCAGGAAGCGGGTGATCAGACGCTTGACGTCCTGGTTCACCGTGGCGGAGAACATGAGCAGCTGGTTCTTCTCGGGCAGCTTGCTGAGAATCTTCGTGACGTCCTGGAAGAACCCCATGCTGAGCATCTCGTCCGCCTCGTCGAGGCAGGCGATCTTGGCCTCGGAGAGGTCCAGATTTCCCCTTCGCAGGTGGTCGAGCACGCGTCCGGGGGTACCCACGACGAGTTCAACGCCCTCTTCGAGGGCCTTCTCCTGGGGGCCCATGCCCACACCGCCGTAGATGGTGAGGATTCGGACGTCCTTGAACTTGGCGATGCCAGTGAGTTCCCGGGCGATCTGGTTGGCCAGTTCCCGGGTCGGGGAAAGCACGAGGCCCTGGACCTTGCGGCTGCCGGCCTCGAGGGCTTCCACAACCGGGACGCCGAACGCACAGGTCTTGCCGGTTCCGGTCTTTGCTCGTACCAGGAGGTCCTTGCCTGCCAGGCCGGGCTCGATGGCCTCGGCCTGGACCTGCGTGGCCTCCTGGTAGCCGAGCTCCTTCAGTCCCTCTAGAACCTCGGGGCTAAGAGGGAAGTCGGAGAAGGCACGGCCGGATTTGTAGTCGCTGACGCGACCTTCATCCTCTGCCTCGCCCGGTGAATCATCCGTCGGGGCTTCCTCGGTCTCGCCGTCCTGGACAGGATCCGTTGTCGCGTCCGGGACAGGCTCTGGCTCGTTGTCGTTGTCGGTGTCGTTGGGGGGGTTGTCGGTGGTGGACACCAGGGAGGCTCCTCGGCTTGACCGTCTCGTGGGTCGAGCCGGAATCCAGCCCCGACTATCGGGACAGAGGGTCCAGGGCCAATGCGAGCTTGCTTCGACCCCCAAGGGATGTCTCGCTCCTACCCGTTACCAGCGTTAGTCAGGCTCCTTCGTCCGAGTGGTCCCCCCAAGCAGGAAACCCGTGCATGCCTAGCCCTTCCGATGCTGCGCAGCTGGCCAGGCTGCTCTCCGACGCACAGACCGTTCTACTGACGGGACCCGAGGATCCAGATGGGGATTCCCTGGGGGCCTGTCTTGCACTGGCCCGGGTGCTCCGGACCACGACAGAGGCCCGAGTGGACGTGGCCGGACACGCCAATTTCCGCTACGCCTGGATGCCCGGCGTGGGCGAGATGTTGGACGAGAGCCAGCCCCTGGAAACCTATGACGTGGCGATCGTGCTGGACGGGGATCGCCATCGTCTGGCACCCGAGGTGTCCAGGACCTTCCAGGCTGCCGGGGGACGGGCGATCATCGATCACCACGGGACGACCTCTGCCGAGGGCTACGACCTGGCCATCCTCGAACCGAACGCCGCCAGCACCTGCGAGATGGTCCTGGAATTGCTGGATGCATGGGAGGTCGCGCTGGACCGCGACATGGCATCGCTGCTGTACGCGGGGATGCTTTTCGATACCGGGGGCTTTCGCTATTCCAACACCTCTTCCGCGACGTTGCGGGCGGCGGCCCGGTTGTTGGACCAGGGCATCGATCATGCGGACATTGCGATTCACGTGCTCATGGAACGGCGCCCGGCCGGGATGAAGCTGAAGGCTCGCGTGCTGGATGGCGCCAGCTTTCACGGTGATGGCTCGGTGCTCCAGGGCATTGCGAGCCAGGACCTGCATGGGAGGCTGGGGACGACCGAGGCTGATGTGGAGGGAATCGTGGATGCCCTTCTCTACGTCGAGGGGGTCCAGGTGGCGGTTCTTATGGTCGAGCGTGCGCCAGGGCGGGTGAAGTTGAGCCTGCGAAGTCGGGGCCTGGTGGACGTGTCCGCCGTGGCTCGCGCCCTTCATCCCTCGGGTGGAGGACACGCCAAGGCAGCGGGTGTCATCCTCCCGGAACCGTTGGCAGAGGTGCGGGAAAGGATACCCGGCGTCCTGTCGGCGGCTGTCAAACGCGCTCGAGCCGACGCTGCGTGAGTCGTCATGGGTGCTCTGGAGCCCGGTTCTGAGGAAACACTGGACCTGTTGGCAGGGGAATGGCGGGTCTTTCAGCTTCGCCGTGGTCATCGGTTCAGTTCCGATGATCTCCTGACGGCCTGGACAGCCATTCGGGCCTGTCCTGAAGCCCGCCGGTTGTTGGACCTGGGTAGCGGTATTGGCTCTGTGGGCCTGGTGACTCTGTGGGGCATGGCGCCCGAGGCCACCCTCAGGACCGTCGAGGTCCAGGAGGTCAGCGCCCGGCTGGCCCAACGAACGGTCCTGTTGAATGGTCTTTCAGACCGTGTGGAAGTGGTTCAGGGGGATCTCAGAAACCCGAAGGCGGTGCCGGCCAGGCATGAACACGACCTTGTGACCGGGAGTCCCCCCTACATTCCCCTGGGGCATGGCGTGGTCTCTCCTCATGCCCAGCGGGCGGGGGCGCGCATGGAATTGAAGGGGAGTGTGTTCGACTATGCCCGGGCAGCGGCGAGAAGCCTCCAACGGAATGACCGGGCCCGGTTCTGCTTCTGCCACATGGCCACCGATCCGCGCCCAGAACAGGCCATCTCAGAATCCGGCCTGACGCTCCTGGCCCGCCAGGAGGTGTTCTTTCGCGAAGGCCGTGCCCCGCTCATCGCGCTCTTCAGTTGTGGTTGGTCAGGCGTCCGGAACGATCCGGAGCCGCTGGTTCTACGGCGGGCCGATGGGAGCTGGAGCCAGGCCTACCTGGCCTTGCGCAGGGAGTTGGGGGCCCCGGAGTGGGCTGACCCCAAGGGTTGACGGCCGCCCGGGTCAGGCGGCAGCCGGGAGGTCTTGGCAGTCGGTGACGAGGACGGTGGGTTTCACTCCTTGACCCCGGCCGGTTCAAAGGGCGGCAGGTTCCAGGATTCCAGGCCCATGGACCGTAGAAGGGAGCCCAGGGCGGAGGCGTGTGCCTCATCCCGGGCAAGGGCGACCACGGAGCCATCCCCGCCAGCCCCGCTGAACTTGGCTCCCAGGGCATCGGCTTCTCGCAACATCTCGCAGGCCTGAATGAGCCGCGGGGCGCGAAGCTCTGCAATCCGCCGGGCCAGTTCGGTCTCATAGACTTCCTGGGCCTTGTTCATCCACTCCCCCAGGGTCTCGAGTTTCCCCAGGGCCAGGGCCTGGGCGCCTTCATGCGCTGCTTCCCCCCAACAGGCCAGGGCCCGTTGAACGGCAGCGGCGTCCTCTGACCTGCCCCTGCCTCGGTGCAACTCGTTCAGTCGCTTCAGGATGCCTGCGGTGTCTCGTGGTTCCGGAAAGCTGCCGACCACCAGGAAGACGCGGGCCCCCAGGTGGACGCCGTGGACTCTTGGTGACCGCCCACCCCACTCGATGAGCAGCGGCCGGGCATGGCTACAGGCCAGCTGATCCAGAAGTCCGCAGGGAATTCCTACCCGTTCCCGTTCGGCCTCGTAGGCCACATGGGCCACCTGCCGCGGTGGCAACTCCACGCCCTGGGAGGCGAGCATCGCCTTTGCAGTGGCGACACAGAGGGCGGCCGAGGAGGAGAATCCCCGGCCTTCGGGCAGGTCGGATTCGACCGTGACCACGCCCCCTGGACAGGGATGGCCGGCGGTACCGACGCTCATGCTCACCGCGGCGATGTACCGGAGAGGATCTCTTTTGTTGCGGGGGCCCGAGGGCGGAATCGGCAAGGGCCAGGCGCTCTGGCGACCCCCGGACCGGGCGCGAAGCACAGGACCGCCATCGGGCTGAAAACAGACCGAGACACTCAGTGGAAGCGGCATGGTGAGGGATGTACCCCCGGCCCAGTCGCAGTGTTCACCCAGCAGGCAGACCCGGCCTGGGGCGCTGGCGGTGAAGGTGGCCACGGAAGAGGAAGCCTACCGCCGAACCAGTTGTTCGCGACCTCTCTTCCTGTTGCCCGCGACAGCCCAGCGGCCCCGAGCCTCCTCCTCTTCGAGCCTGTATCGAACCAGCCCCCCTGCGGTGTCGAGGGCCCAACCGACCACCAGGGTGTCGCCGTGGCGAAACCCGACGCCCTGGTAGATGGATCCGCCGGTGTCCCAGGTGAGCAGGTAGGTGCGCCCCAGGCGCGTGATCGTCAGCAAGGACCGATAGCTCTGCTCCGGTGCGCCGGGCAGGTGCCCGTCCATCTCCCAGGTTCCGATCAACGAGCGCCGTACTCGGCCCCTGGGTGTGCCCCATTCCTTGCCGGGCCCCTCGCGGTCTCGCCAGAGGACCCACTCCCCCTCCAGTCGCCCGGGTGCAATGGTGTAGGTCATCAGTCCGAATTCCGCCCCTGCCCCCCAGGCGGCGTAGAGCTCGCCGTTCACAACCAGGGCGATTCCCTGGTAGTCCCCCAGGCTCGTGTGCCAGGTCACGTCCAGGGCCGGACCCCAGGGCTGAATCATCACGGAACCGTCGTACTGGACCCTCTGGGTGTCCCGTCCGGTGACGTCCCAGATCCCGCTGGGGTCCACGGGCGCTGCGAGGGCCAGGGGCAGAGTGAACAGCAGGCCGGTCATGGGCAGCCACGCCAGGGCAGGGCGGTCTTGGTGCAGGAATTGCCGGGCTTTTGCCCCCGGAACTGGCCTGTCCGAGGGACCGGGTCACCGATCCCCCCGTTGTGCTCGGTCAGCGGAGCACCAGGAGCACGTAGCCGGTGGCCAGGACCAGTTGAACCAGGGCAAAGGGAAGAGCCATTCGAATGAAGCGAACAAAGCTCATCTGCAGACCCTGTCGGTGGATGACAGCCACGGCCACGACCGTAGAGGCACTGCCGATAGGGGTGAAGTTGCCACCCAGGTTGGTCCCGAACACGGTTGCCCACCACAGGTGGCTGTCTGACGGGAGGCCTTGTTCAGCCAGGATGGTCCCCATCACGGCAGCCAGGGGAACGTTGTCTGTCACCGATGAGGCCAGCGCCGAGGACCACAGCAACAGGGCCGCTCCTGTGAGCTCCCCAGTGGCCACCAGCGTGGCGATGCCGTCCCCCAGGAGATGGAGGACCTGGGCGTGTTCCATCACGTTGATCACGACGAAAAGGAAGATGAAGAAGAACAGCAGGTCCCAGTCGACCGCCGCGTAGTTCTTGTCGATCTCATGCTTGTACCGAAGCATCGCCACGACGGCGAAAGCCATGGCGACAAATCCCATTCCGAGGTCCCGCACACCAGGCAGGATCGTGGTGGTGGCGATGGTCAGGATGAAGGCCCCGAGAAGGAGCCAGGAGAGCTTGAAAAAGGCCGAACTCTCGATGCCATCGGAGGGGTCGAAGCTCTGGACCTGTCGGGCTGCTGCGAGCCGGGCCTCCTGGTCGGGAAGGGGCCGGATGTCGAAGAGGACAACTGCCATTCCCAGGGTCACCAGGGTGGCGATGACCGCGTAGGGGGCCGCCACCAGGAAGAACGAGACGAAGGAGATACCCGCCTTGTTGCCCAGGATGATGTTTGGGACCGAGGAAATGAGCGTGAGAAGGCCACCGATGTTGGTGAGGAGGCCCTCGGTCAACAAAAACCCGAGCAAGAGGTCCTTGCGCTCGAGTTTGCCCAGGGAGACGACGGTCAGTGACCCCACGATGATCATCGCGGTGACATTGTTGAGCACAGCGGAGAACACGACGGTCAGGCCCGCATAGAACGCCAACAGCCGCAGCGGGTCGCCCTTCGAGAGCCGGGTGAGGGAGATCGCTGTCCAGCTGAAGATGCCGGATCGGCTGATCACATCGATGAACAGGCTCGCGCCAAGGATGATGGCGATGACCTCCCAGTCCACGGCAGGCACGTAGATGGGCAGTTGCACGTGGTGCCCGTTTGGCAGGGTGACGTCTCCGAAGGGCAGGATGCCGAGGCCAGCCCCCAGCCCCAGGCTGAGCACCGCGAAGGTCCCAGTGATCATGGACTTCTTGGCGTGGAGCTTCTCCTCGAGGGCCAGCGAGGCAATCATGCCCAACAGGACCGCCACGAAGAGCCAGGTGGTGGCCGTCGAAACCGCGTGCATGTCGTCCATCAGAGCAACAACAGGGGAACGTCGTGAAGGGCGACCGCCAGCGCGTGGGCCAGCGCATCCATGGCTTGTTGACCTGGGTCCTTGGTGTTGCAGACGAGCAACTCGATTCGGTGCCGCTCCACGAGCGCCGGGTAATCGGAGACCGGGTTTCCGAGCGTCACAATCGACACGATGTGCTCGTCGATTCCGTGCTCCGTGAGCCCCTGGGTGACCGAGTCACAGTAGTCCTCGGGCAGCGCCAACAGCTTGGCCAGGAGTCCTTCCCGGGCTTCCTCCGTGGGGATCCCAGGAAGACGCGAGATGATTTCCATGTAGTGTTCAAAGACAGCCTGGTCCTCGATGTGTGCCAGGTGGAGGTGGCCCTGGTGGGCGGTGAACGCCACCGCCCAGTTCACGAGACGGTCGTCGCCGGTCAGGTGGTCGGTCACCACCAACACCCGGTTGGAGGTGCCTACCCGCTCTTCAAAGTCCTGGCGATGCGGATCCGGCAACAGGAGCACAGGCACATCGCTGCCCTGGGTCAGGGCATGGACCACGGGTCCTACATCCCACTGAAGCGCTTCAGAGTCTCCAGCCAGGTTCCGCCAGGTCACCACCAGGTCTGGCTGTTTCCTGGCGACCAGGTCCAGAAGACCGCTTGGGGTCTTCCAGTCCCCCCGCCCCGCATGGTGCAGTTGGAGGGTGTCCGGGGCGTTGACGGCGGCGAGCAGCCCCTGCAGGGTGGTGCTCACCGCGGTCGCTGTTTCCTCGTCGGCATCCGTGACGAGGAGGACCTCGACCAGTTCCGGCGGGGAATAGCCGAAGGTTGGCTTGACCGCCGACCGGAACACGGACTCGAATTCGTCGAGGCGCACGTTGGACTCCGCTGTCGGGGGACCGGTTCTATCGCGGCAGGAAGAAACTGCGTCTACAAACCCCCGGGAAGGGGAGGCTCTCTGAGCGGTAGAGGACCGCCCATCTGGCGGCTAAGTTGGCCGGCGGAGGCAGCATGATCCTGGCCCTTGTGTCCCCGCTGCTGGCAGCGGACCTGACCGGTATCCTCGAAGGGAATTTGGAGGAGGACGAGGTCCTGGTGGAGGCGATCGATTCCACCCTTCGGGTCGTGGGTTCCGCCAGCGCCGACCCGTCGGGCGCCTTTCAACTCGCGGGGCTACCGGCGATTCCCTTTCGACTGCGGGCCACTCCCCTCGAAGAGCAGGGTCTGCCGGACCGCTACTTTCCCGATGGCGACACCTGGTGTGAGGGCGCACTGGTTGGGTTGGAGCACGGCGAGGACTCGTCGGGACACGTGGTCATCCTGGAGGAGGGAGGCCGGTTGACGGGCAGGTTGTCTCTCCCGGACGGGGGACCCGCAGTGGGGGCCTCGGTGGTCGCGGTTCCAGCCGGGGATGAACCCATCCCCTGGCAACGTTCCGTGCTCGTGGACGAGGAGGGGAGTTTTGCCCTCAGTGGGCTCCCCACCGTGGCCTCTGGCGTGCGAGTGGAGGTCATTCACGATGACCATCCCCAATCCTGGATCGGTGGGTATGACCTGGTGGATGCCGAGGAATTCCTGTTCTTCGAGGGGGAAGTCCAGGACCTGGGCGAGCTCACCCTGGGGGAGGGTGTGGACTTGTCCGGCCGGGTTGAAGACCCCGAGGGAGAGCCCCAGGCCGGGGTGAAGGTCCGGGTACGCATCGGGACTTTTGTGGAGTCCGTGGAGACTGCCGAGGATGGCACCTGGTCGGTCCAGGGGATGCGGGCCGGCGCTGCCGAGGTCTGGGTGGCCCACGATGGTTGGGCGGTTCACTACTGGCCGGGCTCCGACCGTCCGACGGAACTCATTCCTTTGAACGATGACGGAGACGTGGTCGACGATGTGTTGCTCCAGGTGGTTCCCGAGGCCAGCCTGACCGGCCGGATCGTCGGGGGGCCAGCGGACCTTGAGGAGCTGACCCTCCGGGCGCTCAACGATGACGAGTCCGTGTCGATCAAGGTGGAGGTCGATGAGGAGGGGTTCTTCACGGCCCATCGTCTCGGGGCTGGCGCCTGGAATCTCCGGGTTCGCGGTGAAGAACTCGGTGGAATTGAAGACCACGTCCGGGAGGACGATGGTGGTGTCAGCACCTGGACCCTGGGCGAAGGGGAGCAGCGTGACATTGGCGAGGTGAACTGGATCGCCGAGGCCGTTCTTGGGGGACGCATCCTCGACCACGATGGCTTCCCGGTGCATGGGGCGACCGTCACTGCGTTCCCCGATGCCCATGACCTGCCCCAGGTCTCCGCCACCACGGATGACCATGGACGGTATCGCCTGACTTCCCTGGTCGCGGGGCCCTACCGTCTCCGCGCCTCACTCGAGGCCCTCTGCAAGGGCGATCCGGACTTCGTGGATGTCTGGTGGCCCGAGGAACGTCTCCAGGCCTGGGGAGAGGTTCTGCATCCGGTGGCCGGCACCGAGTTGAGTGGGCTTGAACTCAGGATGCCCTTTGACCGGGATCACGACGGGATGGATGATGACTGGGAGGTCGCCAGAGGCCTGGACCCCACCCGGGATGATGGCGCAGAAGACCCCGATCAGGACGGGTACTCGAACCTGGAGGAGTACCAGTTGGGGACGGACCCGAGGAATGGGGGAGGGGAAGGCGTGCTGGGGGGCTGCAGCAACCCACTCAGCCTGTCTGCTCTGTTCCTGGTCCCCCTCGTGGGCTTCCGTCGCCGGTCTTCCCCCGGGTGCCTGTGAACCCTTGAGGTTGCCGTTGGAGACCCGGGAGCCCTACATGCCGCTGGCCAGCACCAGCCAGGCGCCGCCACCTGCCGTGCCAGAGGTCTCCTGGC
>CAZMNK010000186.1:0-10049 GCA_964567625.1 uncultured Enterobacterales bacterium | reverse complement strand
GTTGATCGACCAGAGACGGGCCCAGTAGTAGGGATTTCCCATGTTCAGCGCTGCGATGTCCCAGAGCGTGTCGCCGTCCTGAATGACGTAGATATCGGGCTGCTGCTCTTCTGCGAGGGTCAGTGCGCTCGACAGATCCTGGCCAAGCGCCAGCGGAGCTGTGAGGGAGGCCAGAAGGAGAGTCAGCATGGCAAGTATCCGCGTGGCCGCTTCCTGCGGCATACGGGTCCATCTGTGATCATGCCGAAGCCGGCCCTTGACGTCAACCAGGTCACCGGGACAACCAGGACCGTTTCACGGCTCTGATGTCCCTTCTCGTCCGTAGTCGTCGGAATGCCGAACCACGTCGTCCAGGTGCGGCGTGCTGACCTCACAGATCTCGCAGTCCGTCACCGCAGTCATCCGATGGCGCGCAAGGGGGCGGATGTGCGCCGTGTCCCCAGGCCCCAGCACAATGGTCTCCAGCACAGACTCGGAATCGTCCAGCTCAAGTTGCATCTGGCCACGAATGACCCGAATGGTCTCCTCCTTGACCAGGTGGTGCTGAAGGCTCAGACGGTGACCAGCGCGGATGAAGAGCAGTTTGCCCACATAGGCATCGGTCTCAGCCCAGATCTCCTCGTGCCCCCACGGCTTCTCGATGCGACGACTCATTACTCGATCCGAGCCACCATCAGGTCATCGGAACCGAGACGCTCAGCGAGAGAGTTTGCCGCCTCCTGGGCAACATCCTTGCTGTTGTGGCCCCCGATGCGAACCCGGTACCAGGTTCGGCCCCTGACCAGTGCTTCAGCCCGCCAGGCCTTGTACCCCTCGGCACGCAGCGCACTGACACGGTCATTGGCTTCTTCTGCTGAGGTATAGGCAGCGATCTGGACCGACCAGCCCTCTTGAGGGGGGGTGTAGACCGACTCACCCTCTGCGGCTTCCGGTTCCTTGGGCGGGGCCTCGGGCGGCGGGGTGACGTCCTGCTCGATCTCAATCGGCTCCGGCTCGACCTCTGGCTTCTCGACTGGCTTCGACAGGGGCACCTCATCGACCACCAGGTGTTCCATGAATCGCATGGGGGCGGCCTCTGCCTCGGGGATCTGCCGCGCTGCGGCAGACTCCACACGCGCGAGCAGGTCCATCAGGGCATCCTGCTCCACCTCGGGCTCAACCAATCGAGCGACGGCCTCGGCCTCGGCCTCCGGCTGGGTGCGCCGCCCCACCATCAAGCCCACGAAGAAACCCAGTACAGCCACGGACAGCGTCGTCACTGCCAGCGCCGTCAACTGTGCGCGGCTGAGCCAGTACTGGTGATCAGACGCGCTTCGATTCCGGTCCCTCATGCTCTCATCATAACCGGGATCCCCCTCAAAGTGTTGACATGTCCAGACCTAACTTGAGATCGCTCCCATCGAAGGGTTCGATGGTGACACTTCGCCCCGTCGGTTCCGCCAGGTACAGGTCATCCACAAAGGCCGCAATGCGGTCCAGGGTCGAACGCAGCACCACCGCATCGTTGCCGACCGTGGCAAGCCCCAGGACAAGGCGTCTCTTGTCATCGAGCCCTTCGACCTCTGAAATGGCGACCGGGAATTTCGCCCGGACGCGATCACGAATCCGGGCCGACACTCGCCGCTTGTCCTTCAGGCTCCGGACTTCCCGCAGACGAAACGTCCAGCGGGCGCTGCCGACCAGCATCTGGCCGGCCGAACCCAAGTTCAGGCCGTCCGACGAATGGCTTCAACGATGTAGGACTCGATCTCGTCGCCTTCCTTGATGTCGTTGTAGCCCTCGAGACCGATGCCGCACTCATAGCCCTGGCTGACTTCCTTGGCGTCGTCCTTGAACCGCTTGAGCGAGGCCACCTTGCCTTCCCAGATGACCACGCCATCGCGGGTCAGACGAGCCATGTGGTTCCGACAGACCTTGCCCTCGACGACCATGCAGCCACAGATGGCGCCGACCTTGGGAATGACGAAGACCTTTCGGACCTCGGCTGCACCCTGGTGGGCTTCCTCGTACACGGGTTCCAATAGACCCAGCAGGGCGTTCTTGACCTCGTCCAGGGCCTCGTAGATGACCTTGTAGGTTCGAACCTCGACCCCACTGGTGGCGGCAAGCTTCCGGGCCTTGACGTCCGGGCGGACGTTGAACCCGATGATGATGGCACCGTTGACGCTGGCCAAGGAGACATCGGACTCGGTGACCTTGCCCACACCACAGTGCAGCGTCTTGACCTCAGCCCCTTCAATTTCCTGGTTCTCAAATGCCGCCCGCACCGCTTCCAACGAGCCGTTCACGTCCGCCTTGATGATCAGGTTGAGGTGCTTGACGTCACCCGCCTGGGCCTGGGCGTAGAGATCCTGAAGGCTGACCCGTCCACGACCGGCCATGCTCTTCTTCCGCTCTTGCTCCCCACGATGCTCGGCAAGTGTCCGGGCATCCTTGTCGGACTTGACGACGGAAAAGTCGTCTCCAGCAGCGGGCACACCATCCAGGCCGATGACCTCTACCGGGGTCGAGGGTCCGGCGACCTTGATGCGCTTGCCGCTGTGATCGGACATGGCCCGAACCTTGCCCCAGGTGTTCCCGAGAACCAGCGGATCGCCCTGCTTGAGCGTTCCTTCCTTGACCAGCAAGGTCGCCACAGGGCCACGGCCCTGCTCCAGACGCGCCTCGAGGACCACCCCTTCCGAGTGTCGGTCGGTGGCGGCCTGGAATTCGTTGAGTTCGGCCACGAGCTGGATGGACTCCAGGAGCCCATCGATTCCATCACCGGTGATGGCGGAGACGTTGTTCATCAGCGTCTCGCCGCCGTACTCCTCGGGCACGAGTTCGTACTGCATCAGCGCCTGGCGGACGTTGTCCGGGTTCACATCGGGCTTGTCGCACTTGTTGACGGCCACGATGATGGGAACTTCGGCGGCCTTGGCGTGGTTGATCGACTCGATGGTCTGGGGCATCACACCATCGTCGGCGGCCACGACCAGCACAACAATGTCGGTCACCGTGGCACCGCGTGCCCGCATGGCCGTAAAGGCCTCGTGTCCCGGGGTATCGATGAAGGTGATGAGACTCCCACCCCGGTCGACCTGGTAGGCACCAATGTGCTGGGTGATACCGCCGGCTTCGCCTGCAGCCACGCGGCTCTCGCGGATCTTGTCCAATAGCGAGGTCTTGCCATGGTCAACGTGGCCCATGATGGTCACGATGGGCGGCCTGTGCGCCCGCTCGACGTCGGCGACATCCTCGTTGGCGATGAGGATGTTCTCCTCTTCGAAACCAACGTTGATGACCTCGTATTCGAATTCCGCCGCCACCAGCACGGCCGTGTCGAAGTCGATCTGCTGGTTGATGGTGGCCATGGTGCCCATGGACATCAGGGTCTTGATGACCTCCTTGCCCTTGATGCCCATCTCGTGGGCAAGCTGGCCCACGGAGACCGTGTTGTCGATGCGCACCTTGCGCTTCTCGGCCTTGGGCTTGGGAGAGGGTGTCTTGGGTCCACTGCTGCGACGATTCCGCTTGCGTCGCCGCATCGGCACGTCGTCCATGAAGGCCTCGACCCTTCCCCGACGACGAGACCGTTTCGGAGGGCTCGGCCGACCGAAGCCATCCCCACCGGAACGTCCCCGCTTGTCCCCACGTCCCTCCGCCGACTTCTCGCCCGGAGCGGGGGACTTCGGTGCACCGGTCTCCCCGCCTCCCGTGGCCTCCCCAGGACCTGGCTTCCTGGCCCTGGCCATGCTGGCCCTTGGATTCGACGGGTCCCAGCCGGGCGGAGGCTTGACCACCGCCGAACCGAGTGCCGGAAGATTGGGAAGTCGCGGACCGCCAATAAGCGTCGGAGGTTCCTCCTGGGGCGTTGCGGCCTTCGGAGCAGCCGCCACAGGCTCTTCCGAAACCTCACCACCTTCCTCCGCCGTCCCGTCCTCGGCCGCGTTCGGCTCGGAGTCGCTCGCCTCTTCGGCTTCCGGGGCCTCGACGGCGGTGGATTCTGGCGTGGACTCCTCTTCCTCAAGGACTGGAGCCTGCACCTCCTCCACACTCTCTTCAACGGGTGCTTCCTCGGCCTCGATGGGAGGCGCCTCGGCCTCGACCTTGCCGAAGGTCGGAAGATCCTTGGGAGGCTCCGCGACGTCACGCCCCTTGCGGCGGCGACGGATCACACCCGTTGCCACCCGCGTTGAGGTTTGTCCGCCCTCCGGCGCACGCTCGCCCTCAACCCGCCGTCGGGTGACGGTGGATCCGCCGGACTTCTGCAGCCGGTCGAGTAGGTCCTTGGTCGACATTCGTAGCCTGCATTGCCGCCGCGAAGGCGGCACCACGGAGTGGGCGGTGGGTCCCCATGGCGCCCTGTCTGGGGACTCTTAGAGCGGGGGCCCGGGCGCGGGCCCCTTTTGGGTAGCCGGATGGCAACCCAGAGAAGGGTCGCTTTCTAACGCAGTGCTACCCACCGGTGCAACTCCCGCAGCAGGTAATCACCGGCCTTGCCTCGCAGGACCACCAGCGCTGCCCTCGGACCACGGCCAATCCTCGCCCCCAGGGTCTCCCGGTCGAGAGGCAGAGTGACCACGGGCAGGCCACCCGCTCGTCGTGCGAGATCGGCCGATCCTCGGGGGGAGGCATCTGCCGCAAGGATGAGGGCTGTGGCACGCCCGGAATTCAAGGCGGTCCGAACGCGATCACCTCCCCCGACGACGGAGCCTGAACGCGAAGCAAGAGACAGGGCGTGCTCCAGCGCAGCCTGGTTCGATGCCTGGGCCTGGGCCAGCAGACCCTCGACCCGGACCGGCCCTCGGAGCACCTTGCTCAGAATCTTGGGTTTCCGCTCCAGGAGTTCCAGGGCGGAACGAGCCGGCTTTACCCAGGCGCCACGTCCCGGCAGACGCCCGCGGTAGTCCACAACCACCTGGCCATCTGGCGTGCGAACCAGGCGGAGCAGGGCATCCTGATCCGCCCGTTCCCGGGTGGCAACACAGGTACGCTCGGGCATCGCACGAGGCCCCACCGGTAGGCCGCTAGGCCTCCGGAGGCAGTTCCCCGTCCACTGCTTCAAGCGTTGGCAGTTCCTCGGTGGCCTCGGGGGGAAGCAGTGCGGCCGCTTCTTCGGCCAACCGCTTGCGTTCCGCCTCTTCCAGGATGAGCTGCTCAAGAATGGTGTCGGCCGCCTCAATGAGGGCCTCTGCTGCGGCCTCCTCGACCCCCAGCACGCTGGCGATCTCGTAGACCTCGGCGTCAGTCAACTCCTTGGCCGAGCGGAAACCGTGCCGGATGAGTTCCTCGACGGACTCCTCGTCCAACCCGGCGATCCGGGTGAGTTCGCTCCGCGCCTGCTCGTTCAGTTCCGCGTGACGGGTCTCACTGTAGATGTCGATCCGCCAACCGGTGAGCTGGGCAGCCAGACGCACGTTCTGACCGCGGCGACCGATGGCCTTGGACAGCTGATCGTCCGGGACGATCAATTCCATGCAGTGGGTGTGCTCGTCGATGTAGACACGGCTCACGTGCGCCGGGGCAATGGCGTGAACGATGAACCGCGCCGGGTCCGGGTGATAGGGAATGATGTCGATGGCTTCACCGCGAAGCTCGGCAACGACGGCCTGGACCCTTGAGCCCTTGAGGCCCACGCAAGCTCCGACGGGATCGACATCGCTGTCGGTCGACGAAACAGCGATCTTGGCCCGCACACCCGGCTCCCGCGCACAGGCCTCGATGCGTACGATGCCTTCGTAGATCTCCGGAACCTCGAGCTCGAACAGCTTCATCAACAGTCCAGGATGGGTTCGAGACAGGACGACCTGCGGCGACTTCGATGCCCGGGTAATGTCCAGGACGTAGGCCTGGATGCGGTCACCCTGACGATAAGTCTCCGTGGGCACCTGCTCGCGACGGGGCAGGACGGCTTCAGCGCGCCCCAGGTCAACGATGATGTTGCCCTTCTCAAAGCGCCGAACGATACCGGTGATCAGGTCACCCTTCCGATCACGGAACTCGTTGAAGGTCATCTCCCGTTCCGCATCGCGGACCTTCTGGATGATGACCTGCTTGGCGGTCTGCGCCGCGATGCGACCCAGGATGGCGATGTCCATCTTGATGCCCAGGGAGTCGCCAACTTCGCAGTCGGGGTCGAGTTCGCGAGCAGAGTCCATCAGGATCTCCATCTCTGTGTCCTCGATCTCGTCCACCACGGTCCGGAACTCGAAGAGTTCCACCTCTCCCAACTCTTCGTTGTACTGGGCTTCGATGTCACGGTTCTGACCGTAGCGCTTGCGTGCTGCAGCCTCCATGGCGGCCTCGAGGACTTCGATCAACGAGTCCCGGGGAATGTTCTTCTCCCGGTGGACCACATCGATCAGCCTGGCCAGGTCTGAAACGATCATCGGTTCTCTCCTTGGAGCTGAGCCCGCCCAGGCGGGTGAGCAGCGAGTGCGAGGGTTTCGTCGAGGCTCAAGACCAGGTATGCCCGGACCACTTGAGAGAGTGGCAGCACCTGTTCTTCTCCATCGACTTCAAGTCGAAGGTCATCCCCTTCCAGACCGCGCAGGATGCCCGTAAAACGTCGGCGCCCCTCTCCCTTTTCCAGGCGCACCTTGGCCTTGAAACCGGAGAAGCGATTGAAGTCCTCTGAACGCTGGATGGGACGCTCATCCCCGGGGGACGACACCTCGAGGTCAAAGGCACCCTGGAGAAGGTCCTCGACGTCGAGCAACGGTGAGAGGGCGCGGCTGACACTGGTGCAGTCCTGGACCTTCAAGCCCCCAGGCCGATCCACGCTGATGCGCAGGGTTCGACGACCGAGCACAGTGGTGATCTCGACCGCGACCAACTCAAACCCGAGCCGGTCAACGGTCGGGTCCATGAGCTGGAACAGGGCTTGCTGATGGTCGCGGAGTTCAGACATAAAAAAAGAGAGCCACCCGACGGGGCGCTCTCCCTGGGGGATTGCGTTGTCGCTGCGGTCATAACGAGGTCCCTGACCTCAGGCAATGCCGCCCTTGCCGCGCCGACTTCCTATCTGGCGTCCAGTCGGGACCGGGCTCGAGCCGCCTCTTCGGACCTGGGGTACTTCGAGACAAGGTCCTCCCAGAACAGGCGAGCCTCGTCGGCCCTGCCCATCGCCTGGAAACACTCCCCTTGCCGCAAGATGGCACGCGGGGCCCAGATACTGTCCGAGTCCCCCTGGACCACCTCCTCGTAGGCCAGGACCGCCTGCTGGAAGCTGCCCTCCGCATACCAGGTCTCCCCCACCAGGTATTGGGCCTCGAGGACTTTCGGTGACTGGGGGTTTTCGTCTGCGTACCGGACCAACACGGCCCGTGCGGCCACTGCACGGCCACCCGCCAGGTGTTCCTGGGCCAATTCCAGGAGTCCATCCGGACCTTCCAGCGATGGGGACTCCGGCGGGGTTGACAGAGGACTCACGTCGTCCGCTGGTTCCTCATCGACCAGACTCACTGCTGTACTGGGCAGGTCCTTGCCCAACAACTGCTCGACCTGGCCCAGTCGTTCCTCCAGGGACTGCAGCCGGATGTCAGATTCATCCTGCAGCACCCCGGCCACCTCATCGAGGGCCTGGACCTGGTTCTGTGCAATCTCGAGCTCCCCCCGCAGACGACGGATCTCCGAGCGGACCCCATCGAGGTCCTCCATGTTTTCCACTTCCTGACGGCCTCGGGCCCGCAGCGAGGTCTCCAAGAGGACCAGCCGCCGCTCGAAGTCCCCCAACTGGGCCTCCTGGAGCGCCAACTGTCGCTTCCAGTCCGAGACCGCGGATTGGCCCGTCCTGTCGACCAGGCAGGCTGTGGAGCCCATCAGGGCCAGTAGGAGCAAGAACCTCAAGACAGCGCGCTCAGTAGCGGATGGCGAGCTCGACCCGTCGGTTGGCTGACCATGCGTCCTCGCTTGTACCCCTCTTCACAGGGTTCTCTTCACCATAAGAGAGGGTCCGGATCATCTCCGGAGACAGGCCATAGGTCGTCAGGTAGCGGGCAACTGCCTCTGCCCGGCGCTGTCCCAGAGCCATGTTGTAGTCCGTCGTTCCCCGCTCATCGGTGTGTCCCAGGACGACGAGAGACTCTCCGATCTGCGCCAGACACGGCGCAAGCTCCATGAGCACATCCTGGGCCGCAACGTCCAGCCGTGAAGCGTCCAGGTCAAAGTAGACGGTCCCACCCAGACAGGACGCCAGGGCCTCTTCCGGGCTCACTGCGCCCTTGTTGGCCTGGTTGCGGCTGGGGTCGTAGAAGTCGTCGTAGAGAGTCATTGCACCCCGAAGAGTGGCCCGCTCGCCGTCGCTTCGAATGACGGTCACGTCGATGGACCCCGCCACGAGGGGCGGAATGGTGAGTGTGATGGTGTTCTCATCCATCACCTCGACTTCAGCGCCCTCGACCGAGCCCAGGACCACCCGGGCCCCAGGGGTGAACCCTGAACCGTAGACGAGGGCGGTGAAGATCTCGCCTGCCGCGGCTTCCGGCGGGTCGATGGCAGTGACCTGGACCTGGACCTCTGGGGAGGAAACGGTAGCTGCGCGGACCTCGTCCGGGCTCTCCGCAGGCCCCTGGTTCCTGGCCTGGCGCTTGTTCTTGCAGCCGGGAGCAGCCACCAGTCCGGCAGCCAGGAGAATGAGAGAGATGGTACGCGTCGACATGCTTCCTCCAAGATCGCATCCGGCAGCACCCAGGGCAGCCATCGCACCTTCAGGTCTAGAGCAGAACTCTTGCCACGTCAAGACCGAAATGGACTGAGGCGATCAAGGTTGCTCCAGATCCTCAGGGGAGGCCGCAAGACGCTCGCCGGGGGTCTGACCCTCATTCCGGTAGAAATAGTCCACTTCCGAGGGCGCCAGCCAACCTAATTCGGCAGCTGTGGCATGTCCGATCCGGACCTGTGACAGATCCCGGGGTTCCACCTCCACGTCGCTGCTCAGGGGGATGTCCACCGCCATCAACTCCCCGTACCGCTGGGGATAGAGAGGTTCCCGAAAGGGCTCGACGTACCCCTCGGGCCAGACCGCACGGAAATCGGTGGCGTCATACCTGTCCGTGGCCGCCAGGGTGTGCGCCAACTCGTGGGCGAGCGTGACCACGGCATAGGCCGGATTCGACTCTTCCAGATCGATCCATGCGATGCCCAGTCGACCCTTCGCCGAACCCCTGGAATGGGCCGCTACATCGCCATCCTGACCGGTGTAGACCACGAAGATCCGTGCCGCGTAGTCGTTGAAGTCGAGCCCTTTGGAGCGCGCCAGGCCCCGCCAGTAGCGGGCATAGTCCAGAGACCGCCACATGATCTGGAAAGCCCCACCGTCTGGGCCCGCCAGATCCGGAGGATCCGGTTGCTGGCCGTAGGGACCGCGGATGTCCAGCGCCAGAAATGGCCGCTTGATCCCGGTGTAGCGGTAGTACTCCCCGTCGAACCACTGCTGCAGGTCGAGCAGGCTCGGGCCATCGTACTCCTCCAAGGAGCGGGAATTCAGCGCCCTTACAGTCCGGTGGTGCAGGTCCTGTGGTGGCACGAACTGGAACACACCGACCACCAGGGTGGAGTTGGGGGCCAGGGCGTAGCGATCCGCTCGCAGGTGGAGGTAGACCTCGGTCAAGAAGACCCCGAAGATCAGGATGAACACCAGCTGTCGCATTCGGATCCATCGAACCCGCACACCGGTGGCGTGACGATGCCGGGTACACAGACGCCGATTCCCGCTGTCGAGGAAACAGCGTGCACAGAGAGCCTGCCCGCATCGCTCGCAGACCTCGGAGACCAAATCCGTCGGGTGCTCCAGGCAGAAGGGGACCTCATCCCCCCACTCCTCGGCGACCACCACCACGGCACCCGCCTCATGGAGCCGCCCGGCGGTGTCCTCCGCGGCCCTGAGATCGTGGGTGACACGCACCAGCACCGGAAGCTCGTCATGGGCATAGAGGCGAGGCCGTGGCAATACCCTGGCAAGCCCCTCGGGACCCTCGACCGGGAGATCCACCAAAATGACCCGGTAGCGGCGTTCCCCCGTCTTCCTGTCGGTCACCCAGCGACCTCCGAGCCGGGCCAGCAGGCTC
>CAZMNK010000185.1:7410-10059 GCA_964567625.1 uncultured Enterobacterales bacterium | reverse complement strand
GGCGGCGACCTCTGCGGGCGAAGTTCTCCGACGTCGCGACGTTGGGGATCCCGTCGTAGGTGTTGCGCAGGGCCTTGCCGGTCGCCGGTGGGGGCGGTGGCAGGGGCTCGGCGACCACGCCGTACAGGGACGGCATGAGCCAGGGGGTGGCGCAGGGCTCCAGGGCCTGGGCGGCGGCAGCGGCGGTCAGCCGCAGGGTCAGCACAGCGTGTCCTCGGGGCGAGGGTAGCTGACCGCAGGGGTGGTCAGGGGGTCAGCCGCCGCCTGCGCCTTCCCCACCCCAAGAGCGGCAGCGCCAGGAACGCCAGGCTCGAGCCCGGGCTCGCGCAGCCCTCGGTGCAGCCCGCCCAGCCACCGGTGCCGGTCGGGTCGTCCGGTCGGCTGTCGTCCAGCCCCGAGTCATCGGCACTCCCGGTGTCGCCGGTGTCCACGACCGGCTCCCCCGTGTCCCCGGTCTTGGTGTCCGCCGGGTCCTCGAGCACCCGCTCCAGCCAGCCCAGGGTGTCGGCCTCGATGTAGCGGTTGGCCAGGCCTTCGAGCCAGCCGTACTCGACCGGGTCGGCCGCGGCTTCCTCCAGCAGCAGCTCCCCGATGATCGGGCTCGCGTAGAGCAGGTCCAGGTGGGAGAGCTCGACGCTGTGGCTCTCGACCACGGTGGCGCCTCGTCCGGTCAGGGTCTCGCTGCGGCTCGCGCTGTCCAGGAAGACCAGGCCGTCCGACGGCCCGGAGATCTCCCCCAGGACGAGCTTGCCCGCGGCCAGGCCCTGCACGTCAGCGTCGGTGAGGCCGACGCTCTGAAACGCCCCATCGCTCAGCTCTGCCGCCAGCGCCGCCCACAGATCCGTGTCGCCGGTCATCAGGTCGACCCAGACCTGGTCGAAGAACGCGAGCATGTAGCTCTCGGCCCCGTTGGGCATGAGCGGGCTGGTGCCGGAGAGCAGGTAGAGCGCGACCGACGGGTCCACCCCGTGGCCCTCCAGGTGGTCCAGCAGGAAGCCGCCCGCGGCCTCGACCGCGTCGACGCCGGCCGCCTCGGACCACAGGCCGGTGCCGCCCTCATAGGTGGTCCACCAGTCCGGCTGCAGGCTGTAGAGCCCGAGCCAGGGCAGGCTGCCCGGCAGCTCGGCGGGCTGGCGGCGGATGATCTGACGGTGGCCCGGGAACAGGTCCTGGCCCGCGGGGAACAGGTCCTGGCTGCCCAGGTCCTCGGCCAGCCAGTAGCTGGTCACGCCGTAGGGGTACCAGGTCTCCCAGCTCGTCGGCGAGACCGCCAGGTCCGGGTCGACGCTGGCGTAGTTGCCCAGGGTCCAGCGGTGGGAGGTGTCGACGCCGTCCAGCGGGGTGGCGATGAAGACCGCCCGGCGCACGTCGCCCCGGTAGGCCGTGCCGTGGGCGTCGTAGGCCTCGTGGTCCCAGGAGGCCCCGGCCGTGTGGGACAGGTAGACCGCCGACGCCACGCCGCCCTTGGAGTGGGACACCAGGTCGATCTGGTCGGCCCCGGTCAGGTGGCGCACCCGGGCGATGGCGTCGGCCACGACCTCGGCCTGGAGCAGCACGTCGCCGTGGGGGTGGGCAAAGGTCAGCGCGTAGACCGGGCGACCGGCCTGGTCCATGCGCGTGGCCATGGTGATGAAGCCCCGGCTGGCGTTGTCGCCGGCGCCCGGGACGAACAGGATCGGGGTGCCGCGGGCGATGGCGCTGCTGGGCCCGGCGTGCAGCAGGAACTGATCCGAGCTGGGGGTCGCAGAGCCGAAGCAGTCGGCGATCCAGGGCGCGTAGTGGCTCTCGTCGGGCCAGCTCAAGGCCCCGTTGAAGTCCTCGGCGTGGAAGAGCTCGGCCTGGGGGTCGACGTGGCGCTCGATGGCGCCCCACAGCCGGACGGTCTCGTCGACGGTCCAGGTCTCGGCGCCGGTGAAGCGGGCGTCTTCGACGGTCGGGTCGTAGAGCGATGTGGCCAGGGCCACGGTCGGGAGCAAGAGGATCACAGCGTCCCCAGGAAGGCCTGGACGGCCTGGTTGAACGCCGCGGGCGCGTCGTGGTGGACGGTGTGGCCAGCACCGGGGACGAGCAGGCTCTCGGCGTCGAGCAGGCCGACCGCGTCAGCGAGCACCGCGGCGGGCCGGCCGCCTGAGAAGATCGGATTGGGGATCATGCGGTCGCGGCTGCCAAAGGCCACGAGCACCGGCAGGTCGAGCTCGTGGAGCCGCTCCCGGACCGGGTGGTCCAGCATGCCGGCGATGGACCGGGACACAGCCACGCTGGTCCCGCGGAACGCCGGGTGGGCCCCCAGCCGCACCCGCTCCTCGAGCAGCCGCTCGGCGCCGTCGTCGAGCTGGCTGAAGACCTGGGTGGCAAAGACCGCCCGCAGCTCGTGCTCGGTGGCCTCGAGCGCTCGGCCCTCGTGCCAGTAGTCCTTGATGAACCGGGCCTCGCCGGCCGAGAAGGTCTCGATGCCGGCCGGCGCCGAGAGCACCAGCGCCTCGACCCGGTCCGGGTGGGCCAGCGCGACCGTCAGCGCGATCTGGCCGCCCATGGAGTGCCCGACCACCACGGCCTGCTCCAGGCCCACGGCGTCCATCCACTCGACCAGCACGTCGGCGAACCAGGGCGGCGTGTAGGGCGCGTCCGGGCGGCCCGAGCGGCCGTAGC
>CAZMNK010000185.1:0-7400 GCA_964567625.1 uncultured Enterobacterales bacterium | reverse complement strand
TCCAGGGCCAGGACCCGGCGGTCCGGGGCCAGGTCGGCGAGTTGGTGCTCCCAGAAGCCGACGCTCGCGCTCAGGCCGTGGACGAGCACCAGGGGCGTCTCGGTCGAGGCGGTGCCGGTGTCGACCCAGGAGATCGTGGTGCCGGCGACCGCGGTGGTCTGGACCGGCAGCGGCGACCACAGGTCGTCCGGGGAGAGGGGCGGCAGCGCGGCGTAGCGGGCGGTGCAGGCAAAGAGCATCGTTGGAATCACGGTCGAGAGCATCAGAACAGCACCCAGTCGACAGAGGCAAAGGCGGTCCACGGCAGGGACTCAAACGCACTGCCGACCACCGCAGCGCCGGTCAGGCCCACCCGACAGAGGGGCAGCGGCTGCCACTGGAGACGCCCGGTGAGCTCGGTGCCCAGGACGTCGCCGGTACCCAGACGGGCGTGGGCCACGTTGGCCGAGACCGTGACCCGGTCCGGCTGCACGTCGAAGCCGGCCCCGCCAGAGATGGCGAGCAGGCCGGCACCGCCCCCGGAGACGTCGTAGGCCACGGCGACCTGGCGGTTGATGGCGCCCGGGTCCGGCAGCAGCAGCACGGAGCCGTGGGTGGTCCACGACGCGCCGACGAAGCCGTAGCTGTTGCCGGTGATGACGCCGCCGTAGTCGCCGCCCGGTGCGTCGCCCGAGCTGAAGAGGGCCTCGGCCCGGACCACGCTGCCGCTGCCTGGGGCATAGCGGTAGCGCACGTCACCGGACACCAGCACGCCTCGCACGGCGGGGTCCTCGGCGTCGTTGACGTAGAGGCGGCCGACGTTGGCGAGGACCAGAGCGCTGAAGCCCAGCGGTCCGCGGTCGAGGCGGTGGTTGTAGCCGCCGTCCAGGGCGAGCCAGAGCAGATCGCTGCCCAGGGTCGAGGCGGTGCTGCCATCGTCCAGGGTCACGCTCAGCTGAGGGGCACCCTGGAGGCCAGACAGGGCCGAGAAGGGCCCGGTGCCGAACACGGTCCCCTGCCCCTCCGAGCGGTCCCGGAGCCACCAGGCGTGGGCACCCACCCGCCAGCCCGCGTCGGGGACCCACTGGGCGTCGCCGACCACCAGCGAGATGTCGTCGTCCAGGCTCACGCCCTGCTCGACCAGGGTGTAGGCGCCGAGGCGGGCCCGGAGCAGCTCGCCGCTGGGGCCGTCCAGCACCCCGAAGAGCGAGAGGCCAGCGGCCTCGGACCCCCAGATCTTCAGGCCGCCACCGGTGCGGAAGAGATCGTCGGGGTGGGCGGTGCGGGGGTCGTAGACGGTGTCGCTCAAGAACTGGAGACCGAGCACGGCGCTCAGGTCCCAGCCGCCGGCCGTGTGGTTGAAGTTCGCGTGCAGGCGACGGGTCTGCAGGTTCACCTGGTCCGCGCCGAAGCCGCCGCCCGCGTTGCCCCCGACCCCGTAGCTCTGGTCGCCGAGCACGAAGTCGATCTCGAAGGCCGCGGTCAGCGACGCCCGGCCGTCCAGCACGGCCGGTCGCCAGGTGCCGAAGCCCACCGCCCGCTGCTCGGCAAAGGTGCCCCGGTTGCCTTCGACCACCGTGCCGTTGGTGCCGCCCAGGGTCCCGATGACCTGGCCGTCCAGGTAGGGGCTGGTCGTCTCCACGCTGGTCGTGGTGAGCCGGGTCTGGAAGAGCCCCAGCAGCTGGACCTCGTCTCCGGGCTCCGGCTCACGGGGCTCCACCACCGGGTCGCCGCCCGCGACGGACGTCTCCAGCGGCGCCTGAGCGACAGCGAGTCCAGTGACCAGCGCGACGAGCAGCACTCAGTCGACCCGCACGTAGGTCTGGATGTTGTCGCCGGCCTCGAGGCCCGGCCCCGCCGTGCTGCCGAAGCCGCTGTCCGGGGTGGCGGCGGTGTAGCCGTAGTCGGGGCTCGTCTGGACGACCTCCAGGGTCAGCGTGTCACCCTCGACCAGCCAGAGGCCCGCGGCGACGGCGTCGTAGGGCACGGTCTGGGTCTGGACGATGGACCCCGGGGTCGTGCTCTCGTCGAGCACATAGGTCCCGGCAAAGTCGTAGCGGGCGCCTGCGGTGTCGACCCCGACCACCTCGTAGGTGCCGTCCGCCTGGAAGACCGCGTCGATGTGGTCGTAGTTGAACGGGTCGCCGCCGAAGAGCGGGCTCAGGTTGCCGCCCTCGGAGAGCCAGGTGCCGGGGAAGCCCGCGGGATCGTCGGTGCCGGTCTCGGTGTCGGTGTCGCTGCCGGTGTCGGCGGTGTCGGCGGTGTCCGTCGTGTCGATGTCGTCGGGCACACAAGCGAGGGTCAGGGCGAGCAGCAACATCAGGACTCCAGGGACTCGCGGCCCAGGGCGAGCTTGTCGACCTTGCCGGAGCCAGTGCGGGGAAGGAGCGGCCGCACGTCGATGTGACGGGGCTGCTTGAAGCGGGCAAGGCGGGGGCCCACGAAGCCGCGCACGGCCTCGGGGTCCAGGGTGGTGCCGGGCTGGGGCTCCAGGAAGGCACGACCGACCTCGCCCCAGCGGGCATCGGGCACGCCGACCACGGCCGCCTGGGCCACGCCGGGGCACTGGAGCAGCACGGCCTCGACCTCGGCCGGGTACACGTTCTCGCCCCCGGAGATGTACATCTCCTTGAGGCGGCCGCGCACGGTGTAGAAGCCGTCGGCGTCGACGCTGAGCACGTCGCCGGTCTTGAACCAGCCGTCGGCGGTGAAGGCCGCGGCGGTGGCGTCGGGATCGCCCAGGTAGCCCCCGAAGACCATCGGTCCCTGGAACTGGAGCTCGCCGGGCTCGTCGGGGGCACACAGGGTCCCGTCGGCCCGGGCGATCCGGGTGCCCAGGAAGTGGATGGGCTGGCCCACCGTGCCGAGCCTCTGCCGGACCTGGTCCGGTGGGGTGCCGAAGCAGTTGGGCCCACACTCGGTCATGCCGAAGCCCTGGCGCAGGGGCAGGCCCCGGTCCAGGTAGCGCTCGAGCAGAGGGGCGCCGAGGGGGGCGCCGCCGCAGAGGGCGTCGCGCACGCTGGAGAGATCCGTGGCCCCGAAGTCCCGGTGGTCGTGCAGCAGCTGGAAGAGCGTCGGCACGCCCATGAGCAGGGTGATGCGCTCCTGGGGAATCAACGCCAGGGTCTCGGCGGCGTCGAAGCCCGGGGTCAGCACGACCCGGCCACCCCGGAAGAACGCGGGGGTGGTCAGGCAGTTCAGGCCGCCGGTGTGGAACAGCGGCGTGTTGGTCAGCGTGGCGTCGTCCCGGGTCAGGTCACAGGCGAGCACGGTGTTCACCGCGTTCCAGTGAGCCTGGCGGTGGGGGATGAGCGCACCCTTGGGCCGGCCGGAGCTGCCCGAGGTGTAGAGCAGCATCCAGGGGTCTTCGGGGCCCGCCCCCGGGCCGTGAAGGGGGGGATGGTCGGGGCCATCGTCCAGGGACAGGCTCGGCCGGTCCAGGGTCTCGGCGTGGGCCCCATCGGTCAGCAGGACCCGGGCCCCGCTGTGCGCCAGCTGCCAGGCGAGCTCGGGCACGCTCAGGCGCCAGTTCAGGGGGAAGAAGACCGCGCCCAGCTCAGCGCAGGCGTAGAGCACGGCCAGGCTCTCGCCCCGGTTGTGGGCCAGCACCGCCACCACGTCGCCGTGCGCCACACCCTCGGCGCGCAGGCGACCGGCCCAGGCCAGGGCCTCGTCGTGCAGCGCGGCATAGGTCCAGCGGCGGCCGGTGCCCACGTCGTAGAGCGCTTCGCGGTGCCGTTCGTGGCGGGCCCAGGCAGCGAGCACGCGGTTCATCCGACCCTCCGGAGCCAGGTGTCGAGCAGGGGCTGGAGCTTCGCAGGACCGTAGCGACCGACGACGGCTCCGATGTGGCCGGTCTCGAGGCGCTCGACCTGGACGTCGTCGGACCCGACGAGCTCGGCGAGCGGCAGGGTCGCAGCCGCCGGGCAGATGAAGTCCCGCTCACAGGCCAGCAGCAACAGCGGCGCGGTGATGGCACCTAGGTCGATCCGCTCGCCGGCCACGTGCCAGGTGCCCGCCTCCAGCCGGTCCTCCTGGTAGGTGTTGCGGATGAACTCCCGGGCAAAGGCCCCGGCCACCGGCACGTTCTCCTCGAGCCAGCGCTCCCGGGCCAGGACCCGACGCAGGCGCACCGGGTCGCTCGACGCCCGGGCCACGGCCACGAGCTTCTGGGGGATGCCCATGGGGTCGAGGAGCTGGAAGCCCGCCTTCATCCAGTCCACCGGGACCAGCCCGCGCTCGTCGACCAGGGCGTCCACGTCGAAGTGGCTGGGGTCCGTGAAGTCCCGGAAGCGGCCGCCCTCGGAGAAGCGCACCGGCGCAGCCAGGGTGATGAGGCCGTGGACCCGGGTCGGGCGCAGCGCGGCGTACATCGCTGCGAGGGTGCCGCCCTGGCAGTAGCCGAGCAGCACGGCCCGGGGTGCAACCGCGTGGCGGCAGGCCCGGTCCAGCGCCCGGTGCAGGAGCTCGAGCAGGACATAGGCCACGTCCTCGCCCGCGTCCTCGGGACCCGGCACGCCCCAGTCGACCAGATAGGTCGGGTGGCCGTTGGCCGCGAGCCCGCCGACCAGGGAGCGGTCCGGCTCCAGGTCGCAGATGGTCGCCCGGTTGATGAGCGATGGCACGACCACGACCGGCACGGCCTGGCGCTCGCCCTGGGCCGGGTAGTGGCGCAGCACCAGCTTGTCCTGGGTGTGGACCACGGTGTGCGGTGTGAGCCCCAGGGGCGGACGCGGCAGCGCGGCCAGCAGGGCCAGGCCGTGCTGGAGCTCGCCTGGGCGCCCGGTCCTCATGAGGTGAGCCACCGGAGCAGGGCTGCGGGCAGGCGCGGGCCCACGCAGACGCCCACGTGGCCGCCCCCCAGGCGCTCGGTCGTGACCGGCCCGCCCCAGACCTGGGCCAGCCCCTCGGCTGCAGCCGGCTCGCAGATGTGGTCGCTCTCGGCGGCGAAGACGTGGGCCGGGACCGTGCCCTGGGAGAGATCGACGGGCCGCCCTGCGAGCTGCCAGCCCTCGCCCATCAGCCCGTTGTCGAAGTAGCAGCCGCGCACGTAGTCCCGGTAGGCCTCGCCGGGGAAGTCCACCGAGTCGCCGGCCCACTTCTCCAGAGCCGCCCACAGGGTGCGGAAGTCCGGGTCGTCGATGCGCTCGGCCAGGGTCGTCCACTTGGACCACTGGCCCATGGGGCGCAGCCAGGCAAAGGCCGAGCGGATGATGTCGGCCGGGTAGTTGCCGAAGCCGTCGATGGCGGCGTCGAGCGGGAAGGCCTCGGGCGTCGCCCAGCGGGCCAGGCGACCGGAGGCGTGGAAGTCGATGGGGGCGCAGAGCAGCCCGAGCCGCTCGACGGCGCCTGGGTGGCGGGCCGCGTGCATCGCCAGGAAGGTCCCGCCGACGCAGTAGCCCATCGCGTCGACCGGCTGTCCGGCGTGGCGGCGGGTGCGGTCCAGGGCGCGGCCCAGTCGGGTGTCGACCAGGTCGGCCAGGCTCAGGTGACGGTCCTCGGGACCGGGGCGTCCCCAGTCGAGCAGGTAGACCGGCACACCGGCACGGGTCAGGGCCTCGAGCACCGAGCGGCCGGGGACCAGGTCGAAGATCGTCCACGTGTTGATGAGCGGCATCGACACGAAGAGCGGGCGGTGCCGAGGCGCGTCCGCCGGGAAGTACAGCAAGCGGCTGGTGCCCTGGCGGTGCAGGACCGCGTGGGGCGTCTGGCCGGATCGGGCCCGACGGACCGGATCGGTGGCCAGGAAGCGCAGGACCTGTTCACCCGCGACCATCAGCTCTGCTCCAGACGGGCTTCGAGGGCGGCGAAGCGCTCGCGCAGCTCCAGGCGGGTCTCGGCGGCCTCGATGCGGGCCCGCACGGCCTCTTCCTCGGCCCGGGTCAGCCGCTCGCCCAGGTCGTCACGGAGCTCCAGCAACAGGTCTTCGACCTTCAGCAGCCGGTCCTCCAGCAGGGACGCGATGCGGGCCACCCGGGTCAGGTCGGCCCGGGTCGGCAGGTGCAGCTTGGTGAGCGAGTCATCGACGGACTCCTCGTACTGCTTGCGGGCGCGGGCCCCGTGTTCGAGGCCCTGGCCCGTGGCGTCCAGGAAGGCCGGCGACTCCAGCACCTGGTCCCACCACCCGGACAGGGCGGTCTCCCACTGCTGCTGGAAGGCCTGGGCCATGTTGCTGTAGTCGGCGGTCTTCCCGCTCACCCGCCTATGCCTCGGTCGGGGCAAAGGCGTCGACCACAGCCTGCTGGCTGCCGCGCACCAGGGTGGCGGCGGCCTCGGTGGCCTTGAGCCCGTGGCGGGCGGTGACCTCGGCCTGGGTCTGGGCAAACCGGACCTGGTCCAGCTGCCACTTCATGGCCTTGTCCTGGAGGTCGAGGGCGGACTGGCCAGCCTGGTACAGGCTCTCGGCGAGGGTCTCGGGGGTGGGCAGGGTCGACATGGGTTCTCCTCTCGGGTGAAAGAGGTCGGAGGTGCTCCGACCGTCGACTGCAGACTATGTACCGTGTTGCAGTGCGTCAAGCGATAGATGATAAATATTGCGTTGCAACATTGCCTGACCAGCTACCCTGTCTGGCATGCGGACGATCAAGAAGTACGGCAACCGGCGGCTCTACGACACCGAGGCCTCCAGCTACATCAACCTCCAGGAGCTGGCGGACCTCATCCGCTCGGGCGTCGACATCCGCGTGGTGTCGGTGACAGACGGCTCGGAGCTGACCCGGTCGGTGCTGCTCCAGGTGCTGCTCGAGGTCCAGGGGGCTGCGGCGATCCTGCCCAGCGGGATGCTGCACCGCGTCATCCGCCTGTCCGAGGACGGGCCTCTCACGAAGCTCGTCGGTCAGCAATTCGCCGCGGGCCTGGAGCTGCTCGACGCCCAGCTCGGTCAGCTGGAGCGCCAATTCGGCTGGGCCAAGCAGAGCGGAGCCGCGCCACCACCACCGGCCCCGGAGCCCGCCCCCGCCCCGGAGCCCCAAGCCGCGGCCCAGGCCGAGGACGACGAGCTCGCCGCCCTGCGCGCCCGACTCCAGGACCTGGAGGACCGCCTCTCTTGACGCTCTGGGCCATCAGCGATCTGCACCTGAGCTACGAGAAGAACCGGGACGCCCTCGCCGCGCTGCCCGCTCACCCCAACGACCACCTGATCGTCGCTGGCGACGTGACCGAGCAGCCCGACGTCCTGCGCTGGTGCCTGGGCCAGCTCTCCGAGCGCTTCGCCCAGCTGTACTGGGTGCCTGGCAACCACGAGCTCTGGAGCGTCGGCGACGACGCGCTCCGGGGGGTCGCTGGGTATCAGGCCATGGTCGAGGTGTGCCGGGAGCTGGGCGTGCGCACCCCCGAGGACGACTACCTGGTCTGGCCCGGTCCGGGCTGCCCCCCAGGCGACGATGCCATGGCTCACTCCGGTCGCCAAAGTTGGCCCCCGC
>CAZMNK010000184.1:0-10077 GCA_964567625.1 uncultured Enterobacterales bacterium | reverse complement strand
GTCCTGATGATGGCGAACCTGGTCCCTGGGCCATGGACCGACGCCGAAGATCACGGGGGTATGGAGCCGAAGCAGAAAGGCCGCTGGAGTGAGTCCAGCGGCCATTCGGAGATGGTGGGCGATACTGGATTTGAACCAGTGACTTCTACCGTGTGAAGGTAGCACTCTCCCACTGAGTTAATCGCCCAGCAGCACGGCTGATAACCTCCCATCCCGACCGGTCAAGGTCGTGCCCCTGGACGTGAATGGTTGCACCAAGCTACCGCCTCGACACTGTCGCGGCTCACCTGATCGAGCGCCTCGAAGGCGCCCGTCGGAGCTACCTGGATCGCCCGGAGGAACTGGAAACTGCCGGACGGCGAATCGTGGAGGTGGCCCTCGGAGAGGTGCTCTCGGAGATGGCCGAGGTCTTCGCGGACTCGATCCATGCCGAGCACCTGCGGCGCGAGATGGCCGAGACCTTCCTTCCTCGATGGCTCAAACTGGCTCGTCTCCAGAACGATTTGGAGGGAACTCGCTTCGACACCTGGCGCCAGGGAGACCTGGTCTTTCGGACCGTCGCCTTCATCGCGCCGCTCCTGGTGGCCATTGCCGCCACCCGGCTCCTCCACAGCCCTGTTGCCGCCCTGACCTACCTGGTGCCGGTCCTGCTTCCCTTCCTTCCAGAGATCCGGGCCTGGCAGGCCGCCCGTCGCTACCAGCGGGCCCTGCAGGAAATCGTCGACGACATGGAGCGTATACAGAAGCAACTCGAGGCCTACCAACCGGCCCTCTCACTCGAGGAACCGGGGGAAGCCGACGTCACCAATCGACAGGAACCCCGCCAGCCCGACACCCCATGAGGTACCCCCATGGCTGAGCTCAAGCTCGTCTCCTTGTCCACGGCCCGGAACCGGCTCTTGCTGGTCATTCCGGCGCTGTTCATCGCAGCGGTGATGCTGTACTCGACCTTCACGACCTATGTCCCGGCCGACACGCTGGCGGTCAAGCAGATCTTCCTGGGGCCAGACAAGGGCATGCAGGAAGAGGTCATGGGTCCGGGACTTCACGTGGTCATCCCCGGCTACGAACAGCTGCACCTGTTTCCCCGGGACATCCAGTTGATGGAACTCAACGACGATCACACGTCGAGTTCGACCGAGTCCTACTACGCACCAGCCATCCGGATCCAGACCAGTGAGGGCTACCAGGTCACCGTCGATGTGACGGTCTCCTACCGGATCTCCGACCCCTACAGGGTCATCACCACGGTGGGGCCGGGACGGCTCTATGAGACCGCTCTGGTGGCCCCACGATCGGACACCTTCCTGCGTCAGACCCTGGGCAAGCTCAACGCGGAGCAGTTCTACGATGGGGCCGCACGCCGGGGTGCAGCTGTCGCCGCCGGAGAACGGCTGGCTGCCGATCTCGCGCCCAAGGGCATCGAGGTCTGGTCGCTCCTGGTTCGCCACTACACCTACGATGATCGCTACCAGGAGGCGATCGAGCAGCGGAAGATCCAGGATCAACTGGTCTTCAAGAACCAGGCTGAGGCGGTGGCCGCGGAGCGTGAGGCCGAGAAGAACCGGGTCCTGGCCGAGGGACAGGCCAAGGTCGAGGTCGAGCGAGAACGCGGGCGTTCCGAGATTCGAAAGATCCAGGCGGAGGCCAACCTCTACTACAGGAAGAAGGTGGCCGAGGGGGACCTGAAGGTGGCCCTGGCAGAAGCCGAGGGGATCCGCCTGGAGAACAACGCGCTCAAGGCAGCGGGTGCCTCCAACCTGGTGGGCCTGCGCATGGCCGAGGTCCTGAAGGGCGTCCAGGTCGTTGTCTTGCCCACGGACGGTCCGGATGGGGTCAACCCGCTGGATCTCGATTCACTCGTGAAGGGGTGGTAGAGATGAAACGCTTTCTGACCCTGCTCCTGGTCGTCTTTGGCGTGGCCTGCACCCCCCACACCACCGGCTCCACCGAAGTCGGTGTTCGCACCAACAAGGTGGGAATCATCTTCTCCAAGGGTGTCCAGGACACGCTCTACTCTCCTGGCTCCACCAGCTTCTTCCCCCCGGTCGTCACCGATTGGGATGTCTTCGACACCGCACTGCAGAACCTGGAGATGTCCCGAGAGGCGGACACGGGGTCTCGACAGGGCAACGACTCCCTGCATTTCAAGACCATTGATGGCAACGACATCTCGGTGAACGTGACCGTTTCCTGGCGCCTGGATCCCCGGCAGGCCTCCTATGTCCTGCGCTTTGTGGGCCGTTCGACCCCTGAGGTCGAGGAACGGTTGGTGCGGCCCGTGTCCCGCACCATCATTCGCGACGTCCTCAACGAGCTGGGTTCCGAGGAGTACTACAACGCCGAGGTGCGCTTTCAAAAGGCGAATGAGTGCAAGGCGCACCTGGACCACTACCTGCGTGCTGAGGGCGTGATCATCGAGCAGGTCCTGTTGGGCGAGCATCGCTTCAACAGGCGCTACATGAAGGTCATCCAGGACAAGAAGGTGGCGGAGCAGGATGCGAGCCGCCTGAAGTCGGAGACCGATGCGGCGGTGGCCCAGATGAACCGGGAACTCGAGGTCGCCAAGGGCGAGGTGTCACGGACCGTGGCCACCGCCCTGGGCCAGTTCGACCAGAAGCAACTCCAGGCCGATGCCATCTTCTTCGAGCGTGAAAAGCAGGCCGAAGCCTTGCTGGTGGAGAAGCAAGCCCTGGCAGCAGGGCTCACAGAGCGGGCCAAGGCCCTCGCCGGTGCGGGTGGCGTCAACAAGGTCAAGCTGGAGGTGGCCGAGTCCCTCCAGGGCAAGTCCCTCGTTTTTCTGCCCTCCGGCTCGGGCATGGACCTGCGCACGACGGACGTGAATGAACTGTTGCAACTCTACGGTGTGAGGGCCGTCGCCAAGTAGAGAAGCCCCCCGAGTTAGGAGGGGTCTTCTCAAGGATGGAGAGTGGTGCGGCGAAATTTCCCGGCCAGCTCGAGAAGACACCCGCTGTCGGGTGATGCGCGTGCTGTCGGCCTTTCATCGCACGTCGATCCCGGACTTCACCGGGGCCAGTCTTGAAGCGCCTGATGACGGACAGAGCCCGCCCCTGGGTGGCCGGGGCCTGCATGGCCTGGCTTCTCGTGATGGCGGGACTCTATGGCTACTACAGCATCACCAAGCCGGTGGGATTCCGATATTGCCTGTCCCACCTGGAGGAATGCCGGGGCCGAACGATCCTGTTGCCCCTGTGGCGGGTCACGGACATTCGCGCTGATGGGTACGATCTGTACAAGATCACCGGGCCGATCCCGGTGGAGGGGGACCCGGAGGGGCTGGCCCTGGGGGACACCCTGTCGGTGGTCTCGGTGTTCGACCCGGACCGGCAGTTGCTGGTCGAGCGCGAGCGGGAGGTCCACCACCTGCGCAAGGCCAAGGTCCTGCTGGGGATTCTCGGCGTCCTGATGACTGCGGTGTTGGTCCTTGTGGGTTTCCGCTGGCAGGACGGGAGGCTGGTCGCCCGTGGCTGACCTGGTGACGCACATGGCCACTGGCTTCCTGGTGAAGGCCGTGACCCGCAAGGGCCACACGGCCACCCTGGTGTTGGGGACCGTCCTCCCGGACCTGGTGGCGAGGGCACCGGGCCTGGTTTTTGCCCGGTTGCGCGAGGGGGGGGCTCCGATTCCAGAGACCTTTGTGCACGGTCCCCAGGTGGCACACATGCCCCTGGGCATGCTGGCCCTGGGAACCCTGTTGGCGCTGTTGTTCCGAGAGAAGGACCGCCTGGAAGCCTGGAAGAACCTGGTCGGCGGGCTCTTTCTCCACCTGGCCCTGGATCTCTGCCAGGACCACATGGGGGTCGGGTACATGTTGTTCTACCCGTTCTCCACCCATGACTTCGAGCTCGGGTGGTTTGGGAGCGAGGCCACTGTCCTGTGGGCACCGTGGCTGGCCCCCCTGTCGGTCGCCCTGTGGTGGTGGCGGCGGGAGGGCGCCTGCGAAGCCGAGGAGGTTCCGCAGGCGCCGTGACAGAACGGGGCCCGCCTGGACGGTGCGGGCCAGGCTAGAACGGGATGCCTCCTTGCACGGCCGGGACTTCCTTCTTCATGGGTCCTGGCAGGGCCGCGGGCCCCGAGGGCAGGGCCTCGTTCTCCGGGGTGCGCTGCTCGCGGGACTTGCTCTGGGCCGGAAAGGAAAGTTCCCTGGCCACGACGTTCCAGGATGTCCGCGGATTGCCCTGGTCATCGGTCCACTTGTGGCTGCTCAATCGCCCGACCACCACCACCGGATCGCCCTTGCGCAGGTGTTGGCTGGCCGAGCGGGCCAGCCAGTCGAAGGCGACGACCTTGTGCCAGTCCGTGCGTTCATTCCAGCCGTCATCGACCCGGACCGAATGGCTGGTGGCCAGGCTGAATGCCGTTCGCTCTTTTCCCGTCTTGGTCCGGGATTGCTCGGGGTCCTGGCCGAGACGGCCGAGCAGGATGACCTGATTCACACTCTTCACGCTTCACCTCCGTGTTCGAAGCGAATCTCGGCTGAGCAAGTCCTGGGCCAGCCTTCAGCCCCCCGAAAACCCGCCCCTGGTCTTGCCACACCTCGACGCTCCGGCCCATCGGGGTTGACACTCCGGGGGGCCGAATTCACTCGCGGGGAAGCGGGGCAGGCCGTGGCAGATTAGGACTGGGCAAGCCCGTGGCACCTTCGGCATGGTGGGTGCCCACAACCTCCGCACGAGGCCAACTGGGTGTCGAAGTTTCTCGTCATCGAGGGCCTGATCGGAGTCGGAAAGACCACTTTGTGTCGGGCTCTTCGCGACGACATGCGGGCCCACCTGGTGCTCGAGCCAGCGGACGACAACCCGTTCCTCAAGGAGTTCTACGCGGACTCGGAACGCTTCGCCTTTCCGGCCCAGATGTTCTACCTGGCCACCCGGTACGCCCAGCAGCAGACTCTGCGGCAGGGGCAACTCTTCAGCGAGTTGATCGTCAGCGACTATCTCTTCGAAAAGGATCGGCTCTTCGCCGAGAAGACCCTGGAGGGGGATGAACTGGCACTCTATGACCGCTTTGCGGGGTTGTTGGGTACCCAGCTTGTTCGCCCGGACCTGGTGCTCTTCCTGGACGCCCCGACCGAGGTCATCTTGTCGCGCATCATGCGGCGGGGTATTTCGGCAGAGGATGTCATCCAGGGCTCTTACCTGGACGACCTGCGAGAGCGATACTTCTCGCTCTGGCAGAACTACAACGAGGCGCCGGTTCACTACTTGGAAACGACAAACCTCGACTATGTGAATGACATGGATGCCCGTGCGGCGGTTCTCGGAATGATCCAGGACTGGTTGACGGGCAAGGGAGCCCCCGGGGTCCCTGCATCGACTCTGTTCGAGCGGGAGATCCAGCCAACCTTGTTCGGCACGGAGGGTATGTAGGAGGGCAAATGCCCCGCAAGACTGCGTTGGACCTTCAGCGGATGAAGGCCGACAACCTTGGAAGCAAGAGCGGGTCCACAGGACCCAAGAAGATCGCGATGGTGACGGCCTATGACTGCACCATGGCTCGGCTGGTCGACAAGGCTGGCGTGGACATGGTGCTCGTGGGCGACTCCCTGGGCATGGTGATCCAGGGGATGCCGGACACGCTCTCGGTGACCCTGGAGGACATGGCCTACCACGGCCGCTGTGTGGCCAGGGGCCTGGAAAATGCCCACCTCACGGTCGACATGCCGTTCATGTCCTACCAGGTCTCCGCCGAACAGGCGCTGACCTCTGCAGGACACCTGGTCCAGAAAGGCGGCGCACAGAGCGTGAAGCTCGAGGGAGGAGAGCGTTCGGCCCCCGCCATTGCGCGGATCGTCGAGGCCGGGATTCCAGTGGTGGCCCATGTGGGCCTGACGCCGCAGTCCGTCCATGCCCTTGGTGGTTGGCGGGTCCAGGGGCGGGGTGATGAAGGAGCCGAACAACTCCGGCGGGATTGCCTGGCGGTTCAGGATGCTGGGGCCTTCAGTGTGGTCTTCGAGATGGTGCCCGGTGAACTTGCCGCTGAGCTCACGGACATGCTCCACATTCCGACCATCGGTATCGGTGCGGGTCCCCACTGCGATGGCCAGGTCCTGGTCTGCAATGATCTCCTTGGGTTGGACACGCGCTTCCAACCCCGCTTCGTGAAGCGCTTCGCTGAACTGGAGCAGCCGATGATCGATGCGGTGGCCCACTACGTCGCCGAGGTCAAGGCCGGCACCTTTCCCGCCCGGGAGCATGGATTCTGGAGGAGCAAGGGCCAGCGGCCTGCCTCCTCGCCCCAGCTCATCAAGCTCTACTGAGCCGAGTTCGGAGCATGCAGACCATCGCGTCCGCCGAGGCGTTGCTGGATCTCTCCCATCAGTGGCGCAAGGCCGGGCTTCGAATCGGGTTCGTGCCAACCATGGGCTACCTCCACACCGGGCACACGAGTCTGATGGATGTGGCCCGTGGGGCCTGCGACCGACTGGTGGTGAGCATCTTCGTGAACCCCCTCCAGTTCGGGCCTGGTGAGGATCTGGACCGCTACCCTCGTGACCCGGAAGGCGATGCCGCCAAGTGCAGGGCCCACGGAACGGACCTGTTGTTCATCCCGCCGAGCCTGTACCCGGAGGACTTCAGCACGGAGGTGCGGGTCAGTGGTCTGACCACGGGGCTGTGTGGGGCCCGGCGTCCAGGTCACTTCGATGGTGTGACCACGGTGGTCGCCCGGCTCTTCGGAATGGTGAAACCCGATGTCGCGGTCTTTGGGGAAAAGGACTACCAGCAGCTCCAGGTGGTGCGTCGCATGGTTCGGGACCTGGCCATGGACATCGACGTGATGGGGGCTCCGCTGGTTCGGGACGAGGATGGACTGGCACTCTCCTCGCGGAACGCCTACCTCAGCCTCCAGGAGCGGTCCCGAGGGTTGAGCCTGCACCGTGCCCTGAATGCCATGGCCACTGCGTTGGCTGGAGGGACCCGGGAGGTCGAGACGCTCCTCAGCCTGGGACATGGACTCCTGGAGGCAGACCGGGTGGATTACCTGTCCATCGTGGACGCTGACGATCTCACGCCGCTTGTCCGGATTGACCGCCCCGCTCGGGCCCTGGTCGCCGGTCTCTTCGGACAGACCCGACTGATCGACAACCTGGGCCTGGTGCCCTGATGGATCTGAGTACCTGGCTCCTGATGGGGACCATTGGTCTGATGGTGGCCAACCGGGCGCTCCACATTGGGGAGCACTGGTATCGGCGAAGAGTTCTCTTCTGGACCCTGCAACTGACCAACTTCATCGTGTCCTGCCTGTTGGTGACGGTGGGCATCGCCGGGTTCACGGGGTCACTTCGGATTGTGAACCTGATGCTGGCCGGACTGCTCATCCTCCACACGGTCCAGAACAACCGTCACTACCTGGCCGCCCGGCGGGGGCTGGGCTCGGCCAGCGAGAACAGCCGCGAAGACCTTCGGGCCCAGGTCCTCGAGAAGCTCAAAGGGGACGACTTCTCTCCCAGGGGAGACTCCTGAGCGGCAGGTGGTCACTTGTCAGGACGCGGTCTGGAGCGAGTCAAGGAGTCCACACTTGGGTTTGTTGGCGAGCGACCGAGTGGTAGGCTCACTCCGCGGTGCCGCGAGGAGGACATGTGGGCGAGAACGCCTATGTTCGGGGGGCGACCGGTGTCGTCGACGCACCGAAGGATTGGCCGAGTCCCGGTCCCATCGACCTCACTGTCCAGGATCTCCCACACGTCTCGTCGACCACCGAGTGGTGGTACCTGCACTGTCACCTGACGCTGAACAACGGCCGCACAGTGGGCCTGTTTGGCTCGTTCTTTCGCATTGTTTCGGGCGAGGACGCCAAGACCCATGAGCCCATTCATGCCCACAGCCTGACCTGGGCCCTGAGTGACGTGGAGCGAGGTCGGTACCTGTTCGACAGCCGGGTGGATGAGAGTGCACCCCGGCACGGCCTGGAGAAGATCAAGCGAGGCCAGGGCTCCCGAGACCCCCGCATTCAGCGGGCGATGAAGGAGGTCATGGAGAAGGGCAATGTGCCCTTGCCGGACCGGTTCTTCAAGACCCCGGTCCTGGTCAGCCGGTCCAAGCTGGACCTGGATTTCGGAGGAAACCGCTTCTGGAAGCTCGATGACGGACGCTACCGGCTGGAGTTGAGTGACGGCCCCGAGGGGTCCGCCTGCGACCTGACCTTTACTCCCCGCTGCTTGGCGGTTCGCCATGGTGCAAACGGGGTCGTCAAGGGCCGTGCCGGCGAGGACATGTTCTACTACTTCCTGCCCCACTGCGAGGTCAGTGGCCACGTCTGGCTGGAAGGCCGACGGTTGGGGGTTCGCAAGGGAACGGGTTGGTACGACCACGAGTTCGGTGGGCACTCCGTCCTGGACGGCGATGCCATCTCCCAGCAGCAGGACGTTCTTGGTGAGGACGGACTCCCCCAGGTGGTCGCCAACGACGACATGGCCTGGAATTGGCTCGCGGTTCAGTTCTCGGATGGCACCCAGCTCACGGCCTACGTCATGGAGGACCTGGCGGGGAAGGCCCCGGTGGATGCCTGTGCCGTGCTGGTGGGCAAGGACGGGGCGATTCAGCGCTTCCAGGACATCTCCCTGGTTCCGGATACCGCGGACTGGACCAGTGCCCGAACCTTCAACCGGTACCCCCTGGGCTGGTCGCTCACCGTGCCAGGAGCGGACCTGGAGTTGCGGATCGAGGCCTGCTTCGCGGACCAGGAACTCGTGACCCTCATCTCCAAACCGGCCTTCTGGGAGGGGCGTTGTGAGGTTCAAGGGACCCGTGGGTCACAACGACTGTCCGGCGTCGCCTATGTCGAGCGCAGTGGCTACTTTTCCACCGATACCCTGGAAGCCTTTTTTCAGTCCGTGTCTCGAGAGGTCCGTCGCTCCCTCCGACAGGTCCTCCCGATCAAGCAGCCCTCCCAAAAGGCCCTCCAGGACCTCGTCGCCGGGGAGGACAGGGACCACTACATGGACGGTGTGGACTCCGACCAGTTGGTGGAGGGGTATCTCAAGCCCATTCGGGAGATCTCGGATCGGGGAGGAAAGGCCTGGCGTTCCTATGCAGCCCTGGCCTGTTGCGACATCGTGGGGGGCGACAGTCGGGGCTATGTGCAGTGGCTCGCGATGCCCGAACTCATGCACGTGGGGTCGCTGATCGTGGATGACGTCCAGGACCGATCCGACTGGCGCCGAGGAGGGCCGTCCTGCCATGTGATCTATGGCGATGCCCTGGCCATCAATTCGGGGACAGCGGCCTACTTTATCGGCCAACAGCTGCTCCAGATTCCGGAGATGAGCCACGCCGAGACGGTTCGCATCTACGAGCTCTACTTCGAAGGCCTGCGGGCCGGACATGCCGGCCAGGCCCTGGACCTGTTGGGACCGGGTGAGGCCTTTGCCGCCGCTGTGGAGGATGGGCGGATCGAACTGCTCGAGAAGCGCGTGTTGGCCATCCATCGTCTGAAGACGGCGGCTCCGGCCGCAGCACTGGCTCGTATGGGCGCCATTGTCGGCAAGGGCAGTGAAGCGCAGATCGAGGGAGTGGGGCGGTATTTCGAGTCCCTGGGGCTGGCCTTCCAGATCGTGGACGATGTCCTGAATCTGCGCGGCTTCAAGGGCGATCTCAAGCAGCGGGGGGAGGACATTCACCAGGGCAAGATCTCGCTGCCGGTGGTCAAGGCCCTTCGTGTGCTCTCACCCACCGATCGGCGTGCGCTGGCCGAGACCCTGGCCTACCGCCCCAGTGACGAAGAGGTGGTGTACCGGGTCATTGAACAACTGGAGGAGGTCGGTGCCATCGAGGAGTGTGTCGAACAGGCGGAAGGCCTGGTCGAGAATGCCTGGAAGGCCCTGGACCCCCTGGTGGAGGACAGCCTGTCCAAGGTGATGCTCCGGGCCTTTGGCTGGTACATCCTCAAGCGCCACTACTGAGCGCAAAGACCCCTCAGCCGAGGACTACAGCCGCAGGTCCAGTTCGAAGACACCGGGCTCGGGTGAGGTTGTCACCAACAGCCAGTTGGAGATGCCTGCCATCTGGAAGAGCCCGGTGATCGAGAGGCCCTGGAGCAGTTGCCAGGTGGGATGGT
>CAZMNK010000183.1:0-10158 GCA_964567625.1 uncultured Enterobacterales bacterium | reverse complement strand
CAGCAGGGGCTTGCGCACATTGCGCTTGCCGGGTGGCCTGGTCTCGGAATCCGTCCCGGGCATCGCCGTGGCCTGGGTGTCGGAGGAGCTTCCCGGGACAGCGCCTGCGTCCTGTGAAAGGGCCTCGGGCCAGGCGTCCTCGGGCCAGAGGTAGTGGGTGGAGATGATCCCCCCGGTCGGGCCGACCAGTTGTGCCAGCGTGGGCCAGCTCAATGGCCGCAGGCGGGCGGACATGCCATCCAGGACCCAGTCGTGTTCCACGGGAGCCTGGATGGGCTGGGAACTGCCCGCATCCAGGGGCAGGGCCCCGTAGTAGGTGCGCAGCGGGTGCCCCTCCGGCACGAGTCCCAGCGGAAAGTCATAGGACGGGTCCGCCGACCGGGCCGCGGCAAATGCCCTGGTCGCCACTTCCCGCTCCTGCTGGGTGAAGGCCTCCAGACCCACCACGCGATGCAGACGGGCGGCATCGTCCACCGAAATGATGGCGTCGGCACAGCCCACAGCAACCACCGCGGCCTGAGCCCCCGCTTGCAGGGCAGAAATGTCCAGCTCAGCGTGCGCCTTCTCGGCGGAATTCAGCGCTGTGAGCAAGGCCTGGGCGCCCTCCTCCTCACAGGCCGCCTGGACAGGTTGCGTCAGCCAGCAGAGCGCGAGGAACAATCGAATCATGGGGTCGCCAGATCAAGACCTTGTCACACCCCGCGACAGACTGCCAATCCCCGGCGGATTTCCCCGGCGGACGCCTCCAGTCAGCGGAGTGCATCTCGGGTGAGCCAGACCGCGGCCAGCCACACGGTCAGCCCAGCGCAGTCCACCCACCATGGCACCACTGGTTCCGGATACCCCGAGCGGACAAGTGCCATCCACACGCCATTGTTCAGGACATGGGCAAGCACCACCGGCACAAGGCTGCCACAGACCACCCGCAGCCAGCCCAGGTAAAGCCCAAGGACCCCGGCGCCCACGGCATGAAAAGGATCCAGATGGAAGAGCCCGAACAACAGGGCGGAGAAGCCGATCGCGGACAGGGTCCCGCGATCCCGCTGGAGTCCTCGGAACACGAAACCGCGAAACAGCACCTCCTCGGACAGTGGTCCCCACAGCACCAGCCCCGTGATCAGCGCCAGGCCCAGGGGGCCTTCCGCGCCAGCCAGGCGGGCGAGGTCTCCCAGAGTGCCGAGTTCAGCATCCGGCACGAGTTGCCGCAACAGGGCCACGGCCCTGTCCGAGCAGAGACCGACCGGCAACACCAACAGGACGGCCCACCAATTCCGGGCCCGGGTCAGCCCGAGTACCTGGGCCGGAGGGGACTTGAGACGAGCCAACAGGGTCCAGACCAGCGCCAGGATCAAGATCGCCTGCAGGGGGAGAGACCAGGCGTAGAGGGCCTGCTCGAAAACCGGATCCTCGTTCAGATCCACCAGCGCGGGATCGACCCCCAGGCTCAAACCAGCCAGACTCGCTCCGATCATGGCGGAGAGAAAAAGCAGGCTGAGAGCCATTGCGGCCGCAGCAAGGGCATCGGTGGTGTGGGGACGGTCGGGCAACAGCCGTGGGCCTGCGAGGTTCTTCTCTCAGATGAGGAGGAACCAGCCAGCCGAGGCTACCACCGGGCCCCGGTTCTCAGGATAGAGCGATAGCGTGGCTGGCTCGAGCCCGAACGCGGCCCCTGCCCTTCCGCCGCTGACCACGGGGGAGGTGCTCAGGCTCGCCATCCCCAGTGCCATCTTCGCCGTGCTGACCAATGCATTTCGGGCGGTGGACCAGTACTGGATCCAGGGGGTCAGCACCGAGGCACAGGGCGCGATCGGCGCCTCGACTTTTGTGGTGATCCTCTTCTACGCCTGCTTTGTGCTCGTGTCCGCCGGGGCCGGGCCACTGGTGGCGAGGGCTGTCGGGGCCCGGGATCCGGACGCAGTGCGGCGGGTGCTCGGTGCCAGCGTCGGCGGAACGCTCAGCGTCGCGGTCCTGTGCACAGCAGCCGGCGTGCTGGGGGCCCAGGGCGTCGCCTGGTCCATCGGACTGGAAGGAGAGATTGCGGCTGAGTTCACGACCTATCTGAAGGTGCTGTCCTGGACGATTCTGCCCCTGGCCCTCACACCCCTGGTGGACCAGTGCTTCATCTCCCTCGGCAACTCCCGACTCCCCATGATGTTGCACGCCGTCTCCCTGGCTCTGAACATGGTGCTCACGCCGTTGTTCATCAACCATTTCGGATGGGGCATTGCGGGCGCCGCCCTCGCCAGCAACCTGTCCCGGGCCGCCACGACCAGCATCGGCCTCTGGTTGCTCTTCCGGCATACCGGTCTGACGCTCTCGGAGATCCGCCTCGGAGGTCCCCTCCGCCGAGTACTGCGCATCGGGTGGCCAGCAGCCCTCGGCGTGGCCACCTACACCCTGGTCTACTGGGCCCTGCTCAAGACGTCGATCTCGCCCCTGGGACCCGAGGTCAACGCCGCCCTGGGCATCGGCTTCAGCGCCCTGGAGGGGTTCACCTGGCCCGCGTTTCACGGGGTTTCGCTGGCGGTGGGCAGCCTGGTGGGGCGCAATCTGGGTGCCAACCGACCGGACCGGGCCTGGGCCACTGTGCGGCTCGCACTTCCGCTGTCCACGGGACTCGGTCTGTTTGCCTGGGGGGTCTTCTGGTTTGCCGGAGGGCCCCTGACAGCGTTCTTTACCCAGGACGCCGTGGTCCACGCCCACGCCACCACCTACACACTGGTGATCGCCTGGTCCCAGATCTTCGTGGCCTGGGAGGCCCTGGCGGAAGGCGTGCTCTCCGGCGCCGGAGACACCCGGACCGTCTTCTGGGCCTCCTTTCCCCTGAACGCTCTTCGCATTCCTCTTGCCTGGATCCTCGCTTTCCCCCTGGGCATGGCTGCACCCGGCATCTGGTGGGCCATCAATGGAACCACGATCCTCAAGGCTCTGCTCAAGTGGTGGTGGGTCCGGAAAGGCGCCTGGGCCTCACTGGAGATCTGACAGGGCCTGCCCACTCTTCCCGTGATCGCCGACCCCCTACTCGGGTTGAATCCGTGCGCATTTCCATCGTCGTACCCACCTTGAACGAGGAGACCTGGCTGGACCGGTGCCTGGACGCAGTAGGCACAGGCACCGAGGTCATCGTGGCGGACGGGGGGAGCCAGGATGGAACAGTGGCCCGGGCAAGGGCACGGGGCGCACAGGTCGTGAATGCCCCACGGGGACGAGGCCTTCAACTCAATGCCGGGGCCCGGGCGGCGACCGGCGATATCCTGCTCTTCCTCCATGCCGACACCTTCCTGCCGCCTGGTGCCCTGGAGCATGTAGGGCCCACACTGGCGCAAGGGGGAGTCGCTGCCGGGTGCTTTCGCGTCCACCACGTGCCCGAACGGCCCCATCCCCCCTGGTTTCGCCTGCTCCTGGGCCTCGCTGATGTCCGCGCCAGGGTGGCACGCTTGCCTTATGGCGACCAGGCCGTCTTCACCCGGCGAGCCACTTTTGAAGCCATCGGCGGGTACCCCGATCAACCCCTCATGGAGGACCTGGAACTCTCTCGAAGATTGGAACGTCTGGGCAGAATTGTGGTTCTTCCCCACCAGGTTGTGGTCTCTGCTCGCACCTTTGAGCGATCCATGTTCCGCCATGGTCTGATGCTGAACACCTTTCCCCTGCTCTATCGACTGGGGGTTCCTGCGAAAACGCTGGCCCGCTGGTACCACCGAGGCGTGTAGGATCCAGGCCATGCGCATCCTCGAATCCGCCGCCCTGACGGACCTGGGCAAGCGACGAAAGGTCAATGAGGACAGCATCCTGCAACTGCAGGAGGTCAACTTGTTCGCTGTCGCCGACGGCGTGGGTGGAGAAGCCGCCGGTGAAGTGGCCTCGGCGGTCGCGGTCGAGGTTCTCACCGCCGACGCCAAGATGCTGCATGCCCAGGCCACTCGAGTAGAGGAGGCCAGTTCACGCCACAACCGGATGCAGTTGACCCGGCTGCTGGAGGCAAGCTTCCTGAGGGCCCACCATGAGGTCCAGAGCGAGGCGGGCAGTCGGGGACAGACGGGCATGGCCACAACCCTCGTGAGCGCCCTTGTCGCCGGCGAAAATGCCTACATCGCCCATGTAGGGGACAGCCGGGCATACCTGCTGAGGGGTGGTCGCCTGCGAAGACTGACGGAAGACCACAGCCTGGCCATGTTGCGATTCCGCAGGGGAGAGATCTCCGAGGATGAGGTCGAAACCTCCAGGGAACGCAGCATGCTGTACCAGGCTGTCGGCGTGGGCGCCCGGTTGGACGTGGACACTGCCGAGGTGGCGCTGGCGGACGGAGACGTCGTGATGTTGTGCTCGGACGGACTGTCCAACCTGGTCAGCGAAGAGCGCATCGCAGTCGAGCTGGCCGGTCGCTCCCTGGACGACGCGACAAGACGGTTGGTGGACCTGGCCAACCAGGCTGGGGGCCCGGACAACATCAGCGTGGTGGCATTCCAGGTCGGCACGGAGCGCGACGCCCAGTCCGTGGACGAACTGGCCACCCTGCTTCAGTCCGTGTTCCTGTTCAAGGCGCTCAGCGAGACAGAACGCCTGATCCTTGCGCCCTTCCTGGAACAGAAGCGCGTACAGGCCGGGGAATTGCTCTTCCAGGAGGGAGATCCAGGCTCCCACTTCTTCATCGTGATCGACGGCCTCATGCGCATCAGCCGAGGAAGAACGCGACTCACCGACGTCGGCCCGGGAGGGGTCTTTGGGGAGCTGGCGCTGGCCCGCCCCATCCCGCGCTCGGCCTCGGTCCGCGCCATGGTGCCTTCCCTGCTCTACCAACTCTCCCGCGAGGACTTCCACCACATCCTGAAACAGAAGCCAGAGATGGGGGCCCGGCTCTGCCTGTCCTTTGTGGACAACGTTGGGGACCGTCTGCGAGACCTGTCCGACAGGCTTGCGCGGATCGAGCAGGTAGCCAGCGGCGAGCGGTGGCACAGTTCTGACGCGATGGACACCATCGACACCTCGGAGGACACCTGAGGAAGACAGCCGCCCCGAGGGCGGCTCCACCCTGTCGAGATCAGGGGTGACGCCCTGTAAAGCGCTGCCGCTCGGCTACCCTCGCCGCCGAGACCATGCACACCGCACTGACCCTGTTCTCCGCTTTTTTTGCCATTGTCCCCCTCCTGGGCTTCTTGGGCGTGATGTGGTGGCTGGACCGCTATGACCGTGAGCCCATCTGGTTGGTGGTCGGCACCTTTCTCTGGGGTGCCGTCGGAGGAACGGCCCTGGCGATCGTGGGCTCGGTCTACACGATCCAGAGCCTGACAGGCATCCTGTCCCCGGAACAGTTGACCCTGGCCAGCACGGTCCTGATAGCCCCGCTCATCGAAGAGCCCACCAAGGCCCTGGTGCTGGCGATCGTGGTCCTGTCTCCCCACTTCGACAACACGACCGATGGCTTTGTCTACGGGGCTGCGACCGGTCTGGGCTTCGGGATGACCGAGAACCTCCTGTACTTCCTGCAGGTGGCCCACCAGGGCGATGTCGCAGCCTGGGCCACCACTGTGGCCGTCCGCACCCTGTACTCCGCTCTGATGCACGCCTCGGCGAGTTCGATTGTCGGCGCCAGCCTCGGCTGGGCCCGCTTCCGGGGGAAGAGGGCCATGCTCAAGGCCATTCCACTGGGGATGCTGGCAGCTGTCGGAATCCACGCCCTGTGGAACGGACTGCTGGCCTTGGACGTCAGTGCCAACAGCGGCGGGATGCTGGCAGCGGTGAACCTCGTTCTCTTCCCCATGGAGTTCCTGGCCCTGTTCGGGGTCTTTCAGTTGTGCCTGTTCCAGGAACGAAGGATGCTCCGCAAGGAGTTGGGGGAAGAGGTGGCAGCGGGTCTGTTGCCCCCCGCGCACCTCCCACACCTCTGCTCGTACCTGGGGCGAATCCGACGGGGATGGCTCCCCCAGGGCATGGACCTCCAGGCCTATGTGGCGAGCGCCACACGCCTCGCCTTCCGCAAGCACCAGGCCCGACTGAAGGGGGACGACGTTCTCCAGGAAGAGATCGAAAAACACCGCCAGGAGATCCGGCGGCTGCTTGCCACCGTCGGCTATGGACGGACAACCGAGGTGTAGACCGCTTCCAACCGGGTGTGAAGCGACTCCACGGATGGACGAAGACTGACCCTCTTCCAACCGGCATGCCCGGCCAGGCGAACCTGTTCGTCGTCCAAGGACAGTTGTGCCAGCAGCGATGACAGCCCGGCGGTGTCACCCACCGGTACCCTGAGCAGACCACTGCCTTCCCAGTCCGCCATTCCTCCAGTGCACCACCCCACGACCGGCGTGCCTTCGCTCAGGGCCTCCAGCCCTGCAATGCCAAAGGGCTCCTGCCAGCTTGGGGTCAGGATCAGGGCCCGAGCCCTGCGGAGCGATGACCGCCAGGCGTCGCGCTCAAGCCAGCCCAGGTTTTCCGCGCCCTCCAGTGAACCGGCGAGCGAACCCTCTCCACAGACCCGAAGGGGTTGCGGGCGACCGGCATCGGACCAGGCCTGCCAGGCCGCCATGACGCCCTTGTGGTTCACCAGGCGCCCCCCCAAGAGGTAGTGGTCTCCCACCGAAGAAGGTTCGCCTGCAGCCCGGACCGGAGGCGGAATCACCACAGCCTCACCCAGTCCGGCATCCCGCAACTCGTCGGCCATGTAGCGGGACAAGACCACCAACCGGGCACCCTGTAGGGCGAGACGCCGAGCCTCGGTCAAGGCCAGCGTGCGCTCCCGGTAGGCAAGATCCGGCAGGCAGGCCTCACAGACCTCCAGAGACGCCTGGCGGTCACAGGACCGTCCATCCGGCAGGGTTCGCCCTGGCCCGGGACAGAAGACACGGTGGTCCTGGACCGTGACCACCGAGCGACCCGTTGCGACCACTCTTGCCAGGGCTGTGGGGTTCATCAGGTTGTGAACGTGCACGACCTCTGCCCGATCCAACAAGGGGGCCAGCCTCGCCAGACCACGCCCACTGGCGATCGGACTGGCAAGGGCTCGGCAACGGTGGAGAGCCACGCCCGGTGGAACACTCGCCCCAGCCGCTACCCGACCCACGACCAGGGTCACCGGCCCGGACTGGGCCTGGTGCTTCAACAGGTCCCGCAAGTGGAGATCGGCCCCGCCCCGGAGGGAAAGCCTGTCAGCGACGTGGAGAATATTCACCGGGCCGCCTGCACGTCAGACCTCGCCTGGACGAAAAGTCCAGGAGACTCAGTCCTCGACGTCCGCCACCAAGACCATGCGCTGGGTGATCTCCACCTTCGTGACGATGATCTCGACGGCCTTGGGACCGGGACTCACCACGAATTCATGGCCAGAGAGGACGTAGTGCCCGGCGGGAAGCATGCCCTGAAACTCGCCGGACGAGGACACCAACAGCTGAGCCCGGTGCACCGCCGCCCGCTGGTCAGGCAACATCGGCATCTGGCCCGTCGTCAACACGGGCTTCTTGATCTCGGACCGCAGGGTCACACGCCCATATTCCTTGTCCAGCGACCAGAGCCAATCCACGACCTCGTGGTTGCCCTCGAGTTTGGCGGCCTCGGTCAGGCGTTCGTAGGCCGACTGGGTGTCGCCCATGTTGCGAGCGGCCATGGCCCCCGCCAGCCAGTGGTCGTAGGTCAGAGGAAGTCCCAGGGCGACCAACTCGGTAAAGCGTCTGGATGCGCCGCCCCAGGCCTGCCGACCTGCGAGACTCTCCAACTCCTCGCTGAGTTGGTAGTAGTCGGCCTGGACGATCTCTGGTGCCTCGGAGATGTCCGGAAATCCCCCCGCAAGCAGGGAGGTCGAAAACAGCCAGGCGAAGATCATTGCACCCCTCTTCTAATACAAGAAGAGGGGCACTTGAAACTGGATTGAGTCAGGGGTTCGTAGAGATCTTCGAATCCCGGGCGACTTCCGAACCGGACCCGGATGCCTCGGGTGCCTCGACCACGCCCTCGATGTCCTCAAGAACCTCGTCGTGACTGACCACCGAGTCTCCCAACATCGGGAGGTTCAGGTCCTGACCGATCTTCAGTCGATCCAGGTTCACACCCCGGTTGAACGAGGCCAGCACCCACAGGGGCAACGTCCCGTGTTCCCGGGCGATCTGCCAGGCGGTCTCCCCGGTGCCCACCGTGTGTGAGGTCACGCCCACCAGGCTGCCTCTCCGGGACAGGAAGCGATCAAGTCGAGCGTCCTCGGAGCGCTCCCGAGCGTCCTGCATCTCTGCAAAGGTCTCGATGTCGACATCGAGGTCCAGGAGTTGCCCCGGGTACAGGGTGGCTGCGGGGTGGAAGCCATTGGCCTCGGCGATCTGCTCCACGGTCAGGCCAGACCAGTCAGCGATGAGAACCAGGGACTCGCCAGGACGAACCTCGATCTCAAGAATCGCCTCCTCCTCCTCGATGTTCTCGGGAGGGCTGGCGGCAAAACCCTCTTCGTCGGGGGTCTCGCCGACCTTGGGGGTGGGTGCCTGCTGGATCTCTTCCCGGGGGATGGGGTCCCGGACCGGGGCCGCGGGTGCCATCCTGGAGGCGATTGGCTGGGGCGCCGGCTTCGCCCGAACGTCCGAGCGGACCTGGGCATCCGAGTTGTCTCCGCAAGCGATGAGAGCGAGTGCAATGAGTGAAAACAGGGACATGAGGTCCTCCGAGCAGATTGCCGCAACAGTGCGGTCGCTCTACACAGAGGCAAGGGACGTGCCAATCCATAACTATTTGTTTTTATTCACTTATTTTGATGACCCCCGCCAGGAACTGGGAGCCATATTCCCAGATTCGTAGCGGTGATGCATCAATTCATGGACGGGCATCCAGGCGGCGGCGCATGCCAAAGTCGAGCCCCAGAGCCCAGGAGGGAGAACGCCCCCACCAGGGCTGAAGATGGGTGGTGAAGCTCACTCCCCAGAATCCCCGGTCCCCCCATCGCTCCAGCCTCGTGCCACCCCCGACCAGGAGCTCGAGTTGTCCGAAGTCTCCGATGAAACCATCGGACTTGACCCGGCCAAAGGTCTCTCGCACGATGGTTCCCCCTTCCAGGGTCCAACTCCAGGCCGACTGTGGCCCCAGGTCTCTCTGAGCACGCAGGGGAACGTGCAGGTCCATGACGCCACCCTGGTAGCCAGGCAGGGCGAACCAGAAGCCGCCGACCCCAGGCGCGATGGCCAGATCCCAGGCACCGTACCGGGCAAAGCGGTAGCGGGCATCCGTGTAGAGCCCCCACATGTACAGCTTGAGCCCGATGTCCAGATCCGGTGCCACACCCCACCGAAGACCCAGCTCGACCTGGGGAAGTGGTATCCCCAGGCCATCGGAAGTCGTGGTGGTTCCTCGTTGAAGAGACATGCCCAGCCCCACCGCCTTCTGGCCCGGCTCCAGGGTCCGAGCCCCGTCAACCAGTGCACTGGTGCTGCAACCGGAGACCCCCATCACCCCGACGAGGAGCATCACACCCCGCCTCACAACACCCTCCCCAGACCGAGTCCGGTCTCCACGTCGGCGCTGAACCCACGGGTGGTCATGCCGTAGTGCCAGCGCAGTTGCCAGTTCCCTCGAACGGGAACATCGACCCCAATACGGGCCCGAAGTCCCGGTCGTAGCTGCACCACCAGGGAATCCAGGCCCCCGGTGTAGAGGTTGAGGCAGAGTCCAACGCCGGCCGAAACCTGGGCCCGACGGGTCCCAGTGGACCAGGAGAGACCCAGCGAGGGACGGAACAGGTGGGTGCGGATTCGTTCGTCCAGGAAGTCCTCCTTGGCGGTGACCCAGACCAGCTCTGCCTCCAGGTCGAAGATGCGCTCGGTGGGAAAGCGCCCCCATGCCGCCATTCCCCGATGCAAGGGCCTGTGGCCATTGGAACTGCGCACGCCAGCCATGGTCAGACCAGCCCCCACATCCGTGGCCTGGGCGGGCGCCACCAGGGCGAGCCATAGGGCCAGGGTCAGGGACACTGGGCCACTGTCCAGACCTCTGCAAATCGATTCTGGACCGAGTCGCAGAGTTCGTCCTCCAGACCGGGCCTGTCCCGATCGACCACCTCGACGAGTGCATCCAGCCACCGGTAGGCCGTGAGGTCCTGGCCGGTGGACCACTCCTCGACGGCCTCCGCTGCCCACTGGAGCACCTGGCCCGGCTCGTACATACCCGTTTTTAGGGTGATGACACATCCAA
>CAZMNK010000182.1:0-10205 GCA_964567625.1 uncultured Enterobacterales bacterium | reverse complement strand
CAGACTCTATGCTGGATGCCTGACGGCCTGAGCGTTCCTTTCCTCTCTGAGGGGCTGTCTCAACTTCTCTTGAATCCAGGACCCATCTCGCGCGTCCAGGAGTCATCGGTTTCGCTTTTGCCGCGGTCCGGTGTCCAAGGATTCAGATGACGATGATCTGTGCGCTAGTTGTTCTGCTCTGCTTTGGGGGGCCGGGGATCATCCCTGTGGCGTTCGCGGCGACGCCAGCCCCCGACCGCCTCACTCTGTCCAGCAGCACGGGGGCGCTTGGCTGGACGCCACGAGAGGTGAATCCGGGCGCTTCCCTGGAATTGGAGTGGATCCTCCAACGCAGGGAACTCAGCGTGCTGACTTGGAGCACCGAGGTCGGTGGCTTTACCGATACTCATTTTGGTTCTGGGGCCCATGTCACGACCGCTGTGGCGCGACACTGGCACACCTGGAGGGGTGCCTATGCTGGCATTCGGGGGGGCGTGGGACTTCAGGCCCTGGCACCTGGGGCCATGTGGAGCGGGCTTCAGGAAGAGGACCTCACCAACTGGGGGCTCGTGGCAAGGATTCCATTGGGCATCGAGGTCGGCTGGCAGCACCCTGGTCGGGGGTGGCGCGTGGGGATGCGGGCAGAGCAGGTCTTCTGGGCCCCCTATTCCTGGAAGCTGGACTATCGCTTCGCCGTACAGTCCAGCGTCGGGGTGGTGGTCTCAGTCCCCCTGTTCTGGAAGCGCACGACATCGAGGCCTTGAGGTTCTCCTGCGGGGCTGAACCGGACGATCAGACCGCTACTCGGGCAGGACCTCGAGACCGGGCAGGTCGATGCGCTCTGCCCGGTAGAAGCCGACGATCAGGTCGCCTTCAGTGGGCCATTGGGCCTGCCAGGCAATGGTGCCGTCCGGGGTCACCTCGGTCATCCGGTTGACGTGGCTCGCTCCGGCGGCAATGAGCGTGTTGCCATTGTCCAGCCGATCCGCGTCACCCCAGTAGCCGGTGTACCAGGCATCCTCCGACTCCTCTGGCCACTCCCAGACGATCTCGGCCTCCTGGAGGTCCGGGTCGATGACCACCTCGATGACCCGGGTGGTCTTTCGAGTGGTCCCATTGTCGAAGATCAACAGGTGGTCGTCGCCGAGCACATCGGGGGCATGCTGCTTTTCGAACCACCCGTCATTGATGGAGAATCCTCCTTCCTCACTCAGGCGGTACTCGATCTCACCGGTGCTGCGTGAGAGCTTGACGATCTCGCTCAGGTTGCGGATGGACAGGTAGAGGTCGTCTCCTCGAGTTGTCACAGAATTGGCGTGGGTCCAGTCCTCGATCCAGTCGACCTCCAGGTGGTCGAAAGTGTTCCAGGACCAGACCTCGGAGCCATCACGCTCGTAGATCACGATCCGGTCACCCCGGGTGCCATCCACGAAGGCCTTCACCAGGGTGAGGACCGTGTCGTCTTCCAGGAAGGCCATGCTGTGGTGCATAAAGTCGTCGTCGTCGAACCCGGGCTGGACAGGCCCTTCCCAGAGAATCTCCCCGGCCAGGTCCACCTCTCGTGGCTGGTGGCCTTGCGGCACAGAAGCGCCCAGCAACACTGTGCCGGCTTCGGTGAGCCGGACATCCATGGCCCCGATGTCATCCCCCACATCGAAGCTGTGAACCCAGACCGGGTAGCCATCCATGTCCACCACCACCGCGGTGTTGGGAGCGCTCACGCCGTAGCGGTAATTGTCGAATAGGGTCCATCCATCCCGGAAAATCTCGGACTCGTGAACCAGAATTTCCGCCCTGGGCACGTGATTCGGGAGGGGGCCGGGTGTGTAGATGGCGGGTGTGCTCCGAACCCGGTCCCCGGACAGGGTCTCGCTCACGGCCTCCAGCTCGTAGGGGAACCCTGCCCGCATGCCAAAAACCAGAACCTTGTGGTTCGTGGTCAGGCCCGAGTGACCCACCCGGTAACGAGGGGTGTCAGCGGTCTGGAACTCCACGTGGCTGTCCGTGGGTTCGTTGGTCTCCCAGGTCAGCCAGCAGGCCAGCGGATTGGCTTCGATTGGCACGATGTCCAGGCCGCTCAGCAGGAGCCCTCCAGATCCGGTGTCTACATTTCCGGTATTTCCGGTGCAGGCAATCAGCGACAAGACCAACAAGGACGACATTCCCCGACGATATCCGGCACGAGATAGAGCCTGCCGATGACACTCCTGCTTCTGGCGGCCTGTGGCTCGGAGACCTTTACCGTGGGTGGCTACGAGGTCGATGTCGACAAGAAGAGTGCTCAGATCTCAATAACCCATAGAGTTCGCGGTGATGGACTCTCGAATCTCCGCTTCTACAAGGGGTCTGGGGAGAGCGAGATCGAGTTCTCAGTGGGGTCCTACAAGTTCACCGAGATCGATGAAAACCTGCGTGGTTCAGCCTCGGTGGATCGGATCGTCAGCCTTGGAGGCGGGGCGGTGCTGTTGTCCCTGGAGGACCGGGATGGGCTGGCACTGGGTGACCTGACCCTGGTCAGCCCGAACGACGACACCCTGGCCATGGACTTCAGCCCGGTTGCCGGCGGCAATCGGTTGGCCCTGGAGGCGGACTGTGATGGAGAGGACCACTTTCTGGGCCTGGGGGCCCATGCCTTTGATGTGGACCACGTGGGAGAGGCCTTTGCCCTCTGGGTGAGTGAGCCGGGAATCGGCAAGTCGGACCAGGACAGCTACCCGGATGACTGGTTCCTGACGGGAACAAGGCACAGTTCTTCCTACCCGGTGCCCCTGCTCCTGCGGCCCCAGCAGGCCCATGCCCTGGTCGCCCTGACCCCGGCCCGGGTGGAGGTGGACCTGTGCCGATCGGACCCCGAGCGCTTCCGTGTGACGACGTGGGATGAGGGCTACACCCGCTTCACCCTCACTTCTGGAGAGGGGCCCCTGGAGGTGATCGAGCACGTCAATCGGGATGTCTTCGGTCTGCCCACCCTGCCGCCGGCCTGGGCCTTCGCCCCCTGGAACGATGCCATCCGGGGAGAGGACCGGGTGCGAGAGGTCGCGGAGACCATCCGCGCCGCAGGTGCGCCCTCGTCGGTGATCTGGACGGAGGACTGGAAGGGGGGCGAGGAAAACGCCCTGGGGTACCACCTCACCGGGGAGTGGTTTGTCGACGAGACCCTGTACCCGGAGGCAGAAACCCTGGCCCAGGAGCTGGAGGACCAGGGTTTCAAGTGGTTTGCCTATTTTGCGCCTTTCCTGGAAGAGGACACCGTCACCTGGGAGGAGGCCCTGGAGGCGGGCGTGATCATCGAGACCGACGAGGGGGATCCCTACACCTTCAACGGGCCGACCTTTCAGCAGTTCTCGATGCTAGACCTGACCTTCGAAGAGGGCCGCGATTTTGCCGTCTCCCGTCTTCAGGCCGCGTTGGACCTGGGGTTTGATGGTTGGATGGCCGACTACGCCGAGTGGCTTCCCACGGATGCCATCCTGGCCAGTGGCGCAGATGCGCTCCAAGTGCACAACGACTACCCACGCCTCTGGCAGGAGACCAATCGCGCCGCCCAAGAGGGCCGCGATGCCAGCTTCTTTGCCCGGTCAGGATGGCTGGGAACCCAGGGGCTGGCTCCGATCGTGTGGGCCGGGGACCAGCGAACCAGTTTTGATGTCGACGACGGTCTGCCGACCATCCTCCCCCTGGGCCTGGGGCTCTCGGCGAGCGGCGTGACGGTCTACACCCATGACATCGCTGGCTACCAGTCCGTGGGCAATGACCCATCGGACCAGGAACTCTGGTTCCGATGGGCGGCACTGGGGGCGTTCTCGCCAGTCATGCGCACCCACCACGGGGCCTTCGAGAGTGACAACCACCAGTTCGACACCAACGAGGAGACCCTGGCCTTCTGGGGCAAGGTGACCCGGGAGCACACCCGTTTGTGGCCCTACCGCTATGGACTGGCCGCCCAGGCCAGCAGGGAGGGGACGCCAATGCTGTTGCCTCTGGGATTCGTCTACGACGTGGAATGGGATCGGAGCGATGCCTGGCTTCTCGGGGCGGGGATGCTGGTGGCCCCGGTCCTGGAACAGGGGGTTTCCGGGAGACAGGTCGATCTTCCCAACGAGGTCGATTGGTATGACTGGTGGACCCAGGAATCGGCCACAAGCGGTTGGTTTGATGCCGCCTTGGATGAAATCCCCGTATTTGTTGCGACAGGAACCACCGTGCCGACCTTTTCGGAGATTCCCGACACCTTGGGGGAAAGCACGGTGGAGGGCATCACTGACCTGGCCGACGTCGACCATGAACGGGTGGTCTGGCTTTTTGGAGGCGGTGGCCCCTTCATCGAGGCTGATGGCACGGTGTATGCCCCCAGTGGCAGTCCGACTGGTGCTGAAGAGGAGACCGTGGAGTTGACCAGTGGCAGTGTCACTGTGGCTGGCGTGACCCTGGAAATCACGGGGGAGATCGAGCGTTCATACCGGGTGATTGTCATTCCCTGAGTCGTGGCCAACATCTTCGTTGGAGGTAGTCGCTTTCCAGCGTTACGCCTCCGTCATGGCCGAGTTGAACACCTGCTGGAGAGAGCCTTCGGACAGCCTTCTATGGCGTCACGTGGGGCGAAAGGAGGTCCTGGACACCTTGTTGGAGACCGCCCGGGGATTCCTGGCGGGAGACAAGGTCAAGGGCGTGCTCCTGCATGGTCCGCCCGGTTGCGGTCGGACCCATCTGCTCGGCGTGCTGGCGGCTCGACTCCAGGAGGACTTTGGTGAGGCCCAGGTGCCGATTGTCCGGGTCTCTGAGGACCTGCCTGGCCACCGCAGCCTCGATGCACTCCTGGAGCGCATCACCGTGGATGGGGATGCTCTGGGCTGGGAGTTCTGGCCCGGTACAGCTGAGGGTCGTCCGGAGCTTGGTGGTCGTCGCCTGCTGTTGTTCGATGGGTTTGACCGGCAACTCCGCAGCCTGGGCGCCAATGGCCGCAAGGCCCTGAAGAAGGCCATGGGCAAGGACACCTGGATCGTGGGCACGGCAGACAGTGTCCCCGAGGAGATCACCAGCCCCACTGAGCCCTTCCGCAACCGGTTCCAGGTCCTGGCATTGACGCCCCTGGATGCCACTGAGGCCAACGATCTCCTGGATCGGACCGGGCCCGAGGACTCGGGGCAAAAGGGTCGTCGCCTGGCCCTCGTCGCATTGGCGGGCGGGGTGCCCCGCACCCTTGTCGCCCTGAGTCAGCAGGTGGCGGCGAACCCGGACAAGGCGTCCAGTGAACATCTCTCCCGTTTGCTGAACAACTGGACCCCTGAATATCGGCTGCGTTTCCGGGGCCTGTCCTCCCAGGCACAGCGAGTGCTGGAGCGGATTGGTGACGCACCTCGGGCACTCACTCCCACGGAGTTGGCCCGACACCTGGGCCGCAGTCCGTCGGCCATCTCGGTCCTCTGCAACCGACTGGTGGACGACGGGATCCTGCGCCGGGAGACTCGCGGAAGGAACAGCCTCTACACCCTCGTAGATCCGCTTTTCCGCTACTGGTTGGAGCAATCCAGCGGGGGCTTCGTGCGAACCCGCGTGGCCCTTGTTGCTGGTCTGCTGGAGACTGCTGGGAACATTCCCGGGGGTGTCCATGAGCCTGCGCCGCCAACGCCAGAGGAGTGGCAGGACATTCTCCAGGAGGTCGAGCCCTTCTTGCTCCGAGGAGACCTGGACGGGGCTCGGGCGGGTCTTCGGAGGGCCCGGGAACTCGAGCCGCCGCCGAGCATTGTTCTGCGGTTGGCCTGCGCACTTCCGGATGCCCGTGCAGGCAAGCTGCCGATCATGGGGCCCCTGTTGGTGCACTCCGGGGACCCGGCATTGCGGGCAGTCCTCGACTTTTCCCTGGCGCTTCGCCGGGGTCCGGATGCGCTGGTGGTGGCCTTTGAGGCCATGACGGAAGTGCTGGCCGACCAGTTGGGCGAGGTGGAGGTTCTGGGCCAGGCCGGGCCGGAGTTCTACCTGCGTTGGTTGCACCTGGCGCGACTCGTGATGGCGGTCCTTGGCAGCGTACAATGGACCGAGGAGCCTTTCTTGGGTCTCGATACCCAGGAGCGGCTGGGCCGTATCCCCTATCTGCGGGCCTTGTTTGCACATCGGGGATGGGCACCGGACAGTCCACCGTTGCTGTCCCGAGAGGCGGTGATTCCCTGGTCGCCGCCGGGAAGTGATCCTTCCCTGGACAGGCTACTGGCCATGTTCCATGTCCGGATGGACGCCCCACGCTGTGCGGCTGCTCTGGCCCTTGTCCGACGGTACAACGGGGTCCTCCCCTCGTGCACTGCACCCCACATACCGGCGCCTGGAGGGGCCAATCTCATCGCCGGGCTCGTCGGGCCCGAGGGCCCGGGACTCCAATGGGCAGCGAGCCTTGCCGATGCCGATTCAGTCGTCTTCGACACCATGCTGTCCCGCTTTGCGAACCCCCCGCCGTCGGAGTTGCTGGGGCTGGAGACGCTGTTGGCAATGATGGCCCTGGCGTCCCGATCTCCGGAGCGGGCCGAGTCCTTGCTGCAGAAACTGGGTGAGGATCGGGCTCGCATAGGGCACACTGTGCAGAGGCTTCTGGCCCAGTTCGAGTCAGCCCAGGACGGGCCCATGCATTCGGAACTGGTCCGGCTGCAAGAGGTCCTGGGCGCTCACTGATATTTGTCCAGGGGTCACCAGGCCTGGTGCGTTTGGTGTCAATCTCCTTGAAGAGGTCCCCTTTGTCGCGCTAAGACTTGTCTGTCCCCAGAGATCGCAGGTGTCCATGCTCTTTCTGACACTGCTGCTGGCTTGTGGCCCCGATGTCGGGGTGAGTACCATTCGAGGCGAGTTGGTCGTCTCTCCGGACCTGTTGGATGTCGGGATCGTCGCGGTGGAAGAGACCCTGGAGTTCAATCTCCAGTTGGACCACCTGGAAGGCCCCGAAGTCGATATCCGCAACGTCACAGTGCAGTGGCTGGATGGTGGTGGCTTCGAGGTTCTGGAGTTTCCCGATAGCCTGGAGCCCTTTGGAACTGCGTTTGTCGCCCTGCAGTTCACGCCACCCTATCCGGGGCCTCATCGTTCGATCCTGACCATCGTCTCCGATGCGGATGAATCCGAACTCCAGGTCGAACTCCGTGGTCGTGGAGGCTCCGCCGGGGCCCAGGTCTGGCCGCTGGTCCTGGACTTCGGGATGGTCGAGGACACCGAGAGTTCCACCCTTGAACTCACGATCGCCAGCGCTGGCGAGGTGTCCCTGGCCTACGAGGTTTCCCTTCTGTCCGGCACTCACTTTTCCTCCGGGACCTCTCGAGCGGAGGTTGCCAGCGGGGTCGAGGCCATTCAGACCGTGAGTATTTCCTCGGATACCTCGGAGAAGCTGGTGGACACCCTGGTCATCACCACGAATGATGTCCTGAATCCGATCTGGGAGATTCCCCTTCGGGCCAATGACTGCGAAGCGGGGTCTGCGCAGCTCTATGACGAGGACGGGGACGGGGTCACCAGCTGTGCCGGTGACTGCAACGACAACGATGCCCGAATCGGGCCCGCACAGGAGGAGGACTGGGACGAGGTCGACCAGGATTGCGATGGGGTGGTTGACGAGGGCACCTGGGGTGGCGACGACGACGGGGATTCCTACAGCGAGGCCGACGGCGACTGCAACGACAGCGACCCCTCGGTCAGCCCCGGTTCCAGCGAGGTCGAAAACGGCATTGATGATGACTGTGACGGGACGATCGACAACGGCGTGGGCAGCGACGACGCGGATGGCGATGGCTATGCCTGGTGGGCCGGCGATTGTGACGATGACTACAGCGACGCCTGGCCGGGCGCCCCGGAACTCGAGGACTATGTCGACAACGACTGCGACGGTCGGATCGATGAGGGCACCACCCTGGCGGATGATGACGGAGACGGCCTCAGCGAAGCCGAAGGCGACTGCAATGACAGCGATGCCTCGGTGAAGCCCTCGGCCGCCGAGGCCGAGGACGGGGTGGACAACGACTGCGACGGCAGCGTCGACGAGGGCACCCGCAGCGACGACGATGACGGCGATGGCTTTACGGAAAATGGGGACGACTGCGACGACACGGACGAGGACATCAATCCGGGGGCCCCCGAGATTCTGGACGACGGCAAGGACAACGACTGTGATGGGCAGGTGGACGAATGATCGGCTCAGTACTCCTCACCACGATGGCCCTGGCCCCTGCGGCGGCCCAGGACGTCGAGATCTACTACAACGGTGATGAGATCGGCTCGAGCAGTGCCTTTACGGGCCTGACCAAGGCCCTCATCGGAGCTGGCGGATCTGTCTCGTCCAGCGCAGTGCGCGGCACAACCTCCTGGCCCACCACCTACGATGCCAAGGTCAGGCTGCTCATCTTCATGCTGCCGCCGGACTCCTTCAACAGCGCCGAGTCCGCCGCGATCGCCAATGTGGTGAAGTACGGCGGAAGGGTGGTCGTGACTGGGGACTGGCACGACTCGACTTCCTTTCCCACGGGCTACGGCACCGAGAACACCTATGCCAACACCCTGCTGGCGGGCCTGGGGGTCTCGATGCGCCTCCAGGAGGACTCGATCTTCGGCACGGGCTGCAGTGCAAGCGGGTCGGTCGCTTCCGATTCCCTGACGGATGGGGTCAAGACGCTCTACGCTGCCGCGTCCGCCGGGGTCACCGGGGGGACGGATCTACTGAGCTACCGGGGCACGTCCCTGGTGATGGTCGAGGAGTTGCCCGGGGCTACGGGGTCTCGGGATCCCTACGATGTCATTGTCAGCGGGGACACGAACCTGCTCCTGGACGGGTGTACGGGCTCCGAGTCCACCAGCAGCAACTACGGTTTCTGGGAGAACCTCTACACAGGCCTCTGCGCGGACACCGATGGCGACGGGTACATCGACGACAGTTGTGGTGGCGATGACTGTGATGACTCGGACGCCTCTACGAATCCGGGGGCTTCGGAGACCTGTGACAGCGTCGACAACGACTGCGATGGCAGCACTGACGAAGGGGCGACCACGAAGTTCTACCGGGACGCGGACAGTGACTTCTACGGTGACCCCTCGACGGCCATCAAGGACTGCTCCCTGCCGACCGGCTACGCCACAAACGACAGCGACTGCGACGACACGGACAGCGCAATCCACCCGGGAGCGACCGAGTCCTGTGACGGTGTCGACGAAGACTGCGACAGCGCCATCGATGAAGGGGTCGAGACCACCTACTACAAGGACGGGGACGGGGACGGCTACGGCAACGCCAGTAGCAGCATCGATGACTGTTCGGAACCCTCTGGCTTTACCACCGATTCCACCGACTGCGACGACGGGGACAGCACTCGCTACCCCGGTGCCCCGGAACAGTGTGATGGGGACGACGAGGACTGTGACAGCAGTATCGATGAGGGTGAGACAGGGCTGTACTACTGGGACGGGGACAGTGACGGCTGGGGGGACAGTTCGGTCACCACCGAATCCTGCTCCGAAGGCAGTGGCTACGTGATCGATGGAGGGGACTGCGACGACAGTGACAGCAGCGTCTACCCCCACGCCACCGAGGTGGCCTACGACGGCATCGACCAGGACTGTGACGGGGACGACCTCTGTGACGTGGACGGCGATGGGGTGGACTACCTCACGTCCAAGTGTGTCGGTGGGACCGACTGTGATGATGAAGACGCCTCGACCTATCCGGGGGCGACGGAACGGCCCTATGACGGCATCGACCAGGACTGTGATGGTTCGGACATCATCGATGTGGACGGGGATGGCTACGATGCGGACCATGCCGGAGGGAATGACTGCGACGACACCGACAGCACTGTCCTTCCGGGGGCGTCGGAAAGCTGTGACGGCGTCGACGAGGACTGCGACGGGACGATTGACGAAGGCACCACCTGTCAGGACGATGACGGGGATGGCTTCACCGAAACGGGTGGAGACTGCGACGACGGGGACGCCACGGTGAATCCCGCAGCCGTGGAAATCTGTGACGGCGTTGACGAGGACTGTGACGGCACCATCGACGAGGGCACAGACTGCTACGACGATGATGGCGACGGCTTCACCGAGAACGATGGCGACTGCAACGACGAGGACCCGGACGTGGGCCCCCATGCCACAGAAATCGACGAGAACGGCATCGATGACGACTGCGACAGCCAGGTCGACGCTGGCACGAGCGATCCGGATGGGGATGGCTACTCCGAGGAAGGCGGCGATTGTGGTGAGGA
>CAZMNK010000181.1:0-10440 GCA_964567625.1 uncultured Enterobacterales bacterium | reverse complement strand
CAGGGACAACACCCGGTGGTTCCCGACGGCGGTTCCGGCAGACAGCTCCGAGGCAGGTCGGCTCACAAGGAAAGCCTACTCCCTACAGGCTCTCTGCGCAGTGGGACCCGACCACCAGGCCCAGGGCATAGATGGTGAGTTGTGGGGGTACTCCCGTGCTGGAGGGCATCAGCGAACCGTCCGCAATCCAGATCCCCTGTGCGCTATGGAGGCGACCTCGTCCATCCACGGCGGAGTCTCGAGGGCTTGCCCCCATGCGCAAGCCGCCCATGGGATGCACCGAAGACAGGGGAGGGTCCTTGCCGCGCATGGGAAGACGGTCTGCCAGGCCCTCCAACTTCGCCGGGTCGCTGACCACCACTGACCGGGCGGTGGGAATGACCACCTCTTTTGCCCCGGCTGCGAGCAGGAGTTGGGCGGCAGAGACGAATCCATGAGCCAGTGCCCGACGGTCCGAGCGGTCCAACTGGTAGCGCAGCACCGGGTGACCATTCCGTCGAGCCGTGACCCTGCCTGTCGAGTGGTCGTGGAGCATCGGGGAGATGGCCGCCATCTGGGGGTAGGCCTTCATCCATCGGGCGTGTCTGGCCCCGAATCCGGGCATCTGGCTGGCACTGATGACCGGATGACCGAAATTCGGCACCAGCCAGATGCGCTTGTCGGGATGGGTGGCGGACAGGAACTCTGTGCACTCCCACGACTGTGGAATGCCTTCCCAGCCCCAGACCTGCTCATCGAAGATGCCGCCGACCACCCCTCCGGGATGCAGGTGCAGGCCTGCACCCACCTGGTGGTGTCGGTCCTGGAGGCCCGACGCCAGGATCAGGGCTGCGGATCCGGTGGCTGAGGCGGCGACCACGACGGCTCGTGCGTGGACCTGGACGCGGTGCCCCAGCTGGGTCCTGCCATGGACCCCCGTGGCCCTGCCAAATCGGTGCCGGATCCGGTCCACCCGCACGCCGGAGATGACACGAGCCCCCGCCTTGATCGCCTGGGGAAGGTAGACCTTGGCGGCGTTCTGCTTGGCGTTGTAGGCGCATCCAAGCTCGCAGAAACCGGAGCCAAGGCACCCGACCCGATTGTGTTTCAGGGGGCCGTTCTCCCAGCCCAGCGCTTCGGCCCCTCTGTGCAGGATGAGATTGTTCCGGTTGACCCGACCTCGCTCGATCTCCGTGACCGACAGGTCCTTCTCGACCCTGGTGTAGGCCTGGCTCAGGGTCCCGGGCAGTTCTGGGAGCCCCTGTCTTTCGGCCCAGCGGTCGAGCAGTTCGTCGGGGACCCGTTTGCACAGGTTGATGTTGTGCAGGGTGCTGCCCCCAACACCCTTTCCCTGGAGAACCTGGATGGCCCCATCGGCGGTGGTGCGAGCCGCGGCGTCCTGGAACAGGCGCGGAAGCATGTCCTCCTCACGTTGGGTGAAGGAACTGGGTAGTTGTCGTGCTCCCATCTCCAGGACCACGACGTCGTGGCCTGCTCGTGCCAGGTTGCGTGCTGCAGCGCTTCCTCCGGCGCCGCTTCCCACGATGACGGCATCGCAGGACAGCACCATGGGGCCGTCGGCGTGGTGGTGGCCCGGGCCCTTCATCGCTTCACCCAGGGCCCAGGGTAGGCCAGGTGCGCCCAGGTGGAGGGATGCTGGTAATAGGCCATGGCGCCGATCTGCTTCAGAGAGGAAAAGGCCAGTCGCCGGGGGTAGAGCCTGGAGGTCTCCAGGTCCGCCAGGACGTCGTCCTGGTCCTGGGCTGTCAGCCGCGTGAAACGGCTGCCTCGGGTCCACAGACACCCCCATTCCAGAGTCCGGATCAGGCCACGGCAGAGCAGTCGTTCCCGTCGAGGCAGGTGCCCCAGGTAGGTCTCGGCAGCCTGGACCGCGTCCACCTGGGCAGGGGTCGGAGCCTGGTACTCCCCCGGGTCGAACAGGCGATCGATGACCGCTCGCAGAATGTCGCGCTCGCGCGCACTCCAGAAGGGGGTGGAGCCGGCGGCAAGGAGGGCCAGCCCGGACAACAACCCCAGCCCCAGGACCCGCCGCCGGGTCAGGACTGGAGCATTCTCAGGAGCTGCCACCCTGGAATCCACCAGACTCCCGCACATCCTCCAGGACCTCGATGACGCGGAGCACGGCCTTGTAGCTCCCGAAGGGCGGGTAGACGTAGGTTCCGCAGATGCGGGGATGGGTCTTGCAGATCGTCAGGGCCTCTCGGGCGACTTGCATGCCGATCTTGCGTTGGGCCGCCCGGTCGTCGGCCTGGCGAAGCTGGTTTCGAATGGCCTGGGGTACCTGCATTCCGGGGACTTCATTGTGCAGGAACTCCGCGTTCTTGTAGCTGGCAAGGGGCAGGATTCCGACCAGGAAGGGGACCTTTGGGAACTGGTCCGTGAGATCCAGGAATCGGAAGAGTGTGTCCGCATCGTAGACGGGCTGGGAGAAGAAGAACTCCGCACCCGCCTCGATCTTGGTACCAAAGCGCTCGACCTCCAGGTCCAGGTCCACGTGGGCCGGGTTGCATCCCGCACCGACGAAGAACCGGGTCTGTCCCCCCAGTGGACGACCGGAGAAATCCAGGCCTCGATTCATCATCTGGATGAAGGTGATGAGCCCGACACTGTCCACGTCGAACACCGCAGTGGCGTCGGGGTAGGTCCCCATCTTTGGTGGGTCCCCCGTGACCGCCAGGATGTTGTGGAGCCCCAGGGCATGGGCCCCGATCAGGTCCATCTGCATGCCCAGGATGTTCCGGTCCCGGCAGCAATAGTGAATGACGGACTCCATGCCGGACTGGGCCTTGACCAGTTGGGCCATGGCCGCGGGTCCCATCCGTGCAATCGCCCGTGGGCCGTCCGCGATGTTGATGACATCGATCCCCTGCTCGAGCAGGTACCCGGCCCCCTCGATGGAACGACTGGGGTCCATGCCCCGCGGTGGGTCCAGTTCGACCGACACACAGAATCGGCCTCCATAGAGCTTCTGCGCAAAGGGGGTCCGTTCCTGGATGGGCATGGGGTCGGCCTTGGGAACGTCCTCTTCTTGGGACTCCTCGACCGTCACCGTGCGCATTCCGGGGGAAACCGAGCGCACAAAAGACCGGATCTCCTTGAACATGCTGGGGGTTGTTCCACAGCAGCCGCCCACGATCGTGGCGCCCTTCTGGACGAAGCGTCGAGCGTACTCGGCCATGTACTCGGGGCCTGCCAGGTAGATCAGCCTGCCTTCCACCTCTTGTGGAAGACCCGCATTGGGGGCGGCCAGCAGGGGAAGGTCGGTGACCTTGCTCATCCGATCGACGACTTCGAGCACGGTCATGGGACCGTCCGAACAGTTCACTCCCAGCCCTTCGGCACCCCAACCGGCGATGGTTCGCGCGGCTTCTTCGGGCTCCGGTCCGGCGAGTTGATCCCCCTGGTGGCCGAAGTGGTAGCTCAGGCAGGCGATGATGGGGATCTCGGGGGCGACCTTGCGGCAGGCGCGGAAGGCTTGCCAGAGTTCGGCCATGCTCCCAAAGGTCTCCAATATGAAGAGATCGATCCCCTCGGTGGCCATCACGGCGGCCTGGATCCGGAAGGCTGCGTAGGCCTCGCCCGGGCTGAGTCGGCCCAGGGGGGCCAGGGTCGTGCCCGTGGGACCGATGGAGCCGGCGATCCATGCCCGTCCAGCGCCAACCTTTCGGGCGATGCGGACGCCTGCTGCGGCGATGTCAGTGGCCTGGTCCTGAAGCCCGAAAGGCGCCAGGCGCAAGGTGGTGCTGCCGAAGGTATTTGTGGTGAGCAGGTCCACCCCGGCCTTGAGGTAGTCCCGGTGTACACCTGCCACCAGGTTGGGACTCTGCAGGTTCAGCCCGTCGTAGCTGCGGTTGATGAACATGCCGCGGGAGTAGAGCTCGGTGCCCATCGCACCGTCCAGTAGCAGCACTCGCTGCCCCAGAGCCTCCCGAATGGAAGGCAGTGCACTGGTTGACGACATCGACCCTGTCCTTTTCTGCGCTCAGGGGGCGCACTCTACTCAGAGGGGTTGGAGCTTCGCCACGATGGCAGACGCATTGTCTCCGCCTCCCCCATCGTTGGCGGCGTCTATCAGGTGACGGGCGCACTCCTCCGGAGCCAAGGCGCTCACACTCTGGCTCAGCAGGTGAACAAAGGCAGCGTGGCTCGTACAGGCGTAGTCGGGCACGCCATCGGAGCAAAGGACGAGTGTCTCGCCAGGAAGGACGCGAAGGCGTCGATGCCAGACCGGGGGCAGGACTGGCCGTCCATCCTCGTCGAAGTGTCCCAGGTAGTGCGTGAGGGCGTTGTCCTCGGGGCAAGGCAGATCCGAGGGATCTCGCTCGACAAGGCGCATGAGGCGATAGTTCATGTCCGGGGTGAGTTGTCCGGCGCCTGTGGGTGTGACCAGGTAGATGCGCGAGTCGCCAAGCCCGGCCAGGTCGACGGTCTCCCCTTGCAGCAGCGCCATCACCACCGTGGTTCCCATGGGCACCCGGTCGGAGATGTCGCCGCCAGCGATGCGCAGGGAGTGGTCGCAGATGGCCCGGTTGGCTGCTGCGAGGGCTGACTCCAGGAAGGCCCGCACCGGGTCCCGCGCCGTGGGGATGTTCGCCATCTCCCGCCACACCTCGCCCATGACATCGACGGTCGTGTTCGCCGCCATTTCGCCTGTCCCGGTGTCCGAGTGGCTGATGCCATCAGCGACCAGGAGCAACGAGGCGCCTTCTCGGTGGTAGAGCGCCAGCGCATCCTGGTTGGTGTGTCCGGTCTCCTGCTTGGCATAGCCGACGTGGGTATCCGTACCGAGCTCCCAGGAGACCTGTTGACGGGTATCGCCCTCTTCGCGGATCTCTTCGTGGGCGGCTGCCGCGAGCCATCTCGGGTAGAGCTCGATGGCATTGCGGGCCTGCAGCGTGGGGTCAAGGGCAAGCATTTGCTCCAGCAGAGCAAGCACCGAAGGGGGGACTGGCGGGGCCAGGCCAGCCAGGTTCGAGAGGAGCTTCCAGGGTGGGGGATGTCGGGGTAGGGGACGTCCCAGGATTCTGGAAAGCAGGGTCTGGCCCACCACGCCCAGGTCCTCGGCCGGATCTCCGTCTCCGCGGACCCCGTCCAGCCGCAGTTGTCCGTCTCGGTCCAGGGTGATGGAACCGTTCGTGAGGCCTGCCGCCATTCCACCGCTGTGCACTCGGGCCAGTTGACCAAGGAGTTGGCTCCCGGCGGCGAAGACCTCCAGACCCTCCAGGGGAGGCAGCGCGGTCCAGGGGGTGGAACCATCCCTTGCCTGGGCAAAGATGTCTTCGTTTCCGCCAAACACCACGCCCGGCTCAAGGGAGAGCCGGCCCTTGTGAAAGCGGAATCCGGGTTTGCTCTCCAACCGCAGATCCCGCCACCAGGTCTCGAACTGCTCACTCTCCAGCAGACCCCGTCCAGTGAGCCACTCCTTGAGGGCCTTGGGGCTCTGGGGTTCGTCGAGTTCCAGGAGCAGGAGCGCGATGACATCCACGGTTTCCTGGTCAAACCGACGGCGCAGGTCCTCGGGGTGAAGGACGCTCAGCGCGAAGAACCCGTCGGGTTCGCAGTAGCAGTAGCCATTGCAGGCCGCTTCTCTGGAGACGGACCTGGGCAGCTTGTCGCCAGGAGCCTCCCATGCCAGGCGGAACCCGTCCGGGCGAACCTGTTCGACCTTGGCGAAGCCGAGGGCGGGGTTGTAGACCACCGCTCCCTTGGTCAGCTGGGTCGGGTCCCCAATCGTGTGCACGGCGCCACTGTAATGCAATTGCCGCGGAAGGGGCTAAGGGGCGGACATGGAGGTTCGCGATCCAATTCACGGAGCCATCGCTGTCCAGGACGGCGAGATCCCGATCCTGGACCACCCTTTTGTCCAGAGGCTTCGCAACATCAAGCAGGTGGGCTTTTCGGAGTTGCCCTTTCCTGGCGCCGTCCACTCTCGGTACAGCCATTCAATCGGAGTGATGCACCTGGCTGGTCGTGCCTTTGACGCCGCCTACCGGGACCACGTCTTCAGCTCACCGTCGGTTCGACAGGCCTATCGACGTTGTGTGCGTCTCGCTGCGCTGCTGCACGATGTGGGGCACGCCCCTTTTTCGCACTGCACCGAATTCGCCATGCCGCTCCTGGAGACTCTGGGCATCGACGTCTACGCAGCCGAGGTTCTCGATGCCCGGGGGCGGATGCGGGCAACCCACGAGGACTACACCGTGGGCATCCTCACGCGGTCGGACCTTGTCTCGACCCTGGACCAGGGTCAGCCCTGTTCAGCGCGGCAGGTGGCGGCGCTGATCTCACGAGAGGTCCAGCTGGAGGAGGATTTCTTCCTGGATGGGGGCCTGGATCACCGGATCGCCCTGTCCCAGCTCATCTCCTCCGAACTCGATGTGGACCGACTCGACTACCTGGTTCGCGACTCGTACTTCTCCGGGGCCCGCTACGGCATGGTCGACGTGAACTGGTTGATCAGCAACCTGGGCCTTCACGTCGCCGAGAACCAGGCATCACTGGCCCTGAACCGCCGGGCCATCTACGCTTTCGATGACTTCATGGTCGCCCGGTACCACATGTTCGTGATGGTGTATTTCCACCACAAATCCGTGGTCTTCGAGGAGATGCTCAAGCGCTACTTCCTGGCCCCGGAATGCGCCTATGTCATGCCATCGGACATGAACGCCTACCTGCACGTGGACGATGTGGAACTCTTTGCCCACCTTCGCCAGGTGGACAACCCCTGGGCCCGGGCCATCGTCGGTCGCCGGCCTTGGAAGCGGGTCCTGGAGGTCCATGGGTCCCCTGCCGAGGTCGACACCTCCGCGGCTGAGGCTTGCTTGCGTGCGGCGGGCCTGGACGTGCTGGCGGCCGGTTCGGTGGGAAAGCTCTCCCGCTACGCGGTCTTCGGGCAGAAACGGGCCACAGCACCTCCGATCTTCGTGATCGATGACAGCCCTGGTGTCCTTCGCACGGTGAGGCCGCTCCAGGAGGCCACGCGTATCTTCCAGCGCTACGAGGATGAACGGCAGATCGCCCGACTCTATGTGGACCCGGACCATGTCACGACGGCCCGAGGCGTCCTGGAACAGTTCTCCGGCTAGGCCCGAGGGGGTCTCGGCTAGGGAATCTGCTCGATTCCCTGGAGCTCGGGGAACTCCTCGATCAGCATGCGCTCGATCCCGAAGGCGAGCGTGGCCGTAGAAGAGGGACAGCTGGAACAGGCCCCCATCAGGCGGAGTTGCACGACCATCTCCGGCGTAACGCCCAGGAACTGGATGTCTCCGCCGTCCTGCATGATCGCCGGGCGGATGTCCTCATCGATGACGTCCTGGATGGCACGGGCCAGCTCGGAGTCATGGTCCTTCGAGTCTGTCTCGCTGCCCTCAGGAACGGCGGGATCACCACTCGCGACATGCTCACGAATGAGACCCTTGAGAGAGGGCACCAACTCTGGCCAGCGGTAGTCCGGGTCCTTGTTGACGGTCACGAATCGTGTCGTCACCAGGACCAGGTCCACACCGTCCAGAGAGAAGAGTCGTCGGGCAAGAGGCGCCGTGGAGGCGGTGTCTCGGTCAGGAAACTCAAAAGTGCCGCCGCCCACGAGGTCCTGGCTGACCTTGAACATCAGGGCATCGGGGTTGGGCGTGGGCAGTGTGTCGATATTCAGGACAGCTTCCATCGTGGCCTCCGCAGCGAACAGGGTAATCACTCCAGGGTGGACCGTGTAGGGCGCCGAGGAGGAGACCGATGGGCCGGATCATTCAGCGACGGGGTGGACACGTCGAGTCGCTGCATCCGTTTTCTGCGGTGGCGGTCCAAGAAGGCAGGGTGATCGACCGGCTCGGTTCACCCTTTTCCTGTCCCTGGCGGTCGGCGGCGAAGCCTTTTCAGCTCCGGGAGAGCCTGGCGGTCCTGGGAGAAGTGGACCTGCCGGCCCGGGAGCTGGCGGTAGGGGCGGCCAGTCACACCGGGGAGCCCCTGCACCTGGCGACGGTCCGCGAGATCCTGGCCCGCTTCGGGATCGAGGAGAGCGGACTTCGGTGTTTTCCCCACCCACCGCTGCATGCACCCACCGCTCATGCCGTTGCCCGGTCCGGCCAGGGGTTCACGGACATTCACAACAACTGCTCAGGCAAGCATGCCTTCATGCTGGCGGCGTCGGTGGCGGCGGGTTGGGACCGGGACTACCGTTCGCCGGAACACCCGCTTCAGCAGCGCATTCGAACTCGGATCGTGGCGCTGTGCGAAGAGGATCCTGGCCATGGGGTCGACGGGTGTGGGGTGCCGACCTTTGTGTTTCCACTGGTCGCTTTTGGCCGGGCCTGGGAGCGACTGGCCCTGGCGCTGGGGGGGGAAGGGGACCCCGTTCTGGGGAGAATTGCCGGTGCGATGCTCGCCCATCCGGAGCTTGTCTCGGGGACTGGACGCCTGGACCTGGACATCTCTCGAGGGGCCCGGGAGCCCCTGGTCGTCAAGATCGGGGCCCAGGCCCTGCATTGCCTGGCGCTGCCCGAGCGACGGCTTGGGATCATCGTCAAGGTGCACTCGGGGGTGGAAACGGCGCTTGCCCTGGCCACCGAGGCCGCGCTGGAGGCCTTTGCGCCGGGGGCCTTCGAGCGGCCGGAGGGGTGGGACTGGCACCTGGTGCGCAATGTGGCAGGGATCCCGGTGGGGGAGATTCACGTCGAATTGTAGGAAGGCACCCGTGTCGGCTCCGGAGGGCTTCTACGAAAAACAGCGACGACGGGTTTCTGGAGGCCGGCCATGGACGTTGTGCCGGGCCTGATGCGATCGGAGTGCTAGGGGCCGGAGATGATGAACAACCGTCCCAGGCGCTTTCCGCTAGTCGGTTCGACGTAGCTGGGCTGGCTGATGACCAGTTCGTAGCTGCCGTCCCCATTGAAGTCGGCGGTCGCAGTGACGTCCCCGGTTGACTCGTCATTGTAGGGTTCGTCACCCTGGAAACAGACCTTCGCCACCGAGTCCACGTCCCCGTCCCTGGTGACCTGCTTTCGGTCCAGCAGGTAGACCCGCCCTTCCGTATGGTCTCCCCCGTAGAGTTCGCTGGCAAAGATGTCGGCATGCCCATCGTCGTCAAAGTCGTCGAGCAGCCCCATTCGGAAGCCGAACTGGGCCTTCTCGGTCACGCCCTCGATGATCGCATCCGGGTTCTCGAACACGTAGTCGATGTCCGGCCCATGGCTGGCGAGATCGGACAGGAACCACAGGTACCCGTAGTAGTACTCCAGGCCATCGGGATCGCCCATGTAGGAGACGAGGGCGTCGGGCAGGTCATCATTGTCGAAGTCGTCCACGACGACTTCCCAGCCAAAGTAGACGTAGTCTGATTCGTTGTACTCAAAGTTGAAATTGGCCAGGCTCTCCACGTCGCCTGCACCCGTGATGCCGGAGAGGGTAGGCAGAAAGTCCACTCGGCCTCGCGCAATCCCGTCTCCCTGGTAGCCGGGGTTCAGGTACATCAGGTCCTGGTCACCATCCCCATCCAGGTCGGGAATCACCTTGAGCCGTTGGCGGTAGGACTGGGGATCTGCGGGGGTCAGGATGATGTCGGCGCTGCCCATCAGTGGCATCGCACCGGACCAGGCCGAACCGCCCAGCATCACGACGGTCCGGTGTTCGCCCTTGAAGCTCGGTCCGCTGGCGTCGGCGTTTCCGAATTCGATGATCAGGTCGCTGACGCCATCACCGTCCACGTCTCCTGCACCGAGGGGGGTGCTGTAGAGGAGGCTGTCGCCGCCGTCGTAGTCGAAGGTGAAGCTGGCGTCCGCATCCGCTTCCGTGAGGGCAGATTTCCAGCCCGGCCCACCGTAGTAGACAAAGGCGGTCCAGGGCGAGTCGACACTGGAGGAGACCATCTTCAACTCGAAGTTGCCGACCACGAGGTCATCGTAGCCATCGTCATCGAAGTCTGCGCACCCCAGGGTTGCGCCGAGGAAGAGGTAGTTCTGGTCGCCGCTGATCAGGGTCCCGGCATCCTCGGGCTCTGCCGTGCCATCGGACCAGGATGCGTAGTCGGCCCCGTAGAAGATGGCAGCCCGGCCGCCATACGCCACGGCGGAATCGCTGGCCTCGTAGCCTCCCCAGGGGGCCCCCAGAGCCAGGTCATCCAGGCCGTCACCGTCCAGGTCGCAGATGACCACTCCGGAGCTGAGGTAGTCGTTTGCCGCGCCGTCTGAGCCGGTGATGGCCGGGAATTCCTGGGACAACAACATCGGGCCATCGGTGTCCCCGTCGCAGTTGTTGTCCGCGCCATCGTCCAGCCAGTCCAGTTGGCCCGGGTAGACCGTGTCGTCCGTGTCGTCGCAGTCATCGCCGCCGAAGAAGAGCACGTCGTGGTCATCAGCGTCCTGGTCGTAGTCGCTGGCCTCGTCGCAGTCGCTGTCCACCCCGTCGTACCAGGTCTCTGACGCCCCGGGGTTGATGCTCGCGTCGAGG
>CAZMNK010000180.1:0-10446 GCA_964567625.1 uncultured Enterobacterales bacterium | reverse complement strand
CCATCACCGGCCTCTTCCCCGTAGATGTGCACCGTCTCCTCGCCGGCCGCCTCGAGCCTCTGGACAAAACGCAAGAACTGCCAGGACCAGGCCGTGTAGGGGTCCTCTGTCCCTCCCTCTCCCAGCACCAGGTATTCCAGGGCCAGTTCCTCGATCTGATCGCGCAGGTCTCGAAGAGCCCCTCTCGGCGCTTCGATGACGACCTCGGACCCTCGCCTGGGGGACTCGGCTTCGACACGCAACACGCAGTCCCGCAGGATCTCCGCAGCGTGTTCGCAGAGCCGGGCGTAGGGCTCGAAGACCGCACCCCGTTCACGCAAGACGGCAGCCACCCCTCTGGCCTCCCGAGCCGACAGCACCCCTGAGCCGTAGCCTCGGGCCCGTTCCACCAGGTTGTGGGCCTCGTCGACCACCAGCACCCAGGGACCGTCGTCCCACAAGGAGAGGCGCACATCGGCATCAAAGCCGTAGTTGTAGTCCCCCACGATCACGTCCGCGCGGCGGGCCGCCTCCATCGCCAGGGCATGGGGACAGACCTCGTGGGACTGGCCAAGTGCCTTGAGTGCCGCGGCATCGCAAACCCCGTCCAGCGCCTGTTCCACGACCCGGTGCTCGCGCACCTTGTCGTGGTAGTTCTCGGCAAATCGACAGACCTCCGCACGGCAGTCGACGCCTTCTTCACGAAGGCACAGTCGCTCCCGGGCGCGCAGGCTGACCGATCGCAGGGGCACGCCTCGCTCGGCAAAGGCTGCCAGGGTCTGTTCCACGACAGCGGACTGTGTCCCCTTGGCCGTGGCAAAGAACACCCGCTGATCCCGGGCCCATGCGTGACTCAACACCCCTGTGAGCACGGCCGCGGTCTTGCCGGTTCCCGTCGGTGAGGAGAGCAGGAGCTGCCCCCCCCCTTCCAGGTTGTCCGTGACCACCTGGACGAGGTCCAGTTGGCCCTCCCGTGGGCTGGTGTGGGGAAAGGGCACGACAGCACGACGACGGCTCTGGAGCCAGTCCAGGTGATCTTCCCGCTCCCGAACCAGGTCTTCCAGACGCTGCACGACCTGGGCCTCGATGGCTTCCAGATCAGCGTCGATGGAGACCACATGACGACTGCCATCGACCAGGGAAACCAGGACCAGGCGACCCTCTGCCGGCCGACCCATGGCGGCCAGCAACCAGAGATACACCCCCAACTGCCGCTTCCAGACGGGCCAGTCCTCCGCCGTTGTGGCGTAGAGGCGCTCCGCCGCGAGAGCCGTGGACTTGATCTCCTCGATGACCAGGCGACCGTCCTCGATCGTCACGCCATCCAGACGACCGCGAATGGTGCACTCCCAGCCCTGCACCAGCCGCACAGTCTTGACGGAGACCTCGGCGGAGTACTCGGGGTCGTGCTCGGCCCGCCAGGCCTGGGTGACCCGGTGAACCTCCCGACCCGCAGCTGCCCGGGTGCGGAGGGTCCAGGCCGGCCGGGGTTGCAGATGACCCCACCGTGGCCCGGCTTCCACGAGATCTCGGACCCCCAGCACCAGGCGGCGTTGGGTGTCGTCAAAGCGCACTGCCATGGCAGACTCGGACGGCGAGGTGGTCGAAAAGACGGACCCGGTTCTCGTATCCAACCCCACGGGACCGGACTTCGGATAATCGTATGGAAAAGGTGGACTCGTTCCGGAATGAAACGCGTGGGAGACGAAGAAGGCTCGCTGCTGTCCACAGGGGACATCGTCGACCGCTTCGATGTGGAGACCCTGCTTGGAGAAGGGGGCATCGCCCAGGTCTACCGGGTCCGTCACCGTCGACTGGGTTCCCTGCATGCCCTGAAGCTGTTGACCCTGGAGCAGAAGGGCGTGACGGACCGCCTGATCCTGGAGGGCCAGATCCAGGCCCAGCTGCGACACCCGAATGTCGTCGCAGTGACCGATGTGATCGAGCACGAGGGTCGTACCGGCCTGCTCATGGAGTACGTGGAAGGCCGTTCCCTGGAGGACTGGCTGATGGCCCACGGAGCCCTGCCCGTCGCCCAGGCCCTGGGGCTGCTGGCACAGATACTCTCCGGTGTGGCGGCCGCACATGCCGCCGGTGTTCTGCACCGGGATCTCAAGCCAGCCAACATCCTGCTGTCAGTGACACGCCAGGGCATGACCCCCAAGGTGACGGACTTCGGCATTGCCAAGCTCTTCGATGAGAGCGGGGGGACTGGAGGCACCCGCCAGGGCGCCACGATGGGCACGCCCGGGTACATGGCCCCCGAGCAGATCGAAGACTCCTCCAAGGTCGATGCCCGGGCGGACATCTTTGCCCTTGGGGCCATTGCCTATGAACTGGTCTCCGGCCAGCCAGCCCTGCGTCGCTCGAGCCTGGTGGAGACCTTTTCCGCCACAGCCCAGGGCACCTTCTCCGAGCTCCTGCCTCGAGACAACCTGGACGCCTCGGTGATCGAGGCCATTCACCGGGCCCTGTCTCCTGATCTGGAGAAGAGACAGTCTTCGGTTCACCAGTTGACCGAGGAGATCTTTGCGGAGCACCCCGAACTCCGGGCCCTGGTGCTGGGAACCCCCCTGCCCGCCGCCGGAAGCATCCAGACCGACGGCAGCCGAGGCAACCCGACCCTGGTGCAGGCGCCAACCAAGACCCCCACCCAGGACACCTTCCAGATTCCCCTCGACGCTCCCCCGGACACCAACGCCAACCTCTCGGCGAATCCAGATCACGGCAACACGTCCCCCACCCGGCCGCCCCCACCCGATCTGGAGACCCCATCACTCCGCATCGCGTCCATCGTGGAACCCGGTCCCCAGGATGCGCTTCTTCCACCAGGAAGACGATGGCCCTGGGTCCTGCTCGTGGTGACCCTGGGAACTGCCGCAGCACTGGCGCTCGTGCTGGACCGGGAAGACCCTCCGGAACCCGCCCCGGCCGTGCTTGGGGCCCCGGAGCCCATCGAGAAGCCCTCGGCCCAGGAAGTGCCGGAGGAACCGATGACCGTTCCAGCCAGGGCCCCAGACGCGGAACCCGAGGAACGGACCGGAACCCGCCCAGGGCAAAAGACCAGGGTCCCGGAAACCCCCGAATCCACCCCAGCGCCCCTCTCTTCCAAGGCCCCCGTCACAGCTGCTCCGCAGCCCGATCCCGAGCCCCAGGAAGAGCCCACCCCAGCGGCCGCGGAAGAGGCTCCTGAGAAGACCGTGGAAGAGCCCACCCCAGCGGCCGCGGAAGAGGCCCCTGAGAAGACCGTCGAGGAGCCCACAACGGCCCAGGCCGAGACAGCCGCCGAACCTGCCGAGGCCCCTGCCGGCCCCGATGTGCCCGACCTTCGCGGAACCTGGGATGGCCGTTCATCTGGCCGTCCCATGCGGCTGGTGGTCAAGGGGCAATCCGGAGAGAAGTTGCTCGCCTCCATCGAGATCACCCTCGGCGGAGAGACGCAGACCCTGACGCTCAGCGGCAGAATTGATCCCCTTACCCACACCGTGAAGTTCTGGAAGTCTGGCGAGGTCCAACTCATGCTCAAGGGCACGGTCTCCGGCCGATCCATGCAAGGCACGCTGACTCACAGTGGACAGAGGGAGCCCGTTTCCTGGAAGACAACTCTGACCCGAGGGGCATACTGATCCCTTCCTGAGCACCGGACTCATGTACAGTCGGGAGATTCCGTTGACCTCGGGTGGAGTGAGACCCATGCTTTTCATTGTCGGGGTGCCCTTTCTCATCACCCTCGGCGGCTGCACGACAGCCGAGTCCAGCGACCTGGCCACCTCGGACATCTCCGCCGAGATGCACGTAGAGGTAGACGGGGAAGACACCCACATCCAGGCCGTCCTGCGAGAGGGTGGAGAGGGTTCCAACACCTTTGTCCAGTTGTCCGGTGAGGACCTGCTCTCCATCAACGACGGCGACCGCACCCTGCAGCTCAAAGAGGAGAGCCTGGGAACGTTCTACTACTACACCCAGGACCTGACCCTGAAGTCGGCAGGGACGCTGTTCACCTTCATCTTTGTACGCTCGGTGGACGACGGGGCCCCAAGCAGCACGGTCACCCTGCCGGAATCCTTTGAGATCACGCCATTCGACGAAGGAACCGTGGTCTCCAGGACCAGCGACGCCTTGTCTCTGGCCTGGGAACCCTCTTCCGCAAGCGACCCCATGCACATCCAGCTCAGCGGGTCCTGCATCGAACAGGTCGAGACCGACGTGGACTCCGACCAGGGCAGCTACGTCTTCCAGCCCGGGAGCATCCCTTCCCTGGACGGCACCGAAGACGAGAGTTGCCTCTTGAAAGTGGTGATGAGCCGGAACCGCGAGGGGGTCGCCGATGGGGGATGGCAGGACAGCAGTTCGATCCAGGCCTCCCAGGTCCGCTCCATCGAGCTCACACTGGACCCCTGACCAGGCGACATCGGTCTTGCCTGTCTCCCCGATGCCCACGTAGGATGTCGACTCGGCACGGCACGGAGTCCAGGATGGATCCGGCGATCCTCGCAAAGAGCCTCGAGCAGGCGACTGGGTTCGTCTGCCAGGAACCTGAACTGCCTTTCCCGGAGTTCTTGACCCGGCCGTGGGAGGAAGGGGTCGACTGGCACCTGTTGCACCATGCCCTGGCACGGCTGCCGCGGTCTGAGCGCCTCCACACCCTCAGTGTCCTGCGCTCCCAGGGGCAATGGGAGCCCCTGCTCGACTCCGCCGACCCGACCCTGGTGGCCCTGGTCAAGGACTGGCTGAGCGAGTGGCCCAGCGCCCGGACCGAGTTGATGCAACGACTGGGTTGGCCCCTCTGCTCGACCCGGCAGCGAAAGGTGGACCTCTTGCTGGAGGCGAGCACACTCCTGGATCAGGATGGCCGGCTGACCCCCGCCCTCCTCGAGTTGCTGCGGGAGTTTGGAGCATGGCCCGATCCATCTGCCAGGGTCACAGTGCCAAAACACGCGCTCTCACTGGAACAGTTGGAACAGGTCTGCGAGGCCCTGACCTTCATGCCAGACCGAGACTACCTGCGCACGGTCTTGCACATGGACATGCAGGTTGACCCGGACCAGGTGAACCATGGGGTCCTCCACCGGATTCTGTGCGTCGTGGCTGGACGCGCCCGGGACTTCCTGCCCACCGGCGAGGTGGCAACGGGACATTCCGGGGTCGGCCTGCTCGAGGGCCTCGCCGACGAGCCACGGGAAGAGTAGGCCGAAGAGCTACTCCGGGTCGCCCTGAGTCTCCGTCGGCTCCACCTGGACCTGCTCCTCTACCTGGGAAGCCGCCACGGTCTCTTCTCCCTGGCCTTGTTGCTGCTCCAGCTTCTCTTCTCGTTCCTCCCGAGCCTCTTCGCGGCCCTCCTGACGGCCCTCCCGACGGCCCTTCCGGCGATCGCCTCGGCGATCGCCTCGACGGCCTCTCCGTCGCGTACGACGACGACCGCGACGCTTGCCCGCTGACAGACAGCCCGGGCCGGTGCTGGCCAGGCCGAAAGACGCCGTCAAGCCCAGGAAGAAGCCCCTTCGGGTCATCCCTGCACCTGTTGCTCTCGCACCATGTCCCGCAGGACCGTGTGCAGGATGCCGCCATTGCGCCAGTACCGGACCTCGACCGGAGAGTCGACCCGAGCGATGGCCACAAACCGCGTGACCTTGCCGGTGGGGTGGGTCGCGATCACCGAGACCTCTTCGAAGGGTTCAAGAGTCTGCCCGAATTCGATGTCAAAGGACTCCAGCCCATCCAGTCCAAGAGACGGAGCGGACTCACCCGGCTTGAACTGGAGAGGCAGAACACCCATGAACACCAGGTTCGACCGATGAATGCGCTCGTAGCTCGTGGCGATGACGGCCTTGACCCCCAACAGGAAGGTGCCCTTGGCTGCCCAGTCACGAGAGGAGCCCGTGCCGTATTCGCTCCCGGCCAGCACCACGAGGTCCGTCTTCTGGGCCTGGTACTGCATGCTCGCGTCGTAGATCGAGGTGACCTCGCCGGTCGGGAGGTAGGTGGTCCAACCCCCTTCGGTCCCTGGTGCCAGTTGGTTCTTCAGCCGGATGTTGCCGAAGGTTCCACGCATCATCACCTCGTGGTTCCCACGCCGTGACCCGTAGGAGTTCCAATCCCGGCGCTCGACACCTTGGGTGCGGAGATAGGTGGCGGTGGGACTGTCGGACGGAATGGCGCCCGCCGGGCTGATGTGATCCGTGGTCACAGAATCCCCGAGCAGTGCCAGGACCCGGGCGCCCTGGATGGGCTGGATCGCAGGCTCTTCGACATCCATGCCCATGAAAAAGGGTGGCTCCTGGACATAGGTGCTGCCCGGGTTCCAGTCATAGAGCGCCCCACCCGTCCCCTGGATGTTGTTCCAGGCCTCGTTGGACTCGTAGATCCCACTGTATTCCTGGGTAAAGAACTCGCGCTTGACGCAGGCCGTCATCGCCGTTCGAATCTCCTCGGGATTGGGCCAGATGTCCCGGAGGTACACCGGGTTCCCGGCCGGATCGTGCCCCAGGGGTTCGGTGTCCATGTCGATGTCGATGGTGCCAGCGAGGGCAAAGGCGACGACCAGGGGGGGACTCGCCAGGTAGTTGGCCCGTGCATGGGGGCTGATGCGACCCTCGAAGTTCCGATTGCCGGACAGCACACTGGTCAGCACCAGGCCCTCGTCCTCCACAGCCTGGGCCACGGCGGGAACGGCGGGACCGCTGTTTCCGATGCAGGTGGTGCAGCCGTAGCCGACCACGTGGTAGCCCAGGGCCTCCAGGGCTGGCATGACGCCGGCGGCGTCGAGGTAGCGGGTGACGGCCTTGGACCCTGGGGCGAGGGATGTCTTGACCCAGGGCTTGACCGTGAGCCCAAGGGCCACGGCCTTCTGGGCCAGGATGCCCGCACCGATGAGCACAGAGGGGTTGGAGGTGTTCGTGCAGGAGGTGATGGCTGCAAAACCGATGGCGCCATGGGTGACGCTGTGCTTCTCCCCGTCCAGTTCGATCTCCACATGGGCCCCCGGGAAGCTGTCTGCCCGTTCTGTGGCCTGGGGCGAGACCTTGACGCCACCGGGAGCCCCGTAGGTCTCGGTGCAGGTCCGGAAGAAGCTGGCCTTGGCATTCGGAAGATCGATGCGGTCCTGGGGTCGCTTGGGACCGGAGATGCTCGGAACCACCGTGCTCATGTCGAGGGAAACCTGCTCGCTGTACCGGGGCGTCGGGCTGTCCGCCGTGTGGAACATGCCCTGGGCCCGGAGATATTTTTCGACCAGCTCCAGGGTCTCCTCGGACCTGCCCGTCTGGCGCATGTAGGCCAGGGTCTCGTCATCGACCGGGAAGAACCCGGTGGTGGCCCCATACTCTGGGGCCATGTTCGCCAGGGTGGCTCGATCCGGCAGGGACAGGCTGGACAGGCCCGCTCCATGGAACTCCACGAGTTTGCCAACCACGCCGTGGTTGCGAAGCATCTCCACCACCGTCAGCACCAGGTCGGTGGCAGTGCATCCCGTGGGCAGGCTCCCGGTGAGTTCCACCCCCACGACCTTGGGCAGCAGCATGTAGATGGGCTGACCCAACAATGCGGCCTCGGCCTCGATGCCACCCACTCCCCACCCCAGCACACCAAGGCCATTGATCATCGTGGTGTGGGAGTCGGTGCCCACCAGGGTGTCTGGAAATGCCACACCATCCCGGGTCATCACCACATTGGCCAGGTACTCCAGGTTGACCTGGTGCACGATGCCGCTGGCCGGGGGAACCACTCGGAAGTCATCGAAGGCGAGCTGACCCCAACGCAGGAACTGGTAGCGCTCGGCGTTTCGCTCAAACTCGCGCACTGCGTTGGCACTCAAGGCATCCTCGCTGCCGAAGTGGTCCACCTGGACCGAGTGATCGATCACCAGGTCCGCGGGGACCTGGGGGTTGATGCGCTGGGGATCCCCACCCATCCGCGCTATCGCCGACCGCAGGGCGGCCAGGTCCACCACCGCAGGCACTCCGGTGAAGTCCTGGAGGATGACCCGGGCGACCTGGTATGGAATCTCCGCGTCGCCCTGGTCCTCGGTACGCCACGCCGCGAGCAGCCGAACATGGTCCTCGGTGATCTTGAAACCATCCACGTTGCGCAGAGCGGCTTCCAGAATCAGGCGAACCACGTAGGGAAGCTGCGACACCTCTCCAAGTCCAGCCTCTTCCAGCGCTGCCAGCCGGTACCAGGTGTAGGTTCCAGACGAGGTCTCAAGCGTGCTGCGTGCGTTGAAGGGGTCCGTCGACATCGACTCTCCAGGAGCAAGTGCAGGGGGCGATCCCGTAACCGGATAGGACATGGATGATGGCCCGAAGGACCCTCGCGTTGTCGCTGCTGTTGCTGGGGGCCCTGGGAGCTCTGTCCTGGGACCGCGGGTGGGTGGATCGGGCGGCCTCCATGGCCTTGTTCTCCGCCAGTCCCACCGCCCCCACATTGGTGTTCGTGATCCTGGACACCGTGCGAGCGGACCACACCAGCCTCTGCGGCTACGACCGGCCCACGACGCCGGTGCTGGAAAGTCTCCGAGACCAGGGCGCATCCACGGCCTGTCGGGCCTACAGTCCCGGCAACTGGACCCACGCCAGCCATGCCAGCTACTTCACCGGGGCCCTGGTTCCGGACCACGGTGCCCACAGCGTGGAAGACGGCCTGGAGCTCCTTCGCATCGCCAGCATCCGGCCACTGGGACCGGAATTGCCCACCCTGGCGGAGCAACTGGCGGGACAGGGCTACCAGACCGCGGCCCTGTCAGCGAATCCACTGGTGTCTCCAGCGACCGGGTTGCTGCGGGGCTTCGAACACCAGTTGGTGGCCAGCGCCTTTGGAGAGTTGCGAGAAGAGGAATTCGACGAGGCGTTGAAGCGGCTCCTCCGAGAGGTGCTGGACCGGAACGGCCCCCCACTGGCCCTGTTCATCAACCTGTCCGATGCCCATGGGCCCTGGTCCGCCACGAGCCCCGGCACGGACTGGCTCCCGGAGCAGCGGCCTCCGCTGGCCTTTACAGCCCGCCAGGATGGGCGTCTGGCCGCCTACCTGAGCAACGAGATGCCCCAGGACGAGGTCACGCCTTTCCTGGACTGGCTCACCGACGCCTATGATCATGGCATCTGGCGGGCCGACGCTGCCCTTGGCCGCAGCCTGGAACTGCTCGGGGATCACGGGTGGTTCGACCCGGGTTTCCGCCTGGTCGTGACTGCGGACCACGGGGAGAACCTGGGGGAACACCAGTTGCTGGACCATGGCCTCTCCCTGTACGAGACCGAGGTCCAGGTGCCCTTCCTGGTCTGGAATGGGGTGCCCGGTGAACCCGAGGACCTGCCAGAGCCCTTTCCGGCCATCGCCGCCCACAACCTGCTGTTGGAGGGTGCGCTTCCCGAGCCGCTGGGCGTACCCCTCTCGGTGTCCTACCCCGACCCGTTCTGGCGGAAGTTCACCGGCGGTGTCGTCGGAGGAGAGACCCAGGTCGCGCTCTGGCGGGGGATGGACAAGTGGATCTGGCAGGACGGCAGCACCCACCGCTACGACCTGGCGGTCGATCCGGGCGAAGAACGACCCCTGCCCAGCGAGAACCCGGGACCGCTGGGCACCTGGATCGAGCGAACCCAGGCATCTGCCCTGCGCCCGGCCGACGGATCCATGGACATGCTGGAGGCTCTGAAAGCGGCGGGCTACATCGAGGAAGAGACCCCCTGAAGGAAGGAATCCCGATGACCTTGACCCGAGAACAGGCCTGGACCCTTCTCTGTGAGTGGACCCCTGGCCGCTCTCTGCGGCGCCACGCCCGAGCCGTGGAGGAAGTGATGCGTGCGGCCGCCCTTCAATACGGAAGTGGAGAGGCGGACGTCGAGGCCTGGGGCATCGCCGGCATGCTGCACGATGCCGACTACGAGGCCTGGCCCGAGACACACCCGGATCGCATCGTGGCCTGGCTGGAGAAGCGGGGGGAAACGGACATCGCCCATGCCATCTCCGCCCACTACACCCAGTGGGGCGTGCCCCACGAAACCCGCCTGGACAAGGCACTGCTCGCTTGTGACGAACTCACCGGCTTCATCGGGGCCTGCGCACTGGTCCGGCCCGAGGGAATCTCCACCCTGAAACCCAAGAGCGTGAAGAAGAAGCTGAAGGACAGGCGTTTCGCGGCAGGCGTCGAACGGACCGAGGTGCATGCGGGTGTGGAATTGCTGGGCGTGGAATTGACGGACCACATCCAGTTCATCATCGATGCGCTCAAGCCACACGCGGAAGAGCTTGGCCTCCTGGGCAAGGGAGCCTGAGAGTCCCTGCTGACGTCCCGCCCCTGGGTCAGAGTCCCCGCGGATCCGCGAGCCTGCCTGTGACGGCGGCGGCAGCAGCCACGGCTGGACTGACCAGGTAGACAGGTCCAGGAGCCCCCATTCGACGGGCGAAATTCCGGTTGGTGGTGCTGGCGGTCGTCTCGCCCGGCAAGGGAATTCCCGGGCCGTTTCCAATGCAGGA
>CAZMNK010000179.1:0-10535 GCA_964567625.1 uncultured Enterobacterales bacterium | reverse complement strand
CAGCCCGGTGGACAGCGTTCCTGTGGTGGACCCTGGAGCAGCCGTGGACCATTGTGCTGTGGAGGATCCGAGCAGTGGGGAGCCGGTCGGTGAGGCATCCTGCTCGGGTGGGGTCTGCGAGGTACCCGCCGGACCCTTCGTCATGGGTGCTGCCAACCCGCTCTTTCAGAACCAGTGCCCTCCTCGTGTCGTCCAGTTGTCGGCCTTTGCCATCGACGAGACCGAGGTCACCCGAGGCCAGTACGCCACCTGCGTCAGCACTGGCACCTGTGAGGCCCTTCCCTACTGCGAGTCCCGGTCCGGGGACATCTCCGACCACGAGCAGCTGCCGGTGGTTTGCCTGACCCACACCCAGGCAGAGAACTTCTGCTCCTGGGTCGATGGCCGGTTGCCGACGGAGGCCGAGTGGGAAAAGGCCGCTCGGGGTGAGCAGGGTGCCGTGTGGGCGTGGGGTTCTCACCCCCCCTCCTGCCTCATCGCCAACTTCCGCTACAGCAGTGGGTACTGCGTAGACGGGGTCGTGGAAGTGGGGAGCTACGACGCGAACAACAACGAGTTGATCACGGTGAAGAGCACCCGCAGTGCCTATGGACTGCTGGACACCGTGGGCAACGCCTGGGAGTGGGTTGCCGATGCCTACGACGCGCCCCGGTATCGGGACGCTCCCGACGTGGACCCGCAGGGGCCGGAGGAGTGCGCCATGACCGTGGGAGGCAAGCGCGGCGCCTGCTCCTACCACGTCATCAGAGGCGGTTCCTACAACAGCGTCCAGGACACCACCCGCAGCACCACGCGCAGCCTGGCCCGGGTAGGGGTGTTTGACGTCAACATCGGCATGCGCTGCGCCTACGATCGCTGAGGGCCTGGCCAGGTCCCACAAGGTCCTGGGTGTTTCCGACCCCTCTGCCTATGGGAGCTTCTCGACCTCGAAGGCCTGGATACCCAGCCCGTGCAGGGCTCCCGTTGGCAACTCGTCATCGACCGGGAGAGGGGAGACGCCCCCGGCGTCCTGAAGCACCCCGTCCTCAAGGGCGTATGCGAGCACCAGGCCGGTCTTGACGACCTTGGATGAGTCGTTGATCTGAAGCGCGAAGGACTGGGCGAATGTGTAGTCCTCCCAGTCCTCCCAGTTTTCGCCGTGGTCCACGAACCAGGGTCTCGCCAGTGCCTCGAACTCCTCCAGAGGTCCGTAGCCGGTCCACATCTCGGCGGTGTGGAGTCGCGCGGTGGGATCGCCGCCTTCCCAGGTGTCCTCCTGGAATCCCGTGCAGTCTGTCTCCAGGAGTTCCAGGCTCAACTCGAAGCCCGCCCACAGGGTGTCCTGGTCTCGGAGGCTCTCTTCCAGCACCGTCGTGGTCCCCTGCCAGGTGCAGCTCTCGGACGGGTCGTTGTTCACGAACCATTCCTCGGTCAGGAAGGTGATCGAGATCGTGGGACCGTCAACCGAGCCATCCGACCAGGAGAAGGCCTCCAGGGTCGACCCGTCGCTGGCCGCCCAGCTCTCTTCGAACAGGAACACCACCGGCTCGAAAAAGGATGCAGTCTCGCCGCTATCGCCGCTATCGCCGCTGTCCCCAGACGCCGTGTCACCGCTGTCCTCGGGGCTCCCGCCACACCCTGCACCGAAGACCAGCACGCCTCCCAGCAGCAATAGCGGCAGGGCGTAGGATCCCACCGATCCCCACGGGGTTCGATGCTGGATGCTGTGGGTTGCCTGGGAGATCACGGTGCCCTCGTGGTTGTCATGCGCCGCGCCAGGAGTTCTGGGTTGGTTCCGGAAACACCGGGTGTCTGTCGGACAATGGACCATGGGATTGCATGCATTGTATATAAGGCATCGCCTGAGCCGAAAGTCGTGCCGCGACTCGGCCATCGGACCGACGCCATCGGGGTCGGTTGGGTCTGGCCTGGCTTCCATGTGCGACACCTCTGGAGCGAGCCATGGCCGAGATCGTCGCGACCCATGACGAAGGGCAGGAGAATGGGTCGGTCGAGGACATCCAGTTCCTCGAGTCGTTAGATGCCGACTTGGCTAGAGAGGGCAGCCGGCACCGGGCCGGGAAGAACGCCAATCGTGACGGTTTATCCGAGGTTCGAGAGGGCAATGTGCGCGTCTTCATGAAGCAAGAGTACCACCCGGTCGGGGGCCACTGCCTCTTTGGTTACGACCTGGAGCCCCTTCCTGCTGAAGCATCGATCGCCTGGGCCTGGACTGGCGCCTTCCACCACGACCACTTCGCTGGTCAGTGCGGCCAGGAAGGCCTGTGAGTTCCTCTCGGGTGGACCCGCCCTACGACGTCATTGTGGCTGGCGGTGGGATCAGCGGGTTGGCCTGTGCAGCCGCCATTCGACGCTTTGCTCCGGCCGCTCGGGTACTTTGCCTCGAAGCCTCCGGCCGCACGGGCGGGACCGTGCGCACGGTACGCCGTGGCGGATTCGTCATGGAAGGGGGCCCCTCAGGCTTCCTGGACAAGACAGGGGCGGCCCTCAGCCTGGCCGGCTCCCTGGGACTGTCGGACGAAGTGGTGGCTTCCGACCCCAGCAAGAGCTCTCGCTGGGTGCGCAGCCGGGGGCGACTCCGGAGGTTCCCTTCTTCGGCCGGGACCTTCCTCGCCAGCGACCTGGTAAGCCTGGGTGGCAGGGCCAGAATGCTGTTGGAGCCCCTGCTCGGGGTCGTCCAGGAAGAAGAGACCGTTGCGGCGTTCGCCAGCCGCCGGTTGGGCAACGAGGCGGCCGAGTTGCTGGTCGATCCGATCGTGACCGGGATGTACGCCGGAGACCCGAGCGAACTCAGTCTCCAGGCGACCCTTCCCCACCTTGCGGCAGCCGAGGCCCAGGGACGTTCGCTCCTGTTCGCTTTTCTACAGTCCAGCGGCAAGCTCCGTCCCTTGTGGTCCTTTCGCCAGGGTTGCCAGCAGCTCACCGACTCACTTCAGCGAAACCTCGGCGATGCTGTTGTCTGCAACGCCCCCGTCCGCAATGTGAGACGGAGCGCCTCTGGCTTCCAGGTCGAAGTAGGGGGCACACGGGAGGAGACCATTCAATGTCGGGCCTTTGTCTCGGCTGCTCCGGCCTGGGCGGCCCGTAGCTACCTGGCGGAACTGGAACCGGAGATCGCATGGCGCCTCTCCCAGGTGCCCTACTCGCCGGTCGCTGTCGTCGCGCTGGGGTTTGGCGTGCAGCACGTTCCACACTCGCTTGCCGGCTTTGGCTACCTGGTTCCTGGCCGAGAGGGATCACCGGTCCTCGGCGTGATGTGGAGCAGTTCCATCTACCCACGCTTCCGCGCCCCCGAGGGTTCCTGTTCGATCCGGGTGTTGCTCGGCGGGACCCGCAATCCCCTGGTGGTACAAGAGCCCGAGTCTGCCCTCGTCGGCCTGGCCACCGAGGAACTTCGTTCGATGCTTGGGATCGATGCCCAACCGGTGGCGTGCCAGGTCACGCGACACCCCAGAGGGCTGCCCCAGTACCTCCTGGGGCACCAGGACCGTGTAGCGGAGGTCGAGCGAAGCCTTGCCGGGCATCCAGGGTTGTTTGTGGGGGGGAACGGGCTTCGGGGACCTGGCATGGACGCACTTGTCCGCGACGCCACGCTCCAGGGGGCGGCGGTGGTCGACTTTCTCAAGGCGAGGCACGTCGCGTGGCCTGAGAGTCGGCTGGCGCCACACCATCAGAAGCAGGTGCCCTGAGCCTTTTGCAGGCGGTCAAGGGAGAGGACCTCCCACCACCCAGGGCGCTTCCCGGGTAGGGGAATCTGGCAGTCTGGTGGCGCGCGAAACCCTCCGCAAGCAGCCCAACCACGGCCTCAAGTGGCGTGGGCGGGCTACGGCGGGTTCAGTGGCGCAACTCGGCTCGACTCGGCCCCGAACCGGGAAGAACCCGATGTCGGAGCCAGGCCGTGCTTTCGTTACTCCCCTTCGGCGGGGGCGGCCTCTTCTTCTGCGGGAGCAGCCTCTTCCTCGGCGGGAGCGGCCTCTTCCCCAGCAGGGGCAGCGTCTTCCTCGGCGGGAGCAGCCTCTTCCTCGGCGGGAGCGGCCTCTTCCTCAGCAGGGGCGGCCTCTTCCTCGGCGGGAACCGTGGTGGCGGTGGCCTCTGTTGACTCCTCCTTGGAGCCTCCACAGGCAACAAGCAGCAGGGCCGACAGCGTAAGCATAAGCGTCTTCATCTTCATCTCCTGAGCGATGTTGAGCGAAAGGCCAACATCTTGGCAAGGATAGCGCAGTAACACATCCGCAAACCCTGGATGCCCAGGACGCCAATTTCCTCGGGCAGGGGTCAGGGATTGCCCGGGATTGCTGTTGATCGTTCCTACACGGGATGCCGCGCCATGAAATGTGGCGCAAGAGGGGCCCACAGCCAGGCTCCGGGAAGGGTCTTCGGTGGAGTGGCCAGGCTCCTCCGAGTTGGCCTGGGCGCGGTGCATCGTCAAGAGTTGCCTTCCTGGCGGCCATGAGCCTTCGCCCTGGGCCGGGGCCGACTCTGCGGCGGACTGGGGCGTGTACTCTGTCGGTTGGAGGAACCGTGGCTTCTGATTCCACCAGTTTCGTGAGCATGTTGTGCATGGGTCGCATTGAGGAGGAGTTGTTGCTCCCCTTTCCCGGTCTGGAACCCGAGGCCCGGGAACTGTTGGCTGCCGTGGTCGAGTCCGTCGACGATGTCCTGGGTCCGCACGCCGGAGACTTCCGGGCCTGGGACCGTGCGGGCGAGTTGCCCGAGGCCTTCATCGAGGAACTCAAGGCCTTCGGGCTCTTTGGGCTCGTCATTCCCGAGGAACATGGAGGCCTGGGGTTTGGCGCCACCTCGTACTCCCGCACCCTGCAACAGGTTGCCCGGCACGACGCGTCGGTGGCCGTGACCATTGGTGCCCACAGTTCCATTGGCATGCGAGGCCTGCTGCTCTTCGGAACCCCGGAGCAACGGGACCGCTACCTTCCCGACCTGGCCACCGGCGAGAAGATCGCCGCCTTCTGCCTGACTGAGCCGGGCGCCGGATCTGACGCCGCCGCCATCCGCACGACGGCGGTACGAGACGGGGACGAGTGGGTCATCACGGGGGACAAACTCTGGATCACCAATGGCGGGATCGCCGACTTCTTCACGGTCTTTGCCAAGACGGGTGCCGCCGACGAGCGCCGGAACATCAGCGCCTTCATCGTCACCCGGGACAGCGAGGGCGTGAGTGTCGGCCCACACGAGGACAAGATGGGGCTGCGCGCCTCCTCCACCACCACAGTCTTCTTCGACGAGGTCCGCGTTCCTGCCGAGAACCTGCTGGGCCCAGAGGGCGGGGGCTTCAAGGTGGCGATGCGCATTCTCAACAGCGGACGCACGGGTCTGGGTGGGGGGAGCATCGGGAGCATGAAACAGCTGATCGAGCTGACCACGGCCCATGCCAGCCAGCGCCAGCAGTTCGGTCGACCCATCGCGGAGTTCGGCATGGTCAAGGCCAAGATCGGCCAGATGGTCGTGGACTGCTACGCGGCCGAGGCCGTGGTCGGGGTGGTCAACGGGCTCATCGATGGTGGCTCAGAGGACTACGCGGTCGAGGCGGCGATCAGCAAGATCTTCGCCTCAGAGGCCTTGTGGCGTACGGCGGACGAGGCCCTGCAGGTCGCCGGGGGCAACGGCTACATGTGTGAGTTCCCCTACGAGCGAACGATGCGGGATTGCCGGGTCAACCGAATCTTCGAAGGGACCAACGAGGTGCTGCGCCTGTTCGTGGCCCTGACAGCGATGAACGAGGTGGGAGCCAGGCTCAAGGAACTCTCCTCCAGTCTGAAGGGGGTCTTCGACGACCCGATCAAGGGGTTCGGGGTGCTGTCTGACTACGCCCGGACCCGGGCGGCAATGGCCACGGGTATCGGCGTGCGGGTGCCGTCGTTTTCTCGCATCGTGCCCGAGCTGGAGGAGGAGGCGAAGGCCTTTGAGACCGCCACTCGCAGGCTGGCCTCGGCGGTGGACCGGATCCTGCGCAAGCATGGCAAGAACATCATCGGCAAGCAGTTTGCGTCGACCCGTCTTGCCAACGTCCTCATCGACCTCTTCGTCTACGCCTGCGTGCTGAGCCGAGTCAGCACTGCGGTGGAGAAGACGGGGTTCGAAGAGGCTGCTCCCGAGGTGGAGATCCTGAAGATCTTCGCGGGTCGGGCGCTAGCCCGGGTCGAGGAGAACTTTGCCGGCATCGACGACAACGATGACGAGCTGGTCAAGTCGGTGGCCGACCACGCCCTGGAGGCCGGGGGCTTTGCCTGGGACGCTCCCTGAAATGACGGAGAATCCGACCAGGACGGCCGAGTTCCCTCCGAGACCGAGCAGTTCGGACAATCCATGGACGATGGGATCAGCCGAGTCGCTGCCCCGCCGGCTCAAGTGACCGGCATCGATCTCAAGGTCGGGTTCAGTGGTAGCAATCGCGGTCGCCTCTGCATCCGGGTCGACACCAGGGATTCCGTCGGCGACCTGACGACCCAGGAGTTGTTTCGGAGCCTCGAAGAGGGACGTGCCTGGACAGGAGAGGTGGTGTTCACCGGTGAAGAGACGTCGTTCCGGCGGGATCTCCCCGAGCTGGTCTCCCGGGCCCGGGACCTGGGCTACCGCGTGATCCAGCTCCAGACCAACGGCCGTGTGCTCAGTCGCCGCAAGACGGTGGAGCACCTGGTCCAGGCTGGCATGACGGCATTCGGCCCGGCGCTTCATGGGCCCACGCCCGCCGTCCATGACTCCCTGAGCCGCTCACCAGGATCCTTCCGGCAGATTGTGCGGGGTATCCGCAACGTCAAGGAGTTGGGGCGAGAGGTACAACTCAACAGTGTCATCACCCGGGAGAACGCCAGACACCTGCCCGAGATGGCCCGGCTGTTCGTGGGCCTGGGCGTTGACCAGTTCCGGCTCGCCTTCCCCCACGCTCTCGGATCGGAATCCTCGAACTTCGAGGCGGTCCCACCGCGCCTGAGCGAGGTGCAGGGGCCGGTCCAGGCCGCCTTGCGGATCGGGCGGGCCGGGGGCGTCGAGGTCGTGACCGAGGGCATCCCACTGTGCTTCCTGGGCGAACTCCGTGAGTTTGCGTCCGAGTGGAACAATCCCGCCAGCCGGCCTGGCCACGTGGACCCTGTCGTGGAGGACGAGGCTCAGCCGCGCTTCACGGGGGGGAGGATTCAAGGAGAGGCCTGTACTTTCTGCTGCCTCCAGGACGTCTGTGAAGGACCCTGGCAGGAGTACCCGGAGCACTTTGGCTGGGGGGAGTTCGAGCCTGTTCTGGGCCTGGACACAGAGCTGGAGACTGGGGGGACCCTGTCGCCTGAGCAGGTGGAGCACTTCAGGCGCGAGGGCTACGTCTCGGGCATTCCTGTCCTCGATCGGTCCGAAGTGGTTCGCTTCCGGGGCCTCCTGGAGCGTGTCGAGAGCCAGCAGCGGGCGCTTCACGGCGGCTCCTGGCCTGAACGCGACCACCTGCCTCGTCGTGTTGACGACCATCCCCTGAAGAACCTGTTCCACACCCTGGCTCGCAACTCTCGCGTCCTCGACGCGGTGGAGTCGATTCTCGGTCCCGACATCCTGGTCCGCAATGGCGATGTGTTCATCAAGGAGCCCATGACGGACCCGGGCATCGGCTGGCACCAGGACACCACCATGCGCCTGCCCGAGGCGGACCACCTCCTCTCCGTGTGGATCGGTCTGACGCCCAGCACACCGGAAAACGGCGGGATGCGTTTCAGCCGTGGCACCCATCTGGATGACCTGCCGACACCTCATAGGCCCAGGGACAACACTGAACTTACGCTCACCGCCGAGGCCAGCCGCCTCATGGATCCCAGCCGGACAGTCGACAACGTCCTGGGGGCGGGCGAGATGTCGATGCACCACTCGTTGACGCTCCACTCTTCCGGCCCCAACGGATTCGACGATCGCCGCATCGCTTTCGTGATCCGCTACATGTCGACGGCAATCTCGCCCGAGGGCGCAGAGTGCGGTGTGGCCATGCTGGTCCGAGGGAAGGACACGGTCGGCCGCTTTCACCTCAAGGAGGACTTTCCGGTCACCTGGACCCCCATGGTCCCCTGATCTCCGGACCCATCACTTGTTGCCCCGCGCGCACCTTGCCAGGGAGGAGGAGCACCTCTTACCCGGGGGAATGGACCTCCCCGGATTGCCACGATCTTTCCTGTCATCGGGGTTCACCAGCCACTGGCGCTCGCTCGACTTCGACAGCCAGTCCGTCCATGAACGGTCCGCTCCAACAGACAGGCGGTCGTTTCCGACTTTCCTGGTGCAGCGAATCGGCCGGAGGGTCGTGGGAATCGCCCTGGTCTGTGCGCCATGGGTCACCGGTTGCCGAGGTCAGACCGAGGTGCCATCGGCGCCACCTCTGCCCAATGGTGCGTCCGAAGAAGCTGTCCGGACCCCGAGCCAGGGACTCGAGCACGACCTTGCAGAGACCCTCGCTTTTGGCGCCGAGCGCCCGGTATACGAGCAGCCGCTGGGAATCGGGCTGGAGACGCCATCGGGTCTCAGTTCTCTCTCTGCCAAGGCCTGCGGAACCTGTCACCGGGCGATCTACGAGGAGTGGGCGGTAAGCACCCACGCCCACAGCTGGACCGACCCCCAGTTCCAGGCCGAGATCGGCAAATCCGGGAACCGGTGGCTATGCCTCAACTGTCACACGCCCCTGCTGTCGCAGCAGGACTGGTGGCCGACTGCCCTTCAGGAGGACGACGTCGAGCGACCGGTGCTCGTGGAGAACGCTGCTTTCGACGCGGAACTGCGCGAGGAGGGCATCACCTGTGCGGCGTGCCACGTTCGGAAGGGGGTCATCCACGGCCCGGGACGAGAAGACTCCGTGGCGCCGCACCCGGTCGTCGCTGACGAGACCTTCCGGGACACCCGGGTGTGTGGGCGTTGCCACCAGGCCGTCGCGACCTACCCGGGCAAGGGGTTCATCTGCATCTTTGACACCGGCAAGGAGTGGGCCGCCGGTCCGTACGCGGGAGAGGAGGTGGGGTGTGTGGATTGCCACATGCCTCGGGCCGAGCGACCCGCCGCGGAAGGGGGACCCGTCCGGTCTGTCGCCCGACACTGGTGGCGCGGAGCAGGAATTCCCAAGGTCTCGGGGGTGCAGCCCCCGGTGGAGGCGAATCCTCCGGGCCTCGGGGTGTCGGCCACCTGGGGCGAAGGGGTGCTGCTGTTGGAGCTTCGCAACGACAACGCTGGCCACAGGCTTCCGACGGGGGACCCGGAGCGCTGGGTCCAGGTAGATGTGAACTTCCAGAACAGTGACGGTGTTGCCGTTTCTCCGACCTGGAGCCAGCGGATCGGCCAGACGTGGAAGTGGTGGCCCGAACCGGTCAAGCTCGGCGACAACCGACTCGAACCGCGGGAGGCCCGCACCCACGAGGTCCCGATTCCTGCCGGTGCGGTTGTAGCGGTGCTTACAGCCACCTCCCACCGAATGACCGCCGAATTGGCTCGGTATCACCACCTGGAGGACTACCCGCTGTCGCTGGTGACCCACGAGATCCGGGTCTTGCCGGGCTCGCCATAGGAGGCGCCCAGCGGAGGGGAGGGGAGTACGGGTACCCAATCCTGTGGACCCGGGGCAGGTTCACATCGCGCTGAACAGTCGGAGGGGGGGACCCGCTGGTCGGGGCTCAGGGGATGTCGGAGACCTGGCCGTGGTCGTCGTACCCCCAGCACGTGATCGCGGTCGAGGTGTCGATGGCGCAGTTGTGATTCCACCCGGCACTCACCTCTGTGAAGTAGGTCTTGGAGGGGGTGGTGGACGCTTGCCCGTAGGTGTCCGACCCCCAGCAGGCGATACCACCATCAGTCTTGAGGAGGCAGTTGTGCAGTCCCCCCGCACTCACCCCGATGTTTCCTCCGGCACCAGGGGCGTCGATGCCTTCGTCTGGGCTCCCCCAGCACGCGATGCCGCCCGTGGCGTCGATGGCGCAGTTGTGGTCCGCGTTCGCGCTCACGGCGACGTGGTCAGCCTCCGGAGGCGCATCGGAGACCTGGTCGCTTCCGTCGTTGCCCCAACACAGGATTGCGCCCGAGGCTGTGAGGGCGCAGTTGTGGTCTCCGCCTGCACTCACCGCGGTGTGTCCACCCTCGGAGGGACCGCCCTGGACCTGGCCGTTGTCGTCAGACCCCCAGCACTCGATACTGCCGTCGGCGTCGAGGGCACAACTGTGGCGATGGCCAGCGGTCACAGCGGTGTAGCCGCCACCTGATGGGGTGTCGGAGACCTGGTCGCTGTCGTTGTTTCCCCAGCACTCGATACCGCCCGAGGAATCGAGGGCACAGTTGTGGTTGTAGCCGGCTGACACCCCCGTGTAGTCGGTGTCTGAGGGGGCGTCGGAGACCTGGCCGTCGGAATCATCTCCCCAGCACTCGATCCCACCGGAAGTCTTGAGACCGCAGGTGTGGTTGTAGCCCGCGCTCACCTCCGCCCAGTTGCCCCGGGAGACAGTCTCACCGGTGTCACCGGTGTCGGTGTCGGTGTCGGTGTCGGTGTCGGTGTCCGTGTCGGTGTCGGTGTC
>CAZMNK010000178.1:0-10585 GCA_964567625.1 uncultured Enterobacterales bacterium | reverse complement strand
TGGGGACGGCTACGGCGATGGGGACAGCTCGGATGTGCAGTGCGAAGCGCCCTCGTCCCACGTGGCGAGCGCTGGTGACTGCGACGACACCCAGGCGACCATCAACCCCACGGCCCTGGAGCAGTGCGACAGTGTCGACAACGACTGCGACGGCGACACCGACGAGGACGGTGCGATCGATGTGATCGCCTGGTACGCCGATGTCGACGGGGATGGCTACGGCGAAGCGTCGGTCTATGAAGAGCACTGCGATGCGCCGACGAGCTACGTCGCGGACGCGACCGACTGCGACGACGGCGAGGTCCTGGCGAACCCGGGCGAGACGGAGACCTGCAACGACGGCATCGACAACGACTGCGATGGCACCGCGTCCGGCTGCCAGATCACAGGCTCAGTGGCGGTGAGCAAGGCCGATGCCGAGTGGTATGGCGAGACGTCCAGCAACTACCTTGGTGCGTCGGTGAGTTTCGTCGGAGACCTGGATGCCGATGGCTATGACGACATGATGATGGGTGCCTACTGCAACCACGACAACGGCTCGTGCTCCGGTGCTGTCTACGTCGTCTATGGCGACTCCTCCATCGAGTCGGTCTATGCGGTCAGTTCCGAGATCCAGCTCTACGGGGAATCCAGCGACGACCAGGCCGGCCGGGACATACACGGCGGATTTGACGTCAACGACGACGGGTATGACGACACCCTCATCGTTGCGCCCTATTCCGACGACTACACAACCGATGCAGGCAGCATCTATCTTCGCTACGGACCGGAGGCCGGCACCGAGGATCTCTACAACAGCGACGCGGAGTACTACGGGGAGACCAGCTACCAGTATCCCCGGGCGGCGGTCTTCCCAGGCGACGTCGATGGGGACGGCTACGCGGACATCCTCTTCGGGGCCGGAAACAACGACGACGGTGGATCCGAGTCCGGTTCGGCCTACCTGTTCTACGGTCCACCCAGCGCCCATGACCAGTACGGCTACAACGCCGACACCCAGTTCGTCGGCGAGGACAGCAGCGACTACGCCGGGGAATCCCTGGGCTACGCCGGAGACCTGGACGAGGACGGCCACGACGAGGTCCTCATCGGTGCGCACTACCAGGACGAAGGCGGCAACTATGCCGGCGCTGCCTACCTGTTCTTCGGTGATGTCAGCGGCGGAAACCAGGATCTGAGTTCCGCCGATGCAAAGTACGTCGGCGAGTACGACTACGACTACGCGGGCTGCTCCCTGGCGTCCGGGGACCTGGACGACGACGGGCAGCGAGACGTGGTCATTGGCGCCGATGGCAGCGACGATGGCGGCAGTGACTCGGGGGTGGTCTACGTGGTCGACGGGTCCAGGACCGGCACCATCGACCTGGGTGGTGCCGAGGCCAAGATCGTCGGTGAACGGAGCAGTACCTACGTGGGGCGGTCCATCGACGTGGCCGACATCGACAACGATGGCATCGACGACCTGGTCATCGGGGCCTATGGTGTGTCCTCATACGCCGGTGCGGTCTACCTGGTCTATGGCCCGATCACGGGGCTGGTGGACCTGGCCGTGGCGGACGCCGAGATTCGCGGCAACAGCAGCTACGACTACCTGGGGTTCTCGGTCAGCGCCGGCGGTGATGTCGACGGCGACGGCGTCGGAGACATCCTGATGGGGGCCTTCAACGACGACGACAATGGCGGGGAGTCGGGCACTGTGTCCCTGTTCTTCGGTACCGGGCTCTGAGCGGGCGCTCGGGCCGGCAGGGCTCGTGGCGGCGGTGGCGATGTCGGGTGGTGATGCAGCGTGTTGCCTGGGCCTTTGGAAGCTCCCCGAGTCACCTTGGAATGAGACGGAGAGTGGCGGGCGTGGCTGGCAAAAGAGCCTTGATTTTCCTATGCTCGGGTCACGAAAGGCGGGCCGGATGACAAGGGCGTGTGCGCGAACGGAGTCCGCGCGGAGGGAGGCGCCGTTCAGGGGACCCTCCCTGTGGGCCCTGGGCTCCGCCGAGTGAGAAGCCGCACCCCGGGGGCCGGAGTTCCCGATGCGGGTGAACCTCCCGTAGACTCGCCCGTCATTTCCGAAACCTCGTCAGTCCCGGTCATCCGTCCGTGGTGGTACGGCCTCCAGCCGGGCGCGGAGATCCTGGGCCGCTACCTTGTCGAGCACGTCGTCCCCGGCAATCCGGAGCCGGGAGGGGGTCACCCGAACCCGTTGCTGTGTTGCCTGACGCGGTGCGTTCCCTTCGAGCGGGTGTCCGTGAAGGTCCACCTTGTGCCCGAGGGGCCCGAATACGACCTGAATACCAGACGACCCGGCACCAGCCGTCTGGAGCGCTCCGCCGGTCTTCTGGCACGGCTGGAACATCCCGGGGTGGCCCGTCTCGTGGAGTTCGCGGTCTGGGAGCGCCTGCCGGTGCTCGTGACCTCCTGGACCCCGGGCCGCACATTGATGGAGGTGGCCCCGACGCTGACCGACGAGGACCGTCTCTCCCTGGCGCTTCAACTCGCCCGGGCCTGCCAGCACCTCCACGAGCGTGGCGTGGTCCACAGGGACATCAAACCCCGAAACATCGTGGTCGATCGATCGAATGACGGACTCCAGGCCGTGCTCATCGATTTCGATCTCGCCGAGGAACTGGCCACGCCAGCGCCGCCCCGCGGAGGAACCCTGGGGTGGAGCGCGCCGGAACAACTCCGAGACGAGCCCTGGTGGGCCGATCCACGCACGGATCTGTTCGCCCTCGGCACCACGCTGGCATTCCTGCTCCTGGGACGGCACCCCTCCACCGAGGCACTGCCCCGAGAAGGAGACACAGACCTCGCTCGGTCGGTACGAGGCCTGTTGAAGGGTCTCCTTCACCCGGACCCCCGCCAGCGTTTCGCCAGTGCCGATGACGTGGTCCTGGAGCTGGAGATACTGCATACGACCGGTGGCTTTTTCGAGGCCAAGCCCCCCAGAGAACCCGACGTGGGCGTCGGGTGGGCATCGCCGCGGAGCGGAGCCCAGTTGTCGTCGGAAGAGGCTCGGACCTGGCTCCTCTCCAGGCTGCCTGGGCTCCCGTCAGGGGCTCGAAATGCCCTCGCTGTCGGCTGCGGCTATGACTCAGACGCCCTTGCGGCGACGGCGTTGGACCTGTGGCTTCGCGTCCCGCGACCCACCGGTGGGTCAGGCGCACCTCTGGAGGTGCCACCGGCCCTTGAGGAGAGGATTGAGGCCCTGGCCCGGCTGCACAGGACCCGTCTGGACCCCGCCGACGATCCCGAGGCCCACGCCCGAGCCGCCGTGGCGGCGGGAAGGTGGACCGAGGCACTCGAGACGTGCGACCGGCACCCGGATGAGGCCGCATTGCTCCTCCTCCGGGCCCAGGCGGAGTTGGCCCTGGACCGGGCCGAGGCGGCGACCCGTTCGGCAGGGATCGCAGCGCAGCGGGTCGAGGATCCATCGGAGGCCCAGGAGTGGCTGGCCATGGCACACGTGGCCTGCGGTGACACTGAAAAGGCGCTTGAGGCGCTCCAGACCAGCACCTGGTCCACGGAAGCGGGTCTGTCGCTGGCCAGGCGCCGCCGGATCGTGGAGGTTGCCTGGCGGTCGGGTCGGTTCTTGCTGGCCCTCGACGCCTGTCACGGGGCCCCGGACCTCCGGCTGTTGACGGACTTTGCCGAGGCGGTCGCCGGTCGGCTGCGCAGCGACCACCATCGCCGTGGGCCGCTGGACCTGTCGACCACCCGGGACCCGGAGACCTGGTCGGCGCTCGGCGTCGCAGCCTGGGTCCTGCTGAAAGAGGGGTCTGCTGTGCCGGAATCGTTCGGGGCGTGGTTGCGAGCCTGCATCGCAGGCCTGGCGGACCTGGACCCCGATGGGGGCCGCTGCCTGGCCATCCTCCAACAGGCCATCGAAGAGCCGGCCCACGGACTGGCCGCGCCCTTGTTGCAGGCCCTGCAGAAGGGGACCCTGGGCGTCGCTGGTCTTCCTGGGGCCTTCGCCTGCCCCCTGCGAGATCTCTGGGCCCGGGTGGAGGAGGATCCGGCCCCTGCAGAGGGCCTGGCCGTTGCGCTCCTGCTGGGACGGCTGGGCGCCTCGGCCTGGGCGTTGGAGCACGCTGGACGGCAGCTGATGGGGCATCCCATGCAGGATGGGCTCATGGGCAGGGTCCACCTGGTCCTTGGCAGACCGGAGAGGGCCTGCGAACTGCTGGAGGAGGTCGGCGATCAGTTCGGCGATGAGGACCGGTGGACGCTCGCCCTCGCGCACTGCGCAGGCGGAGATGTCGCCATGGGCCTGGAGCGCCTGCGGCAACTCCACCTGGCGCATGCCAGCGTGGACTCGGCTCTGTGGCTCTGTCGCGGGTTCGACCTCGCCGGCGCTCCGAGTGCGGCCCTCCCCGTCGCCCTGGAAGCGTGGAAGGAGCACGGCCCCCAGGACGCCCTCATCGGCACACTGATCACCGGCCTGGCGGCTTCGGGACGGATTCAACAGGCCCTGGACCTGGCAGACGACGCCGTTCGCGTGCTCCCCGCCAACTGGTTGGCACATCAACTCGTGGCCTCCCTGCCCTATGCCCTGGACGCCTCCCGGCCGGCCGAGGTTCGACAGCGAGCAGCCGAGGCGCTGGCCCAGATGGGGGCTCGGCCGACCTGGCACGCCCGGTTGGAGGCGATCTTCCACGACCACCCGACCCTGCCGAACCTGGAAAGAGTCGTCCAGGCCTGGCTCTCCTTGGATGCCGAGCGAGCCCGCAGCTGGGTCCAGGAGGGCCTCGAGGTCCTGGGGCCGTCGCCGGAGCTGACCGGGTTGACGGCGCGGGTCGATGCAATGATCGAGCAGCCGGCAGAGGCCCTGTCGAGCGACGAAGCGGATTTTCTGGCGGGCCTGTGGGACGGGGGGGCCCTGTGGGACTGGTGCCAGGCGGAACGATTCGGCCGGAGCCTCGGTCTGCCGCCCGGTGTCCAGGCCACGACCCGGGCCGGAATGGAGATCGCGGGCGGGCCGATCGCCATCGATCCCGAAGGACTGCAGCAGGCCATCCGGGCCGAACCGGAGTGCCCGGACCTCTGGCGCCTGTTGGCCTGGAGAGCCACCTGCGGCGGTCGAGGTGAGGTGGTCATGGCGACCGCCACCGAGTTGTCGGGGCTCGGGGTCGTGAAGGCCGAGTGCCTCGGCTGGTCCATCGCTGGAGCCGCCTTGTCCTCCAGACTCCAGGAGGGGCTGGAGCTGGGCACTCATCTCGTGGAGTCCGGTGGACGGCAGGCGGGCCCCATGCTCATCCTCGGCGTGCTCCACCTGGTGGTCGGCCAGGTGGAGGCTGCCCGGGCGCTGATGGGCAGCCCCCCTCTGAGCGGGTTGGTCATGGCTCCGCCGCTGGCTGCTCAGGTTCTTGCGCACCTGGACCGCTCGTGGATCACAGCCCTCGAGTTCCACGCCGACGGCCTCGACGTCCTGGACAACGAGTCGATGGCCTGGCTCCGTTCGCTACTGGCTCGGAGTCGAACTGGCTCCAGGGAGGCCCTGGCGACCTGCTCCGAGGCCGCCGCCTCTCATTCGACCAGCGTGCGCCTGGCACTCTTGTGGGCCCTGTCGGCGCACCGGGCGCAGGACCGCGGGGAACTCACCGCGGCGCTCGCCCGGCTTCAGGCCCTGGACAGCGACTGGGAAGCCCCTATGCTCAGCCTGCTGCTCGAGGAAGGTGATCGCCGGCTCCCACGCTGGTCCCAGGAGGCGAGATGAGCGAGGTAGCCCGGGCGCGGGCCACAGTCATGCGCGACCCGACAGACGTGGAGGCCTGGCGAGAACTGGCCCACCTCACCGCAGAGGCCGGGCGCTGGTCGGACCTCTCGACGGCGATGTCCCAGGCCCACGAACGCTTCGGGGACCTGGGCTGGGTCTGGGAGCACCAGGTCCTGGCGCTTCTGGGCCTGGGGGAGGTCAAGGCGGCGATTCAGGCCAGCACCCAGGGGCTGCGCGGGTGCCCGGAGGACGCCGGGTTGTGGGCGGCCCTGGGCCAGGCTTCCTGGATGGCTGGTGACGCAGCGGGTGTGCGCCTCGCCGCTGATGCGGTCCGTCGGCACCGGGCCCCCGAGCCCGTCGTGGCCAGGCTGGATCTCCGCGCCCTGTCCGTGGCGGGTGAACACGAGCGGACCCTTGCATCCGGTCAGGTTCTTCTGGCGCAGTCGCCCGACGATATCGAGACCCTGCTGCTGCTGACCACGGCATACGTGGCCCTGGGCCGGGGGAGCGAGGCCTTGCCCCTGGCCAGGCGCTGGGTGGCCCTGGCCGCAGGGGACCCGGCCTCCTGGACGCTCCTGGCCTCCGCTGAAGCCCTCGAGTCTCGATTCTCAGAGGCGTCTCGAGCCACCGCCCGGGCGATCCGGCTCGAACCGGACTCGGCCAGCCTCCACCACGGCCACATCACCATGCTGCTGGCGGCAACTGAGATCCCGGCAGCGATGGAGGCCACGCGGGAGTGCCTCGCTCGATTGCCTGGAGCCGCCAACCTCTGGCGCCTCGGTGCCGTGGTAGCGATGGCGGAGAAGCGGGCCGAGGTGGCTGTGGCGGCGGATCGCGTGGGGAGGGCCCTCGAACCGGATGGTCCCCCAGCCCTGGAGACAGGCGCCGACGAAGCTGCCTGCGCCCGCGCAGATGCCCTGGCGGAACGGGTCCGCGATGGCGGGGGCGAGGGTCTTGCCGAACTCGTCGGGGAGATTTTTGGATGAGCCCGTGCTTTCCTGGCGTTGACGGCGGCCACCCAGATTCCTATGTTTGGTGTCGATGAGGAGGATCCAGATTCCAACCCACCTTCGACCGCGCCATCCGCTCGCCTGGGTGTGGTGGGCCACTTTCTTCGCCGCCTCTGCCGCTGCGTGTTCCCGTCCTTCTACCCCTCCTCCAGAGACCTCTAAGGAGCAAGACATGGCCCCTGCCCGCTCGCCGATCGACTGCCCCGATGGGACGACCGAGGGCCAGGCCCCAGAAGCCCCTGACGGTGGTGTAGGCCGGACCTGCCTGCTCCCGGACGGTACACCCCATGGTCCTCTGGAGAGCTGGTATTCCGACGGCACCCCCTGCTGGCAGGGCCAGTACGTCACCGGGGAAAAGGACGGTCTATGGCGCTTGTGGGAGCGGGACGGGCGCGTCGAGGCGGAACGCCGGCTAGCGCAGGAGGGCAACTACCTGTCCGGTGAGAAGGTGGGTGAGTGGCGCCAGTGGTTGGAGGGCGTGCTGATCGTCCAGGGCGTCTATGTGGACGGCAAGAGATCGGGGGGGTGGACCGAGTGGTACCCGAACGGCCAGATGTGGAAACGTGGGAGCTATCTCGACGACCTGGCGACAGGGCCATGGACCTACTGGCATGAAAACGGCCAGAAGCACCGGGAAGGGCGTTTTGAGAGGTTCGTCACTGTCGGGACCTGGACCTGGTGGAAGGAAGACGGGTCCCTGGAGAAGACCTGTGCCTACGACGCAGAGGGCCAGGAACTCTGCGATCCTGCTCCGTAAGCTGTGAACTGAAGATCCAAGTTGACGACGGCCCCTCCTGACCGTACCTTGGTGCCGCGGCCACGCGCGTGTCGGGAATCCCCGGGATTTCAACCGGCGAGGACGTAAACCTCCAGCACAGGTTCGACGATGAAGCAACATCGCACCCAGGACAACCTGCACGACAAGGCCCGCGAGGGAGCCAACAGTCCTGGCACGGCCATGCCCTTCCAGGCCCAGATCCAGAAGTCCTTCGGCGGACACGACATCAGCGATGTCCGGGCCCACATGAATGCCGACGCCACCGGCTCGATGGGAGCCGAGGCCTATGCCTATGGCAACGACGTCGTGTTCGGCTCCCAGCCCGACATGCACACCGCCGCCCACGAGGCCGCCCACACGGTCCAGCAGAAGGGCGGGGTGAACCTGGCCGGCGGGGTCGGCCAGGAAGGGGATCGCTACGAGCAGAACGCCGATGCGGTCGCCGACGCAGTTGTGGGTGGCCAGTCCGCCGAGTCCCTTCTCGATCCCTTTGGTGGTGGTGGTGGGTCCAGCGGGGCAGTCCAGCAGAAATCGGTCCAGATGATCCCCACGGCCGACGAAATCCAGAACATGACGAAGGAGCAGTGCATCGAACTTTCCGGCGACATCTTCGCCGGTCGGAATGAGTTCGCCAGCAACGGTCTGATGGACCACAAGGTCGACGCTGCCAACGACATGCGCACTGACCTTGGCCGAAGCGATCCCCAGTCCTTTGGCGAGAAGTTCGCCCTGGCGGCCCTCACGGTCGCCGTGGCCGCCGGGTCAGCCGCGCTGGCGGTCGGCATGGGCCCTGCCGGAGCGGCGGCCGTGGCCGGTGGCGCCGCCATCATCACCGCGCTGCCGGGCCTCTTTGGTGGTGGGGAGGCCATCATCGACCCCACGACCTTCGTCTCCAACTACATCTCGGCACTGCGCCAGGGCTGGGTCAGTGGCGTGAGGGCGCTCGCCGGTCCCATGAACACCGAGGCCTCCGCCCGGACCGCGGCCACCACCCTGCTCAGCCTCAGCACGACCCGCGTGGAGTTCGTCAAGCAGACCGAGCGCAACGCCATCCTCGACGCCTACGTGTCCGCGACGGCCGAGGGCCGGGGCGAAGGAACTGGTGGCGGGGCCGGCATGGGCGACATCAGCTACGACGATGCCACACAGGGGCGGCTCCATCTGCACGGGATGTACTTCTACAGCCCCAACTACGAACTGGGCAAACCGCGGTTCATGACCATGGAGGGTGTGGGGCTGGAGAAGCTCCGCAACTACAACCTGGACCGCAAACTCGATGACATCAAGTGCCCTCGCACCATGACCGTCATGACCTCCTGGGGTCTGACTTCCATCGGCGTCAATCCCGGCGACGGCACCTCGCTGGAATGGGCCAATGGCATGTCAGAGACCCGCGCCAAGTGGGCGATGGCCAACTACTACCACGAGCGTGAGATCGACCACGACGACATGGGGTATTTCGAAGGAGATCACGAGCAGGAACTCGTCGACGACAACTGGGACGAGGGCGTGAACAAGGTCTGGGACACGATCAAGGGCAAGACGCCTCGCGAGATGGGGATCACTTCGATCGGGAATTGACGGACCGCCGCTGAGTCCGTCCAGCCCGCGCTTCGTTGCCGCGCTCACCCAGGCGTTCCCGGAGGACCATGTTCGCGGGAAGCAGTTCTTCAAGACAGCCGAAGTGTTTCGCGTCGTCCCGAAGTGTCAACAAAGGCCATCCTGGCCGTGCCTGAGCGAGCCCGTGTTGACGGTGGTCACTCTTGGACGTACCTTGGTGCCGCGGCCACGCGTGCGTCGGGAATCCCCGGGATTTCAACCGGCGAGGACGTAAACCTCCAGCACAGGTTCGACGATGAAGCAACATCGCACCCAGGACAACCTGCACGACAAGGCCCGCGAGGGAGCCAACAGTCCTGGCACGGCCATGCCCTTCCAGGCCCAGATCCAGAAGTCCTTCGGCGGACACGACATCAGCGATGTCCGGGCCCACATGAATGCCGACGCCACCGGCTCGATGGGAGCCGAGGCCTATGCCTATGGCAACGACGTCGTGTTCGGCTCCCAGCCCGACATGCACACCGCCGCCCACGAGGCCGCCCACACGGTCCAGCAGAAGGGCGGGGTGAACCTGGCCGGCGGGGTCGGCCAGGAAGGGGATCGCTACGAGCAGAACGCCGATGCGGTCGCCGACGCAGTTGTGGGTGGCCAGTCCGCCGAGTCCCTTCTCGATCCCTTTGGTGGTGGTGGTGGGTCCAGCGGGGCAGTCCAGCAGAAATCGGTCCAGATGATCCCCACGGCCGACGAAATCCAGAACATGACGAAGGAGCAGTGCATCGAACTTTCCGGCGACATCTTCGCCGGTCGGAATGAGTTCGCCAGCAACGGTCTGATGGACCACAAGGTCGACGCTGCCAACGACATGCGCACTGACCTTGGCCGAAGCGATCCCCAGTCCTTTGGCGAGAAGTTCGCCCTGGCGGCCCTCACGGTCGCCGTGGCCGCCGGGTCAGCCGCGCTGGCGGTCGGCATGGGCCCTGCCGGAGCGGCGGCCGTGGCCGGTGGCGCCGCCATCATCACCGCGCTGCCGGGCCTCTTTGGTGGTGGGGAGGCCATCATCGACCCCACGACCTTCGTCTCCAACTACATCTCGGCACTGCGCCAGGGCTGGGTCAGTGGCGTGAGGGCGCTCGCCGGTCCCATGAACACCGAGGCCTCCGCCCGGACCGCGGCCACCACCCTGCTCAGCCTCAGCACGACCCGCGTGGAGTTCGTCAAGCAGACCGAGCGCAACGCCATCCTCGACGCCTACGTGTCCGCGACGGCCGAGGGCCGGGGCGAGGGCAGCGGCTACCGGGAGGACATGGGTGACATCAGCTTCGACGACGCCACAGAAGGACGGCTCCATCTGAGTGGGGCGGGTTTTGGCAGCTTCAACTACGAATTGAGCCTCCCAAGGTCCGCCAGAATGGAGGGCGTGGGGCTGGAGAAGCTCCGCAACTACAACCTGAACCGCAAGGTCGAGGACATCACTTGCCGAAGTCAACGCCTTTTTGGGCGCAGCCGCCACACCCGAGACTGCACCTGCAC
>CAZMNK010000177.1:0-10616 GCA_964567625.1 uncultured Enterobacterales bacterium | reverse complement strand
CCTTCAGCAGGTTCCAGAGCACCATGTTCAGGAACCGGTCCTGGCCCGAAAACAGCGTGGAGAACTCGCCCCCGCCCGTGCGCAGGCACTCCTCGTGCAACCTGTACCAGCCCGGCAACAGGTAGCAACGGAGGGCGAAAAACACCAGACCGGCCACCAGAGCACAGCAGAGCAGTCCAAGGAGCAACCCCACGCCCAGCCCGGCGAAGAGCGCCAGCGGATCGTCCTTCAAAAAGCCGGCCTGATGCAGACCCTCGGAGAAATCGAAGTCAAAACCCCCTCCGGTGTCCCAGGCACCGCCTCCCTCCCCATCGAACAGGTCGACCAGGTTGGCCGGGTTGCCCGAACAGCCCCCGCCACCCGAGTCCGTGAAGCTCAGAATGGCACCCCCCAGCCAGAGCTGAAGGGGGATGCGCTTGATCGCCTCGATGCCGTGGGAGATGCCACGGCCCGGGTCCAGGGCGATTCTTGCGGACATGGGGGTCCCCTGCGTGGAAGCCAGCGAATCCTACTCCACGGGAGCGCTCACACCGCCGGGTGGCGACTGACCGGGTCGACTCGGGGGCTGGCCTCCAGGTCCAGCACGTAGCGCACCATCTCCTTGCCATAGAAGACGAAGCGGCCACGGTCTTCAAAGCCCCAGGATCGCAACTGCCGATTCGCCGCCTCGTTGTCCGTCTCGGTGGTGACCTTCACGTGGGTGTGGCCTCGCGCCAGCAGGTCGTCGAACAGAAACTTGTTCACGTGCCCGCTGATCCGAGTCCCTCGCAGAGGGGCCTCAAAGCTGCAGAAGAGTGACTCCGCGGCCACCGCCAGGTCATCCGGATCCGACGAGGCCGAGAAGTAGCGTGCGGTGTGCACCAGGTGGCGCACTACCCCCGGCTGCCGAAACACCCCTGGAATCGCCACCATGCCCAACACCAGGAACCGGCTCCAGAAGACCTCCCGCATCATTCGGGAGGCGTCGGTGGACCCGGCAATGAAGCCCCGGATCACACCACTGTCCCCGGGAGACTCACCGGCCTCCTCGTAGACGAATCCAAGAAAGTGTGGGGAATCGATCAGGCCCCGGTAGAGCTCGGCCAGGAAACCCTCCCCCAGCCGGGCCCACAAGGAGTTGCCCATGGCGGCATGATGCAGGGCCGCGACCCGCTCAGCATCCCGATTCTGCATGGGGCGAACGCCTGCGCAGACCTCGGGATCGAGGAGAAAGGGATCGGGCGCCTGGGTCGCAGCCAAGGTCACCCGGTCTCGTCGTCCTGGTGGCTTCGAAGGGTCTCCAGGAAGGCCCCCTGGGAGATGGCGCGATGCTGGGCCGCCAGGAAGTGGCCGATGGCGTTCTCGAAGGACTCGCTGTAGCTCTCGTTCAGCAAACGCCGCGTCAGGGTCACGGCGACCGCGTGGTTTGGCCCCAGCGCCTGGACCGCCCAGTCCAGGCCTGCATCCAGGTCATCCACCACCTGGTCGATCATGCCCAGCTCTGCGGCCTGGGACGCCCCCAGGACCTCGCAGGTCAGCATGAAGCGCTTCGCATGGCCCAGCCCGATGTACTTGGCCAGCCGAAAGGTGGCCATGCCAGGTAGAAAGCCCAGGTGGGCCTCCGGAAGCTGAAAGGTCGAACGAGGGGTGGCCAGGCGAAGGTCGCAGACCAGGGCGATCTGGAGTCCACCCCCACAGGCTGTCCCATCCACCAGCGCAACCGTGGCCTTGGGCAGCCTCTCCAGGCGAGTACAGAGCTTCTCCCACTTGTTGAAGCCGTGAATGTCCAGGGGCTTGTCCGGGTGGAATTCCCTGAAATCCACCCCTCCGCTGAACACCCCGTCCTGGCCGCGGAACACCACCACCCGCGCCTCGGACTCGTCCTCGAGGTGATCGCACACCGCTGTGAGCTCCTTGAGCTGCCGCACGTTGATGTGGGAACGAACCAGGGTCACGGTCGCAATGCCGTCGGCCTCGGTGTAGGTCAGGGTCTCGTTTCCAGTCATCTGTTCACCAACGTGTAAGACAGGTCTCGATCGTGGAGCCCGGGCCCATGGTCATCCACACCGCGTGGTCTCCTCGCTGCACCAGCCCCTCGTCCAGCAGACGGCTGTAGCTGAAGAGCACAGAAGCCGACGACAGGTTGCCATAGTCCCGCAGCACACTCACCGTGTGGCGCACGTCGTGCTCGGTGATGCCCACGTTGTACTGGATGGCGTCGATCACCTTTTTTCCCCCGGAGTGCACGAGCCAGTGGCGGATGTGGCGGCGCTTGAGACCCTGGCTGTCGAGCAGGCGGTCCACCGGGCGCTCGGCGTAATGCCCCACCACGTAGGGAATGTCCCGGTCCAGAAAGAAGCTGAACTTGCCCGCGCTGTCGTCCCAGTCAAAGCGCATCGCCCCGATGGCCGGGGTCACAATCTGGGAGTTGAAGCCCAGGATGGAAGGTGCAAAGCAGGCCTCATCCGAAGCCTCGGCGCGAATCAGCACCGCCGCAGCGCCATCTCCAAAAAGGCTGTTCACGATTGCCGTGCGAAAGGTCATGTCGAAGACATAGGCCGCAGAACAGACCTCCACGCAGACCATCAGCGCATTCCGGCCCGGGTTTGCCGCGGCCCAGGAAGACACCGGATTGAGGCCATTCAGGGCGGCATTGCAACCCATGCCGACCACATCGACTCGGGAGCAGTCCTCCCGAAACCCCATGTGCTTCATCAGGTGGGCCGTCAGACCCGGCGCCATGAATCCCGTGGTCGTGATGACGCACAGGTAGTCGATGTCCTTCGGACTCAACCCCATCGGCTCCAGGCAGCGCTCGATCGCCTGGGGCCCGATCTCCAGCGCCCCGCGCAAGTGCTTGGCCAACAACTCGCCCTGGGTCTCCGCGGGAACCCCGTTGCCGCCGCTCTCGGGCAGGTAGAGGTGGCGTGATCGAATGTGAGACGAGGTAAACAGCCCCGCCAGCCGCGGATCCTCCACCTGGAACAGGCCCGGCAACTCTTCCTGCAGGAAGCGCTGAGGCGGATTGGCCGTACCGACCGAGAGGATCCGGGGTCTCACGTCGATCATCGTTGCCCCTACTATAGCTGCACGTCCAGGGTGAACCGAGTGCTCACCCGCGATAGCAATGATCGAGGCATTCGTCCTGTACAGGCACAGCGGGAGGACAAGTGAAGCTCTACAGCAACACCTTTGCCGATGGTGCCCGCATCCCCCTGCGCGCCGCATTCGGAAAGCCCGATGGGGAGAATCACGTCTCGCTCTCCGACAACCGGAGCCCCCACCTGGCCTGGTCCAGTGCCCCTGATGGCACCCGCTCCTTCGCCATTCTGTGCGTCGACCCCGACGTCCCTTCGGTCGGCGACGACGTCAACCAGGAAGACCGAGAGGTCCCTGCGGACCTGCCCCGCGTGGACTTCTTCCACTGGGTCCTGGTGGACCTGCCAGCCACCCAGGCCGCCCTCGACGAGGCCGCGGACAGCCAGGGTGTCACCGGAGGCGGCAAGTCCATCGGCGCCACCGACCACGGGGTGCGCGGCATCAACAACTACACCGACTGGTTCGCCGGCGATCCGGACATGGGGGGCGACTACGGGGGCTATGACGGACCCTGCCCTCCCTGGAACGACACCATCGTGCACCACTATGTCTTCACGGTGTATGCGCTGGACGTCGACAGCCTCGGTCTCCAGGGCCGCTTTGGGGGCCCTGAAGTCCTGGAGGCCATCCGCGGCCACGTGCTCGCCAGCGCCTCTGTCACCGGCACCTATACCCTGAACCCCACAGTCCACGGAGAAGGATGATTCTTCGCACAAACCATGAGGTCCGCGACCACCTGTCGAACACCACCGGCGAGGCGCGCAAGGCAACCCTGTGCGTCACCGGCGGGCAGCGGATCCGGGGCCAGTTGATGCCCTCTGGCGATGCGAACCGCCTCGTCTTCCAGGGCGCTTCCTCCGGCGAAGTCCGCACCCTCGTCCGTGGAGATGCAGTCCGGCTGATCTACCGACAGGAGCCCGGCAACTGTGAATTCGACAGCGAGGTGATCGCCATCGGGGCCGAAAGCAGCGTGATCCTGCGACTGCCCCAGGCCATCGAGGTCGAGGAGACCCGCAGGGCTGAACGCCTGGAGATGAAGCCCCAGGACCAGGTGGGCTTGACGATCCTTCACGAGAATCGACCCTTTCCGGTGGGCGTGGTCAACGTCAGCCTGACCGGCATCGGCTTCTTTCACGATCCAGATCGCTTGCCCCTGAAAATGGGGCAGACGCACCAGGCCCGGGTCTCCCGTGGGCGGAAGGCCGTGGACATCACATTCGAGGTCCGGCACATCCAGGCAAACCGCAACGACCAGGGCCAGAGCCAGGTCGGGGCCCGCTACGAGGGCCTGACCATGTTGGAGCTGGACCAGTTGCTCAAACTCGTCCGAGGGGCCTGACGGCACAGGCGCAGAAAGGGGATCGGCAAGGTACGCCCCTACTCGACCGAGAACGACACCCCTGCCGTGCTGGAGTCGCCGGCCAGGTCAAAGACCTCCACACTGAGGCTGTGGTTGCCCTCAGACACGCCTGAGACATCAAAGCGCGCACGGCCCGTACTGTCCCCGTACAACGGAGCATCGGTCAGGTCGATGGTTCCTTCCCAGACAAACTCCAACAGATCCAGGTTGTCCGTGTCCTCTTCATCCTGGACATAGGCGACCACCTGGACCACATCACCGGCGGCAAGAACGCTGTTCTGCTGGGGCTTGATGAAGCTCAAGGTCGGCATGTGGTTCCGAATCGACTCGACGGTCAAGGTGTCCTCGGCCGTCTCACCATCCCCATCCACGACCTGGAGGGAGATCACGTGCTCCCCCACACTCAGGCCTTCGGCCACGATCATCGAGAGCGTCTCACCTTCCACCACCTCCTCGCCGACGATGTAGCCATCGAGTGTCGAGGTCCAGGCAAAGGTCAGATCCTCATTGGGCGTGTGGTCATCCGTGATGGTCGCGACGAACTCCATCGGGACCCCGCTGTAGGCCCAGGAACCGTCGGCAGGAAGGACAAAGGAGACGTCGGGGGGACTGTTGTGTACGGCCACTCCCGTGTCCTGGGTGCAAGCCACCAGGGAAATGGAAGCCACGAGCAGAAACCGCAGGTTCATGGGAATGCTCCGACCGGAAAGATGACTCTGTGACCGGCAAAGTAGCCCAATAGCCCGTTGTTCCACCACCAACGGCGCAAAAGCAACCTGGGAATGTCTCAAGAAAGACCACCATGGACAGGCTTTTGCCACTCCAGGCCTTTTGGTCCTGGCCCGCATCCGGGAGAATGTTCCTCGGTGGCACGGACGCTGTTGAAGAAAGCCCTGTGGGGACTCGCGCTCCTGGCGCTCGGAGGAGCGGTGGGCGGTTCTTCGTGGGCAGGAGAGCGCGAGGAAGCCGAGCTCCAGCGCCTGGTCGAGGACATGAACTCCATGGCCGAGCAGAGCCAGTGGGCCGGTGCGGAGCGTGCCTACCAGCGCATGCTCGAGCTCGAGGATGCATCGATTCCCTTTGAGGCCCACTACATCGCTGCCCAGAGCGCCCGCACGACTGGAGACATGGCGCTCGTCCTGGAGCGCCTGGAGCTGGCCGCTCGGATCAAGCGCCCACCCGGTCTCAACGAGTGGATCGAGGAGGTCGAGGGGAGCTACGGCCGGGTGGAGATCAGTTGCGCCAGCCGTCGACACCCAGAACTCAAGCCCCTCATTCCCTCCTTCAACCCCGACAAGCGGAAGCAGATCGAGTTCGCCCGAGCCGCCATCCAGGAGAGTTGCAGCTTCAAGGGCCTCCTTCCCGGTGGAAAGTACACCCTGGGCAAACTCAACCTGGAAGTGGTCCCAGGCATGACAATTCGCCTCGACCTTGGGGGGTAGTGACACCCCGGAATTGGGGCACTGGTGCCCCATGCCCTCCATGACGCCCACTTGAAAGGCCTCGGTCAAATCCCGGCTTCAGGGCTGAATTCAGCCGATCCAGAATTGCGGGCATGATTCTTGCGTAGTAGATCGGCTCCCCCCAAAAAGAAGGGAGCAGACGATCATGGGAACTCTTGCCTTCCTCCTCCCCCTCCTCGCGTCCAACCCGGCCATGGCCGGCAACCACCACGCCTACGTCAGCACGGCCGGTGGTTATTTCTGGACCGACCCTGGCGAGCACATCGGCTCCACCTGGACCGCAAACCTGCGCGTGGGCTACGGCCCCAGCAAGTGGATTGCCTTCGAGGGTGAAGGCGCCTACCTGCAGGGCCGCACCCGGGCGGACTTCAACTACGTCTACAGTGCCACCACCCCCCGACTGAACGCCATCGGATTCATCGCCCCGAACGCCCGGGTCAAGCCCTTCCTGCTGGTCGGTGCCGGCGCCATCTACAAGTACGCATGGCGCGACGCCGACGTGATCAGCGAGACCTCCAATGACCAGGGTTGGGGCCAGTACGAAAACCCGGACCTGGACTTCCTGTTCAATGCCGGCGCCGGTCTCTTCGTGCCCATCTGGGGCCGCGTGGCCCTGCGAACGGACTTCCGCTACCTGATGAACATCGGAAGTGAGCCCCACGGCATCCGGAACGATGTCTTCAACGACTGGGAGATGACCGTGGGTGTTGCCGCCTGGTTTGGCAACGGCACCAACGACAAGGACTTCGACGGCATCGTGGACAAGCGGGACGCCTGCCCGACGGACCCCGAGGACCTGGATCGCTTCGAAGACGAAGACGGGTGCCCTGACGATGACAACGACCGTGATGGCGTGACCGACTGGGACGACGCCTGCCCGGACGCTCCCGAGGACCGGGACAACTGGGAAGACGAGGACGGCTGTCCTGACGAGGACAACGATAACGACGGCCTGGTCGATCTCGAGGACGAGTGCCCGGACGCCCCCGAAGACCTGGACGGGTACCTTGATCGGGACGGCTGTCCCGACGAGGACAACGACGAGGACGGTCTGCTCGACGTGATGGACCAGTGCCCGAATCACCCCGAGGACCTGGACGGCTTCAAGGACAGTGACGGCTGCGCAGACCAGGACAACGATGCGGACGGGCTGTCCGATTTCCGGGACGAATGCCCGAATGTCGCCGAGACCTACAATGGCTTCGACGACATCGATGGCTGCCCCGACGACCTGCCGGAAGAGGTCGAGCGCTTCACCGGGGTCATCCACGGGGTGAACTTCCACATCGACAGCGACGAGATCACCGTGGGCAGCTACCGACTGCTGGATGAAGCCGCCGAGGTCCTGAATCGGTGGGACCACCTGCGGATCGAGGTCCAGGGTCACACGGACAGTGACGGGACCAACGACCACAACCTGGACCTGTCCCAGCGCCGGGCCAACAGCGTTCGTGCGTACCTGGCACGCCGAGGCGTCGACATGGATCGCCTGATGGCGGTCGGCTACGGCGAGGAGCAGCCGCTGGTGGACAACGCCACGGACAACAGCAAGGCCGTGAACCGACGGGTGGAATTCCACATCATTCCGGCCCCGGTCGCGGACCAGTAGTCCAGCGCTTCCCGGGCCCTTCTGTTCAAGGGGCTGGGAAAGGCCTCCACTCCCCTCCGATCAGACGCTCATGGGGGGTGAAGCGCGCCTTGTAGGACAGGTGCGAACAGTCCTTGACGTAGAGGCCAAGGTAGTACCACTCCACGCCCCGGCCCTGGAGCCAGCTGGCCTCACGCATCACCGAGTAGGTGCCCAGGCTGCGACCTGAGAAGTCCGGGTCAAAGTAGAAGTAGACGCTGCTGGCCGCCTGCAGGCCCACATCCAGGATGCCGACGCCAACCAGTTTGTCGTCGAGCCAGTAGCAGGTCTCGACGGTCCGGACACAGCTCAACACCAGCCACGAGTAGTAGTGATCCGCCGAGGCCTTTCGCTGGGAGAGGCCCCGCTCCAGCTTGTGTCGGTTGAACAGATCCAGGCGCAACTTGTCGACCACCGGAGGGCCCGCCGTGACCTTCAGGTCCTCGTTTTTCGTCCAGATCCGACGTTGGGAGCGCGTGGGGGTCAATGCCGAGGTCGACACCCGGATGCCCTGACACTCCTGGCAGTCCGGGCACTCGGGGCGGTACATCGTGCGCCCCACCCGGCGGTCGGCACACGCCAGGAGCGCATCGAAGTCCGGAGGACGGACATCCTGGCTGTACCAGCGAGTGGGCAGGACCGCGGTTCGGCCCGGCAGGTACGGGCACCCGTGAGGGGTGGCATCGATCAACACACCCTCTGGGGGATCGGTCCTCATGAGACGATTGTAGCCATGCCGATGGAAGTCCACAGCGCAAACCGCGTCACGACCCTCACCCTGCGCCGGCCGGAACGGGCCAATGCCTACAACCGTGCTCTGCTGGAAGCCCTGGATTCCGCGGTGGCTGGCGTGACCACCCCGGTGGTGGTTCTGCAGACGGCGGGCGACGGTGCTTTTTGCGGAGGCGCCGACCTGAAGGACCTGGAACAGGCCCATGCTGGCGACGCCCTGGACCTGTACAGCCAGCGGGTCTTTGAGCGGCTGTGTTCCGCACCCTTTGTGTCCATCGCGGCGGTGCAGGGACCGGCGGTTGCCGGCGGCTTCGAGCTCGCCCTGGCCTGTGACCTGCGGGTGGCGGGGCCACGGGCTTCTTTTTCCCTCCCGGAGACCTCCCTGGGCCTGATTCCCTCGGCGGGGGGCACCACCCGGCTTGCGGACCTGGTCGGCCCGGGCCGGGCACGGGAGGTCATCCTGGGCGGCCGGGTGCTGGATGCGGAAACCGCGCTGGCATGGGGGGTGGTGAATCGTCTCTCGGAAGATGTGTGCGCCGAGGCCAGGACCTGGGCCGAGGAAATTGCCCAGCGGGATCCGACGGCCCTGCGGCTGGCCAAGGGGGTACTCGATGTCCACCAGGACCGGCGTGCGGGCCTGGCCCTGGAGAGGGCGACCGAGGCGGTCCTCTACGCGGAGCGCAAGGCCAAGAAGTGATTTACCGCTACGGGGCCAGGCAAGGGAAACGAGCCAGGGTCTCGTAGCGAGCCCTCTGGGAACCCAGGTGGGACTCCACACAGGGAGAATCCCGTGGCCTCGATCCGCAGACGAGGGACCTCCAGGGAGGCCACCGCCTGCCGCACTGCCATGGGCATCCGACGGGTACGAGCGATGGTGACATGGCCCATGAAGCGATGCTCGGGGTCGAAGAGCCCGGCGAGGGCCAGGTCCAGGGCGACGAAGCATCGATGCATGCCCATCAAGTTCTCCGAGGAGCGTGGCATTCTGGATCATCCGGAAGCCTTCCATGACTTCCTGGTTCCCCCGAGAGGAATGTGGCAATGCTCCTGGGATTCACAGTCCTGCTCGGCCTGGCCGGCTGCCCGAAGGACGCCAGTACGGGTGGAGACACCCACGCCACCCAAGACATCGCCATCCCTTCCTGTGAGGGCGATGTCCTGGACGCACTGACCACCGCCGACGCACCCGGATCAGGGAGCGAGGCCTACGCGGTCCCCGGCGAGAACGAGCTGGCCGCCTTTGACGAGGCCCTCACCGCCAGCCTGACGGGAGACTGGGAGGCTGCCCTGGCCGCCGCCGAGGTGAGTGGCTACCGGCTGTGCCTGGGCCAGGCGGACCAGGCGGACCTGGTCCTCTGGTTACCCCTGGACCAGTCCACAGGCAGGGCCCAGTTGGTGTTTCGAACCGGCCTGGCTTCCCCGCTGATCCTGGGCACCCCCCATCCGAACTACGAGGGCGGAACCCTCGAGGAAGGCGTCGAGATCTTCCGGGTCACCAGCGCCCGGGCCCTGATCGTCTCCGGCACCCACCGCTGCGCCAACACTGCCCCCAGCGGCTGCGACGGCTCCACCTCGGTGTGCACCGAAGAGTCCGACGCCTACCGGGAAAGCGACCAGGCCCACGTGGTGATCAGCTTCTACCACCGGGCCCACGTGGTGCTGTCCGATATCCATGGAACGGACACTGTCATCAGCCTGCACGGCATGGTCCGAGACGGTATCAGCCTGTCCAACGGCACGGACGACCCGGTCGCCGACACGAGCCCGGTGGCCCAACTGGCGGGCGTCCTGGTCACGGCTTTTCCAGGCGAGCAGGTCACCACCTGCAACACCTACGAGGACTCCCTCACGGAAGTCCACCTGTGCGGGTCGACGAACACCCAGGGCCGCCATCTGAACGGCTCCGACGAGGTCTGCACGGAACGGGCGACGGAGGGAAGCGGCCGGTTCATTCACATGGAGCAGAACAGGGCGATCCGGGAGCGTCCCGACGAGGTCGCCACGGCGTTCGTGGCCTGGCTGGAAAGCTTCTAGACAGAGGGGCCGCCAGCCGGAGATGGGAAAGCCCTGCCGCCAAATCGAGACGAAAACCACCACAAACCTGATCTTTGCTGCTCAACAAGTATGATGGGCTCCCTTCCCGGTCAGGAGGCACCTCATGCGCCGTCTTTCCATCGCGATCCTGTTGCTTGCACCCCTCAGTTGCCGCAACAAGGAAGACATTCCCCAGGACACGAACACCATCGTCGTCGAGACGGCCGACACCCAGGACACCGGTGGACCCGACCTGGACGGGGACGGCTATGGCACTGCCGTGGACTGCGACGACGACGATGCGGCGATCAATCCCGGCCAG
>CAZMNK010000176.1:8065-10617 GCA_964567625.1 uncultured Enterobacterales bacterium | reverse complement strand
CTGCATCTGCATCTGCATCTGCATCTGCATCTGCATCTGCATCTGCATCTGCATCGGTGTCGCTGTCCGCATCTGCGTCCGTGTCCGTGTCGGTGTCCGCATCCGTGTCCGTGTCCGTGTCCGCTTCGGCGATGGTGAAGGTCCCGACTTCCAGGGTCGTGATGAGCGCATTCGCATCGGGATCGCTGATGAGCACTCCCGTCGGGGTGATGGAATAGGCCCCGGGGGCCGCGGAGCTGGGCACATCAAATGTGACCGTCATGATCTCCCAGGTGTCCGTTCCGCTCAGTTCGGTACCAAATGCGAAGTTGAGGGCCAGGAGAGTCCCCGTGCCCGGTGTGTAGCCGAATCCCCCCCAACTGGTGTCCGGGCCTTCCACGGCGGAGACCAGGCTCAGAGCCGAGCTGTCCCAGTTCAGGTCCATCTGCCAGCCAGCGATGGCCTCGGTGCTGCTGAGGAGCACGCCGACCTCGACCCCGGTATCGCCGGGCGCGGCAGAGACGTCTTCCACGGTCAGCACGGTGGTGGAGCCAGTGCCCGCGGTAGCGCTCGCGGTGGTCCAGGCCAGAAACAGGGCGGTGGTGAGGGTCATGGCATCTCCAGACGGGGAAGGTACCCGATCATAGGCAATTCAGCCGTCGGGTCTATGCCTCGGCCAACAACCCTTTGAATTCAGCGATGGCCTGGGCAAGCTCGCTGTGTTCGGTGACCTCTAGTTCTTCAGCGATTCCCTGGGCCTGGGCGAGGGACTGTTCAGCGGCCCTTTTCTGGTCTTGGAGCAGCTGGACCCTACCCTTGTTGCAGAGGAACTTTCCGTGGTCAAAGGGGGTGTCCTCCAGCAGGGGTTCTCCGTGGGCCAGCAGCTCCTCCACATTGCCGAATTGACCCTCACTGGCGTCCAGGAGCGCCAGCACGCTGCGAAAGGCTCCGCCCGCTTCAGGGGCGGACTCATCACAGATCACGATGGCTTCTTCCAGGGCTTTTCGGGCCTCTTCATGCCTCTGGAGACGGAGGAGTGCGCGCCCGAGGTTCCCCAACGCGATTCCCTCGCTGCGTTTCGAACCTGTGGAACGGTGGATGTCGAGGGCCTCCTGGTGGTGCGCCAGGGCTTCCTCGTGGCGACCCTGGACATGAAATGCATTGCCCAGGTTGCTCAGGATGACACCGGCACCATGGCTGCCCACTTTTCGGTGGAGTGCCAGGGAACGTTGGTAGTGGGCGATGGCTTCTTCCTGTTGTCCCTGCTTCGCTGAGACCAGTCCCAGGTTTCCCTGGGCGATGGCATGGTTCAGGGTGTCTCCCGTCGCTTCGTGGATGACCAGTGCTCCACGATAGTGTTCGAAGGCTTCCGGGAATCGTCCCTGGCTCCGGAAGATGTTGCCCAGGTTGCTCAGGATCACGCCTTCGAAACGTTGGCTGCCCATCTCTCGGTGGTAGGCAAGGGAAAGCAGCAAGTGTTCCATGGCCTTGTCCGGGTCGCCGAGTTTGAGGTAGGCGTTGCCCAGACCATTGTGGGCTTCCGCCTCGCCTTCCCTGTCCCCCTGTTCTCGAAAATGGTCCAGGGCCTGCTGGTAGTTGGCGCGTGCCTGCTCGCTGTTGCCCTCTTCGCGTTCGATGTGTCCGATCTCCAACAGGCGAGCACCTTCCAGGCTGGCCAGATGGCCTGGCCTGGTGGCTGTGGGGACAGAAGAGGGCTCCTGGGTGGGATCGGCAACGTCCAACAACAACCCCTCCAGCCCGGAGATGACCCTGGCAAGCTCGCTGTGTTCGTTGACCTCCATCTCCTCGGCGATGCACTGGGCCTGGGCGAGCGCATCCCGGGCGTCGCCTGGCCTCTGATCCAGGAGATGGGCCGTGCCCTTCTGACAGAGGAGTTTCCCCAGGACCGGCGCCATGTTCTTCACCTGGGACTCACCGATCCGGAACAGATCGTGGGCCTCGTCCATCTGGCCCCTGGTGGCCAACAGGAGGCCCAGGGCGCCTCGGAAGGAGCCCGCAGCGGGGTAGTGTTGGACCTCGTCGCAGAGGCGGATGGCCTCTTCAAGGACTGCCAGGGCTTCCTCGCCACGGTGGAGTTGTTGTAGTGCCTCGCCCTGGTTTCCCAGGTTGACGCCGGCCTGGGTCTTGTCGCCCAGTTCCCGGAAGATCGCGGTGGCCTCTTCAAACTCCTTGAGGGCCTCTTCGAACCGGTCCTGGGTGCCGTGATGGACGCCCAGGTACCCGTGGGTGAATGCGGTGTTTCTCCGGTCTCCGGTCTCTCGGTGGATCTGGAGCGCCTCCTGGAAGGACTGAAGTGCCTGTTCGTGTAGACCTCGGTTCGTGTAGACATTCCCGAGATTGCCCAGGACCACCCCGCGGTTGCGTTTGTCTCCGGTGGAGGCATGGACCTCCAGGGCAAGTTCGTAGGCTTCAATGGCCTTGTCAAGCTGGCCGGCGTCCGCATGGATGAGCCCCAGGTTGGACAGGCAGGCCCCCTCCATGCGCCGGTCTCCCGAGGTCAAACAGTGTGCCAGGGCGGCCTGAAAATGTTCGGCGGCTTCCTGGATCTGGCC
>CAZMNK010000176.1:0-7965 GCA_964567625.1 uncultured Enterobacterales bacterium | reverse complement strand
CTGGCCCGGTCCAGGGAAGCGCTTGCGGCCACTTTTTTGCCGCCCAGGAGCTGGACCCGGCCCTTCTTGCACAGGAACTTGCCGTACTCCATGGGGTGGCCCTCCACCTGGGCCTCCGCCTTCTTGATCAGTCGATTCGCCTTCTTGAGTTGACCATCCCCTGCGAGCAGGAGGGCCAGGGAACCCCGAAAGGCCCCCGCGGCGGGAGGCAGGTCGGCGTCACAGAGCTGGATCGCACGGGAGAGCGTCTTTTCGGCCTCTTCCCATCGTTCGAGAAGGAAGAGGGCGTCTCCCAGATTCCCCAGGACGACCCCCTCGTTGCATTCATCGCCGACGTCCCGGTGGATCCGCCGGGCCAGGTGGTAGTGGGAGACGGCCTTGTGGAGTTCTCCGCGGGCCTGGTAGCTGGTGCCCAGGTGGCCCAAGGCGATGCCTTGTTGGCGCTTGTCACCGATCTCTCGGTGGATCTGGAGGGCGAGCCGGAGGTATTCGATCGCCTGGTCTGTCTGTCCCCTGGCCTGGCAGGCACCAGCCAGGTTGCTCAGGACTCTTCCTTCTCCTCGCTTGTCGCCCATTTGCCTGTGCAGGGCCAGAGCCTCCTGGGCTATCGCCAGGGCGTCGTCCAGGTTGCCATGGGCCAGGAGTGCACCGGAAAGACTCCCCAGCACACCCGCCTCGCTGCGCCTGTCTCCCAGCTCACGGTGGATGGTGAGGGCTCTCCGGTATCCCTCGATGGCCTGTGGGGGCCGGCCCTGTTCCATGGCGATGTGACTGAGGGCAGCCAATGCGGCGCCTTCACCACTTCGATTCCCGTGTCGCCGATAGAGTTCCAAGGCGGTTTTTTGGCACTGTCTGGCCTCATCGAAGTTCGCCTGTTCCCGTTCGAGGGTGCCCAGCTCGAAGAAGCGATTCGCCTCGATCAGCGCCAGTTTGGAGTCCTCGCTTTCAGTCCCATCGAGAGGCGTTTTGGGTTCGGTCCGTGCCTCTTCGTCCTGGGGCTGTTCTCCCGCGAGAGCTCCCTTCTCCACCTGCTCGTCTGCTCTCGGGATCGCCAGTTCCCTCTCTCTCGGAGTGTCCTCCTCGTCCGCTGTGGAGGAGGGTTCCGGCGTTCGAGCCGCGGGGTGATCTCCAGCTGCAGCTCCCTCGAGCCAGGTCTGCAACTGGTGGGCCAGGTCCCTGGCATGGGCCTGGCGTCTGCCGGGTTCCTGTGACAGGGCCTGAATGCAGATGGACGCCAGCCGGGGGGGGAGTGCTGGAGAGCCGCCCTGGGCTCTGGCAGGACCGGTGGTGGCTGGGTTCTCGGGAGGGGGGAACCCGTGGAGGACCTGGTGGAGTATGGCCCCCAGGCCCAGGATGTCCTTTCCAATGCCCGTGTGGCCTCCATCCGTTGTCCCCGGGTCTGATGAGGGCCCCCTGGATGTGCCGGCCACGCTCCCCCAATTGACGACCAGCACTTCGCCGAATTCCCCGACTCGGATGTTTCCGGGGGTCAGATCTCCGTGGAACACCCCCCTTGCGTGGGCATAGGCCACAGTCACGCAGACCCTGTGGAGAATCTGGACCAGGTGAAGGAGCCGGGTGTCAGTGGGGGAGTGCTCCCCTAGCTCCTCGGGGGAAGCCCTGTGAATCGCGGCGATGGACAGGGTGAACTCGGTGCCCTGAACCTCGTTCATCGTGTAGTAGTGGCGCCCATCCGGCAACTGGCCGATCTCGTAGATGGGGACGATGCCCGGGTGTTGAAGCTGGGCGCCGACACGGGCCTCCTCGATGAACCAACGGACGGCCTCGGGGTCGTCCAACTTCTTGGCGTGGATGATCCGCATGGCCAGGGTGCGCTTGAGCACCACGTCGCTCACTCTGCGAACCTCGGCCATGTCCCCCAGCCCGAGGACCCCCAGGTCCAGGTAGCGACCCAGCACGGTCCCTTCTTCTTCTCTGCCGGGGTTCTCCAACAGGTCCCGAAGACGTGCTGCGTCCTTTTCTGAGGGGGAGAATCGCCCGACATGGGTCTTCAGCAGGTCGCCCAGCTTCCGGGATTCGTCAACCGTCAGGCCGACGGCCTCCAGGAAGCTGTGAATGGGGTCCGATGGGTCCGACAACCGGATCTGTCTCCAATTGCCGCGAAGTGTACCAAGCACACCGGGGTCGCCCGGGTTCTTGACAGGCTTCTCGTCGAGTCATAAACATTCAGGCCAGACTGTTTGTTTAGGAGAGCCTCCTTGGTGCGACACATCCAGGCCCAGCGGAGCACGGCCACCCAGGCCGGGTGGCTCGGTGCGATCACCGAGTGCCTGGTCGTACCCGGGCCTGGGCAGGACAGGTAGGGGCCATGGCGTTTCTCCTCTTCTGGATGGTGGGGTGTTGGTCCGAGGGGGTGGCCTCCGACGCCGGGGCCGGATCCCAGGACCCGGTTCCGAATGCGGTTGGGGAGATTCTCCAGCAAGGGTCACCAGAGAGGGCAGTGCTCCTCTGCCCTCTCGACGCGGAAGGCCAGTTGCCGGTGGCCCCAGAGGGGGCCTTTCTCTCCCAGGGAGTGGTTCTGGAGACACGAAGGGAAGCCTGCACGGCATCTCTGCACGCCACGGCCGGGGCCGGTGACAGCGTGCTCGGGGTGTCCCTGTCCTCCTGGGGTGGAAATGCGCCTGTTCGACTGTCCGTGATCGGACTCTCCGGAGAGGTGATGGCGGGACCGTCAACCCTCCAGGAGGGCGAGGGCATCGAGGTTTTCCTGGAGCAGAGTGGGGAGGTCTTTGTTCTCCTGGAGCCCACCGATCCCGATGAGCCGGCCCTGGACTATGGGTTGGAGGTCCACTGTTCCCAGGGCTGCGAACGGGAGTACACCCGCTACCCGGTGGTCCTGCTCCATGGATTGGGAGGGGCCGAGTCCTTTGGAGAGGTGGAGTATTTCTACCGGGTCAGGGAGACCCTGGAACCCGACGGCTACGGGATCCACTGTCCGTCCGTCACGGCGTTCGGCAGCACCGAGCTTCGGGCGGAGGAGTGGGAGGTTCACCTGGATGCCCTGGCGGAGGCGGGGGTCGGGAGACGCTTCAACCTGGTCGGTCATTCCCAGGGTGGGCTGGATGCCCGTTACCTGGTCGGGGGCCTGCATCGGGCTGACCTGGTGGCCTCGGTGGTGACGGTGGGCACGCCGCACCGGGGAACGCCTGTTGCGGACCTGCTCTATGGATTCATCGAGGACGAGACGGTCGATGAGTTCTGGGTGGACATGGGCGCGGAGGCCTTTGCACTGTTCTTCGGGATGGCAGGGGAGGACAACAGCCTGGTCGAGGCCATGGGGTCCTTGAGCACCGAGGCCATGGCGGACTTCAATGCCCGTGTGCCTGATGACGAGCGGGTCTACTACGCCTCTTGGGCCGGCTCGAGCTGTGGCGTCCTGGATTTCTCCTGCCAGGAGGACCACCAGGGCGAGATCGTCGACCCCCTGTTGGCGATTCCGCACTTCATCCTGTGGTTGCTCGGAGAAGAGAGCGACGGGATGGTCCCCGTGATGTCTGCCCGGTGGGGTGACCACCAGGGGGAGATCGACGCCGATCACGCCGATGAAGTCGGCCTTTTTCAAGACACTGCCAGCGGTGCATTCGACCACCTGGCCTTCTACAAGGCGGAACTCCGACGACTCGCGGATCGCGGTCTCTGAGCGCTGCTGCTCCATTTTCAAACCACCCTGGATTTCCCATGTCCGAGACGATTCTCCTCACCGGTGGCACCGGTCACATTGGATCTGCCCTCATCCCCCGTTTGCTGCGGAATCCTGACACCCGGATTCTGGCGGTCATTCGCGCCCGAGACGAGGAACACCTGGCCCAACGGCGGGCACGCCTGGTCGAGGCCACTGGAATCTCGTCGGCCCGCCTGGGGGCGGTTCGAGGGGACATCTCCGCCCCGGAGCTCGGGTTCTCCTCGAGAGACCGGGAGCGCGTCTTGGACGAGGTCACCAGCATTCTCCACTCTGCGGCCAGTGTTCGTTTCGACCTGCCCGAGGACACGGCAGCCAGCCAGAACCTCGAGGCCACCCGTTCGGTGGTCCAGTTGGCCCAGACGCTGGCAGAGACGGGCCGATTGGGACGGTACGACCACATCAGCACCTGCTATGTCGCCGGTGATCGGACCGGACGTGTCTTCGAACACGAAAACGACGAAGGCCAGGGGTTTCGAAACTCCTACGAGTGGTCCAAGTGCCAGGCGGAGAAGATCGTCCGCACGGCCATCGACCGGGGACTTCCTGCCGCCATTCACCGGCCGGCCATCGTCGTGGGGGACAGCGAGACGGGACAGACCCATTCCTTCAATGTGATCTACTGGCCGTTGAAACTCTACATTCGAGGCTGGTGGCGGACTTTTCCAGGCTGTGCTTCGGCACCCACGGACATCGTGCCCGTGGATTTCGTCGCGGAGGCTATCGCCCGCATTCGGTCGAATCCGGCCACTCTGGGCAGGTGTTTTCACCTGGCGGTGGGGGATGAGGCGCCGACGGTCGGCGAACTGGTGGACACTGTTCGCCAGATCACGGGAGGACCACCCCTCCGCTATGTGGACCAGAGCTTCTACAGATCCTGGCTTCGTCCCTTGATGCTGCCCCTCTATGTGACGGATCGCGGCCGTACCATCAAGCGGGGCGGCGATGCCTTCATGCCCTATTTCGAGCACAACCCGATCTTCGACACGACGAATGCCCGCGAGGTCCTGGGGGATCTGCGTCCGCCGAGTGTCCTGGAATACCTGGGAAGGGTGATTCGGTACGCGATCGAGCGAGACTTTCGGGCGGCCTGATCGCCCCTCCGGGAAAATCGCGGTCGGAATCGTCTCCTTCGGGTCGGTGCGGGGGCAGATCCTCTTCCGCGAAGGAAGCGCAATTCACTCCTCCAGGGCCTCCAGGGCCTTCGTGATCCGCACTGCTGCATCCCCATCCAGATCGGGGTCCACATCGACCAGACAGGCCTCCAGGCGGGCCCGGGCCTCGGCGAGGTCTCCGCGCTCCTGCGCCCGGAGCCCAAGGATCCACCCGGCGTGGACCCTGGACTGGCGTGGGGACTCCTCGAACCCCACCACTTGACGCAACAAATCCTCTGCGCCGGGTTCCTGGTGTTCCAGGCGGCGAAGGGCGACCAGCAGCCGTACCTGGGCGGCGTTTTCCAGGCTCTCGAAGGGGGCGGCCAGGGCCGCCTCGAACAGGGGATCAGCCCGATCTTCCCACCCCACGTGGTCGGCTCGCTCGGCCATGGCCCAGAGAACCTCACCCGGTCCAGCGGGCAGGTCTGGGGTGGTCACGAAGCCTCGCCTGGCCATTGCCACGGCACGCTGGAGGGGGTCGGCTTCAAATTCGGGCACCCGCTCGGCCAGCTCCAGGACGGCCAGCCCCACCCAGGCCGGGTCTCGGGTGGTGGCAAGCAGGTCCGAGTGACTGCTGTCGAACAGGGCCTGCCCGGCCCCGCGCAACACCGGAACCTGTTGGGCCGGATCGGGCACGAGCTCCGGGAGGATTCGCAGGATCCCCGCTCGGACCGCATCGGGGGTCTCGAGAAGCTGGACGGCGGCCAACAGCTCCCGGGTACGGGTACGGGCCCAGGCGATCACCGCACTCCGGTCCTGGTCGGGACCCAGATCGCGGAGTTGCTGGGTGAAGGCGAGCAGGTCTTCCTGGGAGAGGGACATGGGGTGAGGCTTTAACCCCCGAGCTTGTCTCAGCCCCCTTGTCGTCGTCCGGGAAGACAGGAGAATAAAACGTGTTCTAGCTCGGGGCTCGACCCCGGCCGTGAACCGTGTTTCAATTTCGGGCGTGGACGCTCGCACCCAGCGCATCTTGAAAGCCGCCATCGATCTTGCCGAGGAGGAGGGCTACGAGTCCGTTCGACTGCGGGACCTGGCAGCCAGGGCGGATGTGGCCCTGGGAACCGTGTACCACCGGTTTTCCTCCAAGGAAGACATTCTTGCGGCGGTCCTGGAATTGGAAGTCCAGAAACTCTCGGCGGGGCTTGGCAAGAGGGGCGTGAAGGGCAAGACCGCCGAAGACCGGTTGAACAGGTTCTTCACGCTGGCCACCCATGCACTGGCGGCGCGGCCGCACCTGGCCCGGACCCTCTTGCGGGCTGCGACCAGTGGGGTCCCGGAGATCACGGAAAAGGTCGCCCGGTACCACGGCACCATGGAGCGGCTCATCGTGTCGGTCTTCCGGGGAGAGCCGGTGCCCAGGGAGGAGGCCTCTCCCTCCCCCACCGAGCAGACCCTGGCCGTTCTGATTCAAAGGGCCTGGTTCGCCCTGCTGGTCGGTTGGAGCGGCGGGCTTCACGACGTCGATGGGCTTCTCGAGGGGATCAAGCTCTCGGTGAGAGTCCTGTTGCACGGCATCTCGGTATTGGAGGAGGAACGCTGAAGTCCGGCGTGGCACGGCCTCTACCTGGAGAGGATGGGAACCGGCTCGGCACCGGTCCGGTTCACTCGATAGGGGGCGCAGCCAAGGTGGAGGTGTCTCGTGACCGAGTTGGTGCAGCCGATGTTCTCCCTGGCGGATCGTTTTGGCCTCTCTCATGTGGCGGCAGCGGGCCTTTTGCTTGTCTTGCTGGTGCTGCTCGTGCTTGTGGCCTTTCGCGGGGTCCTTCCGTTTCTTGTGGGCAAGAGCGAGACCGGTCTGGACGACCGGGTTGTGGGCATCCTGGAACGACCGGCACTGGTCACTGCCGTCCTGGTGGGGGGGCTGGCGGTCCTTGTGGCGGTCCGGGAAACGGACGGGGACCCCCATGAGTTTGTCCGGGCAACCTTTGCGACCGTGGGACTCCTGTACTGGACGCGAGGACTGAGCCAGGTGGGAATCGTGGTGCTGGACTCCCTGGCCGGCTCCGATTCCCAGGGCCTGGTCCAGGCTCGCACCCTGCCCTTGCTCCAGATCGTCTCCAAGATCGTGATCTGGGGTGGGGGAATCTACGGGCTGTGCCTGGCCTGGAAGCTGGACCTGACAGCCTGGGTGGCTTCCGCCGGAATCGTGGGCATCGCGGTCGGATTTGCGGCCAAGGACACGCTCTCCAACCTCTTTGCGGGGGTGTTTATCCTGGCCGATGCGCCCTACCGCATCGGGGACTACCTGGTCCTGGAGTCCGGAGAGCGGGGCATGGTGACGGAGATCGGGATGCGGACGACCCGGCTGATGACCCGGGATGACATCCAGATCATCGTGCCCAACGCGGTCATGGCGAACTCCAAGATCCTCAACGAGACAGGAGGTCACACGGTCAAGGAGCGGGTGCGCTGCCCGGTCTCAGTTGCCTATGGAAGCGATGTGGACCGGGTCCGAGAACTGCTTCTGGAGGTGGCTGCGGCCTGTCCTGACCTGGTGGTCGAGCCCGAGCCGCGGGTCCGTTTTCGGGCCCTGGGTGAGTCGGGCCTGGACTTTGAGTTGATGGGCTGGATCCCGGAGCCTTCCATGCGAGGCCGTGTCCTGGATGATCTCTACATGGCTGTCTACAAGCGGTTCCATGCGGAAGGCGTGGAGATTCCCTATCCCAAGCGGGATGTCTACCTGCACCGGGTGGAAGAGGACGGCACACCGCTGACCGCCGGGTAGGATCTGCCGCCTCAGCGACGCATCCGAAGGGCTCCAGGGGTCGGCAGGGGACCGACGTCGGCGAGGGGTTGATCTCGTTGCCAGTACCCGACCATGGCCCAGAGCCCGGTGGCCGCGCTGAGGGCTGTGAACCCGTAGAGCACCGAAGGTACATCGAAGAGCCCACCCAGCATTGCCACGACCAGGGTGACCGTGGCCACCTTGCCCGTGGCCGATGGTTCCGGCCAGGGTGTCTGGCCGACCCAGTATCGCCAGACCAGCAGGGGGAAGACTGCTCCCTGGGCGATCTCGCGGATAAACCAGGGCATGAGAATCCAGTACGGGACCCAGTCGCCCACGGCCATGGTCCAGGCGAAGTTCACCAGGAAGACCTTGTCCACCCAGCC
>CAZMNK010000175.1:0-10685 GCA_964567625.1 uncultured Enterobacterales bacterium | reverse complement strand
ACTGCCATCCCACACGTCGTCGCCTGGAATCTCACCAAGCGTTGCAACCTGGCCTGTTCCCACTGCTACATCGCAGCGGGACCCTTCCAGCAGGCCGATGGCGAACTCTCGCTGGCCGACTTCCAGCGCATCACCGAGGAGATCCTCACCCTCAACGACGCCCCGATGTTCGTCCTCAGCGGCGGGGAGCCCCTGGTCCGAAAGGATCTCGAGGACATGGCCACGTTCGCCGCCGAGCGCGGTGTCACGGTGGTCGTCGGCACCAACGGCACACTCCTCACAAAAGAACGAATCCGCTCCCTCCAGGACGCCGGCGTCCAGGGCGTCGCCGTCAGCATCGACTCGCTCCAACCCGCGGTCCACGACCGCTTCCGACACGGCGATGGCTCCTTGCGACAGACCCTGGACGCCATCGAACGCCTCCAGGAGGCCGAGCTCGATTTCGTCGTCCAGTGCACCCTCAGCGCCGAGAACCGGCACGAACTCGAAGACCTGGTCGCCTACGCCGCGGACCGTGGGGCTGTCTCCTTCAACCTCTACTTCCTTGTCGAGACCGGACGAGGTGAGGAACTCGCTGGACTCTCCTCACAGGAAAACGAGGACGTCCTCAAGCAACTGGTGCACCTCCAGAAGCAGTACCGCGGGAGGATGCTCGTCCGTTCCAAGTGTCAGCCCCAGATCATGCGGCACGTCCACCAGATGGACCCGGAATCCCCGCTGCTCCACTACAGCACCCGCTGCCCCTGTGGGATCCAGTACTGCCGCATCACCCCCGAGGGAAAGGTCACACCCTGCCCCTACTCGCCGATCATCGCTGGCGACCTCAGCCAGGAGTCCTTCCCGGACATCTGGAACCACTCCAAGGTCCTTCAAACCCTCCGCTCCGGACAGCTCAGCGGTCGTTGCGGGGACTGTGAATACCGGATCCTCTGCGGGGGATGCCGCGCCAGGGCAATCGCCCAGCAGCAGGGTCTCATGGGGCCGGACAACTCCTGCGACTACACGCCCACACCGGACACCCAGCCCATCCAACCCCCCCGGGAAGTCACCTACGGCATGGCCGTCATGCCTCGACTCCAGTGGACGCAAGACGCCGAACAGCGGCTCACCCGCATCCCTTCTTTTGTCCGCGGCGTTGTCATCACCCGCATCGAGGACTACGCCAGGAAGAACGGCCACTGGAGCGTCACCACAGAGCTCCTCGACGAGGTCCGCCAGGCACTCCCGGTAGACTTCTCCGCAAAGAAACCCTTTTTCCTCAGGAACAAGGAACCATGACTCAAACAAGAACCTGGGAAGGTGGCTGGGGCTCCAAGACCGCCACCGTCGCCATCGACGACAAGCATGTCCTCGTCGCGGCAGACTGCGGACCCCGTGGTCAACCCGTTGGCGCCACCCTCTCCCACCAGGAATTCCTCGAGGGGCGCTACCAGCCCGTCGTGAAGCAGGTCTTTGGAGACGAGGTCCTCCAGGAAATGCTCGACCACGTCCAACAGATCGCCCCGAAGAGGGCCCAGGAAGCCTAGGCCAACGCGACCGGCAACGCCTCTCCGTCCCGCGCTGCCTGCTCCCGTCCCAGGACCTTCCACACCATCAATGTGGTGAGCAGGACCAGAGCTGTGGCACCCGCCGAGTGAAGGAGCGTGATCTCCACCGGCAGCTTCCACAAAACGTTGAGCACGCCAACGCCGGCCTGGAACAGCACCAGGGCCACCCCCACGGATCCCACTGTGGACAGGGCCGGAATGGAACGGGTCACCACAAAGAGCGCCAACCAGGCCCCCGCCAGGGCATAGGCGATCAGCCGATGAATCAACTGGAGCCCGATGAGCCCGGTCCAGGTGGGGAACCAGACACCGTCGGAGCAGGCGGGCCAATCGGTACAGGCCAGCCCCGCGTAGTTCGAGGAGACCAGGCCACCCATCGCGAGTTGCAGCACGGTGAGCATGGCCACCAGGCCGACCAGGCCCCTTGCGGTGAACGCCAGCTTCACCGGCGCTGGAGCCCTTCGCGTGAGAGACCGCAAGGCCAGGGTGAGACACAGCAGCAGGGCACAGAAGGTGTTGCCCAGGAGCAGGTGAAGGGTGACCGTCCAGGAGGCCAGCAGCTTCAGAACGGTGAGCCCACCCATGATGACCTGGAGCCCCAGGACCCCGAAGGCGATCCACCCGAGCTTCCAGGTGGCCCGGCGGGTCTTCTCTCCCCGCCATGACAACCAGAGGCCAACCACAAAGAACAGCGAAACCGTCCCCGCCAACAACCGATGGCCCCACTCCAGCACCACACCGAAGTCAAAGGTCGGGATGAGTTCCCCGAAACAGAGGGGCCAGTCCGGACAGGCGAGGCCCGCGCCATGGGCACGTACAGCAGCACCAAACACCACCAGAACCCAGGTGATGGCGGTCAGCAGGCCAAAGAAGGCGGTCAACAAGCGCGGTGACAAGGCCCGATCCGTCAGCAGTCCAGGAGGGGCGCCCTCCTACCTCGGAGTCCGACCCCCTGCAAATCTCGAGAAGACGCCACAGTTCAGTGGAAGAGAGCCCCGGATTATAGGGACGCGGTACGGAACCCCGACCCGCAGGGAGGACCTCGGTGGACTGGCTATGGCCACTCTATGAAGAGCACATCGAGCGAGAACGCCGACGTCTGGACATCGGCGATGACGTGACCTCGATGCGGGATCTCTTCCTGCGCACGCTGTCCCAGAGCACCGCCACGTTGTTTGTGATGGAGCCCGTTGGAGACACCATCCGCTTCAAGGGCCTCGGCCGCTGGACTCTGGCCAGTGTGCCGGCTCTCCTGGCGGACCCCAATGCCTTCATCGCTGATCGATGCGGCGGGGGGAAGTTCAAGGTGAACTTCCACCATGGAGACACCTTCGTCGCCACCCACAACTTCCGCACCTGGGGCGACGAGACCTGGCGCCAGTTGCCCGACCTGAGGTTCGAGTAGAAATGTCCAAGCTCACCACCTGGCACAAGATCCTGATGACGATGGCCATCGTCTTCTGCCTCGGTTTCGGAATCCGTGGCTTCTTGACCGCCGGAGCGACGGCCGCAACGCTCTTCTACCTGGGGGCCGGGATCGCCCTGGTGGTCTACCTGGCCTGGTTCAACACCAAGAGCCGACGTCTAGAACATGCCGAACATCATGCCGGTGATGAGTAGGAAGACCCCGAGCCCGACCAGCAGGTAGGTCAGCATCATCCCGTCAGAGGGGCTGTTCTCGATTTCACGAACGGGGGAAGGTCCACCAGCCATGTTCTTCTCCTGAGTGGGTCGGGCCTAGCCCGCGTTCTCGGTTTCCTCGTCGCCTTCTTCGGTCGCCGGCGCCGGGGGGGTGAACTCGGGTTGGTTGGCCAGGCTGGTCCGCAGCGCTGTGCCCTCCGGGGTCTCTCGCATCTCCATCAAAGAACCCACGTAGTAGACCAGGGCCCACAGGTCCTCCTCGGAGATCGAGCCCTTCCAGGCCGGCATGGCCGTCCCGCCGATGCCCGCGCCGATGACCCGGTAGAGGTCCTCGTGCAGGTGACCGTCCCGGGCGGAGCGAACCTTGTCCCAGGTGAAGTCCGGCGGGAGGATCTTCATCGTCACGCCCTCGACCTCGTAGTCGCTGTCCTTGAGCTCGGAAAGGTACATGTCCTTCCGGAACTCCGCCGTCTTGCCAAAGGCCTGGCCCGCCTCCCAGATCGACGGCTTCGTCGCATAGGCCGGGTGGCAGGTCTGGCAGGTCGCATAGCCGTGGTAGACCGCGTCACCCCGCTTCAGCGCTTCCGCCGTGCGACCCGCCCAGGGGTCCTCGGTGGGCACCACAGGCTCTCCCAGCACCTCGTCCGGGTCACGGAAGCCTGAACCCTCGGGGGAGAAGGTCTTGATGTAGTGGACGATCGCCCGGAGGGTCGACTCCGGGAGGTCCCACTCCAGCATCGCCGTGCCGTGCAGGCCACCATCGATGAGCCGCATCAGGTCCTCGTCCCGCGGAAGACCGTCCATCACCCCGGAGAACTTGAACGTTCCCGTCCGGAAGTCACGGGGGGGAGGACGAAGACCCGGCGCGGCCGGACCCCGCCCATCTCCGTCGAGACCGTGACAGGCCTGGCAGTGACGCAGGTAGTGGTCCTGGCCCTCATTCAGGGTCTCGGCATCCACCTCGACCCCGCCCAGAACCATGGACGACTCCAGGGGAGCCGGGCCCGTGTTCGATTCACAGCCAAAAAGCAGCAGGCTGGCGCCAGCAAGGGAAAGCAGGGAGCGTCCAGGGACCATGTTCGACCTCGGCAGACTCAGAGCAGGAACAGGAAAAGGTAGATGAAGCACCAGACCACACTGACGAAATGCCAGAACATCGCTGCAAGAGTTGCGCGGTTCGACTGGCGGATACGATCCTGACGGCCCTTTCGAATGGGAAGAAGCCAGGCCAGGAGTCCCAGGCCCACGATGACGTGGGCGGCGTGGAATCCGGTGAAGAAGTAGACGAGGGAACCATAGGGGCCCGAGTCGTGGTGCACTCCCGAGGCCCAGATGTCGGACCACAGCGAGGTTTGGAGCACCAGGAAGGCCAGGCCGAGAAGCAGGCTGGACAACATGCCTCGGAAGGCATTCTCGGAGTGTCCATGCTTCAGGGCCCTTCGCCCGAATTCCAGGGCAAGACTGCTCAGGGCTATGACTGCGGTGTTGAAGCCCGAGAGGCCTATTGGTAGCGAAGGCATACCCAGCGGAGGCCAGAAATCCGAGCCCAGGCGTAGCTCACCGAGGGCGTAGAAGAGGGCGCCGAACATCATCGCCCAGGAGGCGAGGAAGAAAATCATGCCCACCACGGCGGTGGCGTGCTGCTCCCGTTCCGGCCGCATGGGGATGACCTGGCGGCTCTTGCCCTCATCCGGGGGACCTGGACCGCGATCGACCGTCATCTCCAAGCTGTTCCCTCACGCCCCTGGTGGACGAACTTGCAGCCACTGTCCTGGGGCGAAACCTGTAGCAAGGACGACCATCTATGAATCGGCCCATGGTGAACTTCAAGTTCCCGACTGCATCCACTTGCCGCGAGTTTGACGCACCAGCCTGGGCTCGCTATCCTCCCCGCCCCCAGGCCACCGGAGAACCATGCCAGAGCGGGTCTGTGTCGCGATCGAGCCCACTGATCACCCAGGTTCGGAGGGGATCCACCTGGTTGAGGCCCTTGGCGGCCCTGAAGCCGAACAGGTCCATGTCCGGATCGGAAACTGGCGTCACCAGCTGACGCGCCGGGAACGACTGCAGGCAAACCTGCCTGGGCAGACCCCGGTTTCCCAGGAACCCATTCAGGGTGCGCAGGTCCAGGACCCCGATGGACCGGAAACGGTCATCGCTCTGGAAGGGCGGCCCTTTGAAGCGCTGTCCAGTCACCTCGAAGAAGAGGAGTACGATCTGTTGGTGCTCCGGGAGTCCGGAGAGTCCGGTCGTGTGTCGTCGGACACCGAGAGGCTGGTACGCCGGCTGCGGGTCGACACCCTCATCTACAAGCCCCTGCCCGAAGACCATGCGGAGGGCTGCATCCTGGCCTGTATCGATGGTTCTCCTCAGAGCTATTCGGGCCTTCGGACGGCCCTGGCGCTGGGAAGGACCCTGAATCGTCCAGTCGAGGCCATTGCCGTCTACGACCCCTACCTGCACTACACGCTGTTCAACGGGATCGTGAAGGTCCTGAGCGAGAAGGCCGCCAAGGTCTTCAAGTTCGCCGACCAGGAGAAGCTCCACGAAGAGATCATCGACACGGGCCTGGCCAAGATCTACCAGGCCCACCTGCAGGTCGCAGCAAAGGTGGCCGAGCAGGATGGTGTGCCTCTCAAGACCGTTCTCCTCGATGGCAAGGGCACCGAGAAGATCCTGTCCTATGTGCGCAACCGCAAACCGCTCCTGGCGGTCCTGGGCCGCATCGGAATCCACTCCCAGTCCTCGGATGAGATGGACATCGGTGCCACAGCGGAGAACGTGCTTCGTGCAGCTCGCTGCCACCTGCTCCTGGTCAGCAGCACCCATGTCCCCGCCGTGGACGTGCAGGCCCAGGCCTCGATCCAGTGGACGCCGGAAGCCATGTCCAAGATGGAGAGAGTGCCCTCCTTCGTCAAGGGCGTGGCCACCACCGCGATCCTCCGCTGGGCCATCGAACGGGGTCACTCCGTGATCACCGAGAAGGTGATCAACACGGCCATGGGGGACCTGTTGCCCGCCGGGGCTGCCCAGGCGATGGGCTACATCGCCGAAGAGGTCGCCCTGGCCTCGGACGACCTGGAGCATGGGCAGACCTTCCTCTGTCCCCAGTGTGGCTACGCGGCCCGGGATTATCGGCCGGTGCAGTGCCCCGTCTGCGACGTCGAGGGACCGCAATTCCAGGCGATCGATCGCGAAGTGGTGGAGTCCCTCGGGTCCCTGGACAAGGGGCACCTGGAGGTCGAGGAGACCTTTGATGGGCTCAAGCTCAAGTGGAGCCCCGAGGCCCGCCAGGTCGTGGCCCAGGTCCCCAAGGGCTACGAACGGCGCCGCAGCAAGGCCCGGATCGAGAAGACCGCCCGGGTGCGTGGGCTCCAGACCATCACCCGCGCCTTTGCCGAGGATGTGGTCCAGCAGGACATGGCGGACACCTCCTACCTGTCGGATCGAGGGGAGCGGCTGGTGGTGGACCTGGAGGTCCAGAAGCCGGTGGATGACCTGGCGCACCAGGTGCGCGAGGGCTCCCCCCTGACCTGGACCGACGCTGCCTGGGGTCGTCTCGATCGGGTGCCCTTTGGCTTCATGCGGGACATGACCCGTGAACGGGTGGAGCAGTTCGCCTCGACGGAAGGCAAGAAGGAAGTGAACCTCGCCCTCTGCGAAGAGGGGATCGCCGAGGGGCGGAAGCTCATGGCCGAGGCCCTGGCCAACTACACGCTTCCCACCTGATCCTTGCCCTGTGGCGGAGATCTACACCCGGGTTCCCCGAGCCACGCTCTGGCTGTTTCGAGGGGGGCAGTGGGCCCTGGGTGGGGAAGGGGAGCCGGTGGATGTGGCCCCCTTCTACATTGCCAAGGCGCCGATTACGAATCGCCAGTACGAGGCCTTTGACCCGGGACATGGCCGCAGTCCCCGGTCCCCTGGGGACGACGGGCCTGTGGTTGGGGTGAGCCTCGAAGATGCCCGGGCCTACTGCACCTGGTACGCCGAGTTGTCGGGCAAGAACTTTCGACTTCCGACAGAGCTGGAGTGGGAGTACGCCTGTCTGTGGGGTGAGAAGGGGTCTGCCCTGGCGCCCGAGCAGGCGGATCGCCTGTGGTGGGATCGGGAAAACAGCGGCGGACGGGCCCAGGACGTCGAGGGAAAGGAGGCCAACACCGGAGGCATCCACGACATGCTCGGAAATGTCTGGGAATGGACGGACGCCGGGGTGATGCGAGGGGGCTCTTTTCGGACCCCTCGCCAGGAGATGGGCCGCTCGATTCGCCGACTCCTGGACCCTACGCTTCGCCAGGACGACGTGGGCTTCCGAATCCTACGGCTGCTTCGGGGCTGAGACGGCCTGGACCTGGGCGAGCAGGGCCTCCTGTTCCCAGTTGTTGTCCTTCTCCACGTGGACGATCTGGCCAGCTCCGTCCAGCACCAGGATTCGCATGCTGTGCATGAGGGTGCCCTTGGAGGGGATTCGCTTGACCCCCAGCAGGTCCAACAGGTCCTGGAGTGCTGGGGTCTCGAGCCGTCCGAAGGACCAGACCGCGGGGTCTGCGCCCACCGTCTCGCCATAGCTTCGGAGGACCTCCAGGGTGTCGGTCTCCGGGTCGAGCGTGATCGCCAGGATCCGGGCGCCACCCAGGTCACCCTGGAGACCGACCAGCTTGGTGGCCAGCAAGGGGCAGTACTCGGGCAGCGGACAGGTGGTGAACAAGAAGGTCAGCAGGGTCACCTGGCCCTGTCCTGCCCCGAGGGTCAGGGGCTGTCCGCCGTGAACGGGGATCTGCTGGGCCGGGAGGGTGTCTCCGACCGCGAGACCCTGGGCGCCCGAGGTGGGTTGAACCACCGGTTGGTCACGGGCGGTGACCACCAGCTCGGAAAGAAACGCCTTCTCTCCGCGAACAACGAGCAGACCTTCCACCTGGTCTCCCGTCGCCAGCCTGGCGAGCTCCTGGGGTGCTGCTGGGAGGTCCATGACCATGGCCTGCATGAACCCTGGGATCTCTTCGTGATCAAGCACCACAGAGCCGCCCTTGACCTGGACGACAGTCCCTGTGATGGGGTAGGAGACGTCCGGCTCTCCGCTGCAGGACAGCAGCGAGAGAAGCAGGCCCAGCGCGAAGGTGTACATGCCTTCCTTACTATCGAGTCCAGGGATGCCGAGCACCACCACCGAACAGCGCTGGCAGAGAGGGATCTACGGCCTGAGCGCATTGATCTGCCTCGCAGTGGGCTTCCTGATTCTGGGGCCTCGCCCAGAGGGCCTGGCAGGCACCGTCGACGTGTCCGGTCTCCCGGCGGTCAATGCATCCCTGAATGGCCTGGCGGGAGTGCTCCTGGTGATCGGCTACGGGCTGATCCGTCAACGCCGTGTCGCGCAACACCGCGTGGTGATGGTGGCTGCCTTCGTTACCTCGGCGCTCTTCCTGGTGACCTACGTGGTCTACCACTGGTTCAGCGCCGGACCCAAGATCTATGAAGGTGACTTCAGGGGGCTGTACCTGGTCATCCTGGCGAGCCACGTCCTGCTGTCCGTGGTCATTCTGCCCCTGGCGTTGACGACCCTGTATCGGGGCTGGAACGGCATGGTGGAGCGCCACCGGACCCTTGCCCGGGTCACCCTGCCCCTGTGGCTCTACGTGTCCGTCAGCGGCGTGCTCATCTACGTGATGTTGTACCTCTGACAGGTCGGAGCATTTCCCTCTGACAGGTCGGAGCATTTCTTCTGCGATAGGTGTCCCTCACCTTGAGCCACGAGGAACACATGACTGCTCTGATCGTTGCCACGCTCTTCGCTTCGACACCGGCCCTTGCCGATGGCGCCTCCACCTATTCGACCTACTGCGCCACCTGTCACGGCGCGACGGGCAAGGGGGATGGCGCTGCCGCTGCCTCTTTGACCCCCAGGCCGGCGGACTTCAGCACCGCCGCTTTCTGGTCGAGCCGGGACGAGGCTGCCTTGAAGAAGGTGATCAAGGAAGGGGGCGCAGCAGCAGGCAAGTCCCCCCTCATGCCTCCCTGGGGCTCCTCGCTCAGCGACGCCCAGATCGACGAGGTCCTGGCCTACATCAAGACGATGAAGAAGTAGCCGCGCGACTTGCGGGCAGGATGAGCCCCTACCAGGGACGTTGAAGCCTCTTGCCGCAGTTCCGTGCTCGCAATATCCGAGACGACCAGCCTCAGGAGAGCCCAGGATGAAGACCTATGCCGACATCGTAGGGGACGGTGGGTCTGACATCCTTGGCCAGGTAGAGGCCCAGCACGCCCAGCTTGCACGCCGCATGGAGCAGGTGGGGGCCGTGATCGCGGTCAGCAGTGGAAAGGGCGGCGTGGGCAAGAGTTCCGTGACGGTGAACATCGCGGCAGCCCTGGCGCGAAAGGGCCTCCAGGTGGGGGTTCTCGACGCGGACATCAACGGTGCCAGCATCGCCCGGATGCTGGGTGTCCGAGACCAGGAACTCCAGTACGTCGACGGCAGCGTGGTGCCTGCGACCGGGCCGGAAGGCATCCGGGTGATGTCGATGGACCTGTTGTTGCCAGACGACGACACGCCGGTTCGCTGGCGAGCCACGACCGACCAGGCGGCTTTTACCTGGCGGCAGACGATGGAAATGACCGTCCTCCGGGAGCTGTTGACCGACACCAACTGGGGTGAGTTGGACTGTCTTCTGCTGGACCTTCCCCCCGGTTCGGATCGGCTCCCCAACGTGGCAGAGATCCTGCCGAAGACCGCTGGCGCCATCGCCGTGACGGTCCCAAGCCATGTCTCCAACGGCGTGGTCCGTCGGGCATTGACCGCCGCGCGGGAGGCCATGGGCGCTCGCGTCATCGGACTTGTCGACAACATGGCCGGGTATGTGTGCCCCCACTGCCACGAGACGGGTCCCCTCTTCCCGGAGGGTGCCAGCCAGTCCACCGCCAATGACCACCAGTTGCCGGTCCTGGGACGCGTTCCCTTTGAACCGGCGTTGGCCCATGGCTGTGACCGGGGCATTCCCTACGTGCTTGAGAACCCGGAAGGTCCCGCTGCAGTCGCCCTGGAGCAGGTGGCCGATCGGCTTCTTGAGTGGATGAAGCAAGCCCAGAAGACCGAGCTTGAAGGAGCCATCGCATGAAGTTCCTCTGTGTGACCTGTGACGAGGCCATGAAACTCAGCAAGGCCCAGGGCCCCGACGCCGGATCCCTGACCGCCGTGTTTGCCTGCGAGGGGTGCGGCTGGGAAATGGCGATGCTGACGAACCCCTCTGAGACCCAGGTCATCGGGGCCATGGGGGTCCAGGTCGGAGGCCGTTCCGCACCCGCAGGACCCATGGAGATGCTCCGGTCCAGCCTGGAAGGGCACAAGGAGATCAAGGGAGACCAGGCCGCTTCCGGCGAAGAGGCATCGGGTTGCCCCTTTGCGGCGATGTTCCAGGGGGATGGCAAGGCGTCGGAGACGACCAGCTAGTCTTCTGCGTCGCAACCGCCCTGTGAGGCGCCCTGTTGGACCACCCGGAGGAGGGCCTC
>CAZMNK010000174.1:0-10868 GCA_964567625.1 uncultured Enterobacterales bacterium | reverse complement strand
GCCTCAGGGTGATGCGGGATCTGTAGGCCAGGGCATCGGGCGCACGGTGGACCGCATCCACTGAACGCTCCAGGCTCCGCTCGACATGGGTGACCTTGGCCTGGATCTGGGCCTCGGGATCACGGTCCATCCACGGGCATCCACCGCAGCGAGCCTGGACAGCACAAGGAAGGGGGGCGGCCATGGTTTCGGAGAGGTCGCCTGGGTTAGCCTGGAGCCGTCGAGGAGGGCACCTTGGACAGCACGGTCACCTATCCCGTACAGGTCCACCTGCGGGTTCGCGAACGGGACCTTGGGTCGAACCGCGTCGTCGATGAGTCTGTCTTCCTGACCTACTTCCAGGAGGCACGGCGGGCCTACGTGGGGGCCCTGAACGCCCTGGAGGATGACTTTCGTTTTCGGGTCTACGATGCCCGGGTACGCATGGACCGGGTCGTCACCGCAGACGATGAATTGGCGATCCGGGTGCGCTGCGAGGAACTCACGGCGAAGTCCTTTCGACTGAACTACCTGGTGTGGAACCGGATCTCCCGGGAGACCATCGCCAGTGGCAGTTCGATTCTGATCCTCCTGGACGAGGTCGGGACCGACAGCAGCCTTCCCAGGGTGTTCCGTGAACGGGTGGAGGCGCTGGAGGGCAGGGCCTTCCCGGAACCGAGCTGACGGGGGACCTCGTGGGCTCTGAACCTCCCCGGGATGGGCGCCTCCTGACCGAGGCGTTGGAAGATGAACAAGAGGGTGTGCTGCGCCGATTCCGGCGGCGCCTGGAGTCCTGGGTTCGCTTCGCCCGAAACCCGGCACAGTGGTCAGCAGACCGGTACCGCCGCATGGACAAGCTGTTCTTCGCGGCCGTGATGAAGGACACCTGGCGGGAGCCGGAGAAGGGGACGGACGGGGAAGCGACAGTGGCCGATGGGGAGCCTTTGGAGTAGCCTCGGGGCCGCAGGAAAGAGCATGATCAGTTTTCGCAAGGCCCATGGACTCCAGGTGATCGCCCGCCAGGAGGGCGCAGTGGTTGGACGCTTTGACGACTTCCAGTTCGACCTGGAATCCCGGGAGATCTATGGGTACCGGATCAAGGGCACCGGCATGTTCGCCAAGGCCGGCGGTGTGGCGGCCACCAGCCTGGACCAGATCGGACGGGACGTCGCCTTCGTCGGGTCAGAGGATGCGGTCGTCTGGTCCGGGGCAGGGCGCAACGTGGAGGATGGCAGGGCCTGGGCGTCCCAGTACAGAGGGACCCGGGTCATGAGTCGAAATGGCGTTTCCCTGGGGACCGTCGAGGACTATGTCTTCGACCCGGGGGACGACCGTGTGCTGGGCCTGGTCCTGGATGGTGACCGCCTGGTGACACTGGGCCAGACGGTCGCGACCGGACCGGCTGCGGTGATCATCGAGAATGCCGCGATGCTCCAGAACCTTCCCGCTGAGGAGAGGACCGGTGCGGACGATGCCGACTGGCGAAAGTGGTTCCGATTCGGACGAGGCGAGGAGGAGATCTGAGGACAGTCCTCGGGTTCCCGGGAATCAGTAGGTCGGCATGGAAGGATCGATCTGCTGCGCCCAGGCGGAGATGCCGCCCTCCAGGTTGAAGAGCCGATCGAAGCCCTCTGCGGCCAGGGCTGTACAGGCCCCGGCACTGCGTACACCACCCTTGCAGTGGATCAGGATGTCCCGGTCCCTGGGGAGTTCCGAGGCGATGGCAGCCACGTCATCGTGAGGGTGAAGACGATGGGCCCACTCCAGGCGGACGATCTCCGCCTCGTGAGGCTTCCGGACATCCAGTACAAACGGGCGCCAACCCTCCGAGCGTCGGCTGACCACCTGCTGGACGGTCACCCGGGTAAAAGGCTCCTGGGCTGAAACCGGGGTCTCGCCGGGTGGGGGGCCCTGGCAGAAGTTCTGGTAGTCGATGAGCTCGGTGATGGGGCGAGCGGTCGGGTCCTTGTGCAACTTGAACGTTCGAAACGTCATGCCCAGGGCGTCGTAGAGGAGAAGTCTGCCGCTCAGGGTGTCACCCTGGCCCAGAAGAATCTTGAGGGTCTCCGTGGCTTGAATGCAGCCGATGACCCCGGGCAGGACGCCCAGTACGCCGCCTTCCGCGCAGGAGGGAACCAGGCCTGGCGGTGGTGGTTGGGGGTACAGGTCCCGGTAGTGGGGACCACCCTGGTGGTTGAAGACAGATGCCTGGCCCTCGAATTTGAAGACAGCGCCATAGACGTTCGGCTTTCCAAGCATCACGCAGGCGTCGTTGACCAGGTACCGGGTGGGAAAATTGTCCGACCCGTCGACGACGACCTCATAGGGCGCCAGGATTTCGAGGGCGTTCTCGGAGGTCAGGGCTTTCTCGTGGACATCGACCTGGACGTGGGGATTGATGTCCAGGATTCGATCCCGGGCGCTTGCCACCTTGGCTTCGCCAACCCTGGAGGTGCCGTGAAGGACCTGGCGCTGGAGGTTGGACCGATCCACCACGTCAAAGTCCACGATCCCGATTCGTCCCACGCCAGCGGCGGCGAGGTACATCAGGAGTGGGGAGCCCAATCCTCCGGTCCCCACACAGACCACGGAACTCGCCTTGAGTCGACGCTGGCCCTCCATCCCGACCTCGTCCAGGAGGAGATGGCGGGAGTAGCGGGCGATCTCGGCCTTGCTCAGCTCCGGAAGGTTCACCAGGCACCTCCTCCGATCGGGGGGATGGGCGTCACTTCAACTCCCCGCGGCCTCCTGGATGGCCTTCCAGAGTGCCGCGGGCTCGGCCAGTCCCCCCTGTCCCACGTCTCCGCAGGCCAGTTCCTTTTCCACGGGTTCCACCAGGTGGTACCGGTCCATCTGTTGGAGCCAGGTCCGGTTGCGCTGGACCACCGGGTGAAACCACATTTCGGTGTTCATCGCGGGTCCCAGCACCACCGGCACCCCCCGAGGCAGGGCCATCATCACCGTGGAGAGGGCATCGTCAGCCAGGCCGCAGGCCAGCTTGCCCAGGACATTGGCTGTGAGAGGGGCCACTGCGGCGATGGTCGGCCACTTCGCCCAGGCGATGTGGTCGATGGTGCCCTCCTGGCCCCCTTGAAAGGTGTCGCACAACACCGGATGGCCGGTGAGGGTCTCAAAGGTCAGGGCTCCGACGAAGCGGGTCGCGTTGCGAGTCATCGCCACTCGCACCTCGGCGCCGTCCCCCGTCGCCAACCGAACCAACTCGCAGGCCTTGTACGCCGCGATGCCTCCACTGATACCCAGCAACAGGCGCATCAGTCCTCCTCGCCCAGGGTCGGGGTGCCCTCCAGGGCGGTCTCAAGGAAGCCCTGGTAGAGCCGGGCGGCGTCGGTGTTGTCGAAGATGGCGAAGTGCCCGTCGTCAGGGAACTGGGCCAGTCCTGCGGTGATGGCGCCCCCGTCATGGGCCTGGGTGTTGGCACTCGCTGGCAGGCTCTCCGCGTCCGGCTGGAAGAGCCGGTGGGCCTCGTCCAGGTGGGCGACGGGGTCCAGGATGGGGAGGCCACCTGCCGCAGCCATGGCCTCGATGGTCATGGGGGGGGTGTAGCCATCCAACAGGCCTTCGGTCATCAACACGTGGACTGGACCCTCTCCGTAGAGATGATCTTCGAGGAACCAGTTCCGGGCATAGTTGATCGGGTCGGTGACCTCGGACAGCAATTGAATCAGGCCTGTGACCGGGTGAAGAACGTCCAACTCCTCCTCGGCTTCGAGGACGAGCACCTCTCGCATCAACTCCTCGATGTCGAGGCCGTCCTGTTTGCGATGGACCAGGGTGTAGGAGAGGCCTCCGCCGGCGCCGGAGAGGGTTGCGGCCTCGATCAGGCCGCCCATGAACGGAAGCGCCAGCGCACCGGAAATACCTCCCTGGGAGTGCCCCAGGTAGAGGACGCGGTCCGGGTCCAGGGCGACGGATACGCCGTCCGCATCGAAGGTCTGTGACCGACTTCCCAGGGCATTGGCCAGGTAGATCGAATCCAGAGCTCCCTGGCGGAAGTTGCTCAACGCTGAGTCCGGATTCAGGTAGTTGAAGGTGTGGAAATCCACCGAGGTGTCATCGGTGGCCCTGTCCCCGTGGAGTGGCTGGGAGATGCTGAGGGTGGCAAAGCCCCCCTTGGCCAGCATGCTGGCAGCCTCCAGGCCGCCCCGGTCATCGCAGCAGGTCAGGTGGTCGCCCCCGGTTCCATGGGCGTAGATGACGACCGGCCAGCCATCCTCTGGTGCTTCCTCCAGAGCCGGCCAGGCCAGGGAGAAGGCGACGTCTTCCCACCGGTAGATCGCGGGGAGACCTTCTTCATCCCGGGCGAAGCCCCCGCCCTCATCCCAGTAGGGGCGGTCACCGTGTTGCCAGAGTGGCACCTCCAGGTTCCCCTCCCAGGCCTGGAAGAACTGGTTGGATTCCCTGGCCTCGAGGGCCTGGTCCCAGGTCGGTGTCGAGAGTCCATGCCGGGTCCACCATGCCCACTCACCGAGTTGGGCCATCGGGGCCTGTGTGGTGAACAGGGTGGCCACGGCCACGTCTCCCACGGAGACGCCCAGCGCCAGCAGGTCATCGTGTATGGGCTGCCAGGTGTCGTGGTCGGGGTGGTCGGGTTGCCAGACCTCGCTGAACAGGGCGTGCTGTTGGGCGACGGCGGTGGTCACGACCAGGCAGTAGGTTGTCTGGTGTCGAAGAGGCGTGCCGTGCAGGGGGGCCAGCGTCAGCAGGTTGGTGGGCTGGTACGCCGTTTCCTCTTCCTGGAAATCCCAGGTCAGGGGAATCCGCTCGCCGTGGTCCGGCGACTGGGGGTCCACGTCCAACAGGAAGAAGGGGGCATCCATCCCCAGGGTCTGTTCCGGTTCTGGCACCAGGTCACTGGATTCGTAGTGCGCCAGGTCGAGTGGACCGTCGAACCGAAAGGTCATGGTGGCAGTCGTGCCGGCACCATCGAGGTTTCCGACCAGGGACACGTATTTATCGATCAGGGGATTGCCGCCTGGATTGGGAAAGGCCCCCATGTCGGGCCCTCCGGTGGCCGTGACCCGTTGATAGGACGGCATCGGCGCGTCGAAGAAGTCTCCCCCGAAGTCCACCATCGGTTGAGGGAGGGAGGGGCGGCAGCCCGAGAGTGCGATCAGGGTCCAGAGTCCAGTCACACCAAGACCCTATCCGGCCTCTCCTGACCTTGACAGCCTCTTGGCTCCCAGGAGAGTAAGCTACGACTGCGAACCGACCGGGAGACCTGATGGCTCGACATCGTCACGAGATCTGCCTGCTGATGTTGCTGCCGCTTGTGGGCTGCAACTCGGGCAAGATTACGCTCGGAGCGGGACCCGAGCCGGATGCACGCCTGATGGCGGATGTCTTCACCTGGAAATGTGCGGACTTCGACGACTACGGCGAACTCCAGAACGAGTGGCTCGGTGTACTGGCCTTCGAGGTCTCCCTTCAGTACGCCCCGGATGGATTGGACGAGAATGTGTTTCCCAGTGCCGGAGACTGCTCCACCGAAGTGGTTCTCTTTCCAGGGGATGCCGGGGCGGCCGGAGCTGCGATTCCTGACCTGGACGACGAGCCGGACTGGACTGGCGCCACCCGTAGCGGAGAGTTGAATGACGAGGGCCAGGGCTTCTACATCGACGAGGTGACCGAGGACTACCTGGGCTGCACCCTCGCCGAGGAGGCTCTCTCGGAAGGCGTGACCCTGTCGGATGCAGGCAGTCTGGACGGTGCCGCCACGCCGGGCGCTGGCAGCCTGGACGACGTGAACTTTGATCCGGAACCCTCCGAAGGCCTGGAATTCGGGGACGAGGTCACGGTGGATTGGGATGTGAGCGGCTGGGACACCACCTGGATCCAGGTCCGCCAGGAGCGGGACGGTGAGGCCTGGTTCAGCGTCACCTGCAACACCACCGGCGAGACCGACTTCACCATCGGGGAGACGGTCTGGGACATGCTCAACTCCGACTTCACCTCCGATGTCATCAACCTGTACGTGGGTTTCGAGAACGGTGAGGAACAGGTCACAGAGGATGACCAGAAGGTCTTCGCCTATTCTCGGGCCATCCACGTGGGCGTGGTTCAGGACCACTGACGACATCCTCGCCCAGTTCCAGGTTTGACAGGAACGGGGCGTGGATGGCAGCATCGCGGCCGCCCGTGGCAACGACTGGTCGCGGCAACTCGGACTGATGGATCCCAAAACCGTCCTCGTCGTGCACCCGGACCCGGTCACCCACCGCAAGGTGGACCAGGCGCTGGTTCAGACCGGGTTCCTGGTGCTGCACAACCGGGGCTCCGAGGGCCTCGACGAGGTGCTGGTGGATCAACAGGTCCACGTGGTGCTCAGCGCCATCACCCTGGACGGTTCCAATGGCTATGACCTCAGCCGAGAACTCCGGGACCGCTTTCCCGCGGCACTGATCCTGCTGCTCGCAGGGGGATTCGAGGTCTACAACGTGGAACGTGCCGGGGCCTGCGGGGTCGACGGCAGACTGGGGGTCCCCTTCACCCCCATTTCCCTACGAGCGATCCTCGAGGAGAAGCTCGGACCCTTGCCGCGCCAGGCGGGTGGAGAGAGCGAGACGTCGGCGGAGGTCTCCGGGCGATTCGAAGCCAATTTTGAGGGCGGCCGGACACAGCCGGTCGGTCAGGGACTCGGAGGCGGTCGGCCCACGCCCCCCATCAGCGAGGAAAGACTGGCGAGTTTTCTTCCCCGGGATCATCGCCCCGCCAAGGTCGTGACAGTGGATCCCCTGGTGGTCGGTCCAGCCCTGGAGCGGGCGGTGCTGGACGTCTTGCCCGAGGTGGTCGAGGGCGCTCTGCGCACGGCTCTGTCCAGTTCTCCGGAATTCCGCCAGATGGTCGCCGAGGCCGTGAGCGAGGTCCTTGCGACCCGATTGCCCGAAATCGCCGATCGGGTGCTTGCGCAGCAGGATGACGACCGCTGACCAGTTAGAGCCGGCTCGGATCCCCAGCCGACAGGGCGTCGACATGTCCGCCTCCGAATTGCCCCGCACCTACGACGCCGCATCGGCGGAGCAGCGCTACTACTCCTGGTGGGAGGAAAACGGTTTCTTCGCCGCGAGCCCGGACGATCCTGGCGAGCCCTACTGCATCGTGATCCCGCCCCCGAATGTGACGGGTTCCCTGCACATGGGTCACGCCATGGACAACACGCTCCAGGACATCCTGATTCGCTACAAGCGCATGGACGGATTCAATGCGCTGTGGGTCCCGGGAACGGACCATGCGGGGATTGCCACCGAGTGGGTGGTGACCCGCAAGCTGAAGGCCGAGGGAATTGACCGGCTCGATCTTGGAAGGGAGAAGTTCCTGGAGAAGGTCTGGGAGTGGAAGGCAGAGTCCGGAAACACCATCACCAACCAGTTGCGCCGACTCGGGGTCAGTTGCGACTGGCAGCGTGAACGATTCACGATGGACGACGTCCTCTGCCGGGCGGTGCGGCAGGTGTTCGTCAACCTCCATGAACAGGGCCTGATCTACAAGGGCGAGCGGATGATCAACTGGGATCCCGTGGGCCGCACGGTGCTCTCGGATCTCGAGGTGGAGCATGACGATGCCTTCCAGGGGGAGCTCTGGTCCTTTGCCTACCCGTTGAGCGACGGCGAAGGCGAAATCGTCGTGGCCACCACTCGGCCGGAGACGATGTTGGGGGACACCGCCATCGCCGTAAACCCGGCCGATGAGCGCTACCAGCACCTCATTGGCAAGACCGTTCGCCACCCCATCCTGGAGCGTGAGATCCCCATCATCGGGGACAGCATCCTGGTGGACATGGCGTTCGGGACCGGTGCAGTCAAGGTCACGCCCTCCCATGACCCCAACGACTACGAGGTGGGTCTTCGGCACTCGCTGCCCTTCATCTCCATCTTCGACGAATCAGCCACGGTCACCGAGGAAGGAGGCCCCTTTGCCGGGCAGGATCGCTTCGAGGCCCGCGAAAACATCAAGCAGAAGCTCACCGAGTTGGGTCTGGACAGGGGAAGCAAACCTCACCTGATGAGCATCGGTCGTTCTCAGCGCTCCGGCGCCATCGTGGAACCCATGGTGTCCCGCCAGTGGTTCGTCCGGATGAAGCCCCTCGCTGGTCCGGCTCTCGCTGCTGTGGAAAACGGGTTCACCCGGTTCGTCCCCAAGCAGTGGGAGAACACCTACTTCACCTGGATGCGAAACATCCGGGACTGGTGCATCTCGCGCCAGCTCTGGTGGGGGCACCGCATCCCGGCCTGGACCTGCGGTGACTGTGGCGAGATCACGGTGGCTGTGGAGACCCCTGAAGCCTGTGGCTCCTGCGAGGGCGAGACACTCCACCAGGACGAGGACGTGTTGGACACCTGGTTCAGCAGTGCTCTTTGGCCGTTTTCGGTCTTTGGCTGGCCCGAGCGTACGGCCGACCTGGAGAAGTGGTACCCGACCTCGGTCCTGGTGACCGGGTTCGACATCATCTTCTTCTGGGTTGCCCGGATGATCTTCTCCGGGATGCACCACATGGGAGGCGCCCCCTTCCGCGATGTCTGCATTCACGGGCTGCTCCGGGATGAGCATGGGCAGAAGATGTCCAAGACCAAGGGCAATGTGGTCGATCCGCTCGAGGCCATCGACGAGTATGGCTGCGATGCTTTTCGGTTCACGCTGGCCCAGGCGACCGTACAGGGCAGGGATCCCCACTGGAACCCACGCCTTCCGGAGGCGAACGCCCGGTTCGTGAACAAGATCTGGCAGGCCTTTCGCTTCGCCTCCCTGAACCTCGAGGACTACGACGCAGACCAGGGAGCAGCGGCCACACCGTCCGTCTATGACCGCTGGATTCTCGCCCGGACCTCGGCTGCGGTCAGCCGGGTGCGCGGGGCTCTGGATGACTACCGCTTCAACGAGGCTGCCACGGAGATCCATGGCTTCATCTGGGGGGAGTTCTGCGACTGGTACCTGGAGTTGAGCAAGCCGGCCATGAAGGCAGGGGGAGCCCCTCGCGCTTCCGCCCAGCACACCCTGGTCACGGTGCTCTCCGGGATCGCCCGACTCATCCACCCGATCATGCCCTTCCTGTCCGAGGAACTCTGGCAGCGGCTGCCTGAGGCCACCAGAGACGGGCAGGAAACGGTGATGAAGGCCCCGTACCCCACCGCCATCGAGTTCCCGGAGGACCCCGCGATCCTGGAGGAGGTGGCCTTCCTTCAGCAGGCCATTGTGGGACTTCGAAAGCTCAAATCCGACATGGAACTGTCCCCCAGGGTGCCGCTGAACCTGACGGTGCGGGGAGAACGCACCCAGACGTTGCGGGACCACCAGGACGGACTGGAGCACATGGTTCGAGTGGCCTCCATCCAGTCCGCCGAGGAGCGTCCCTCGGACGCTGCCACAGTGGTGGTGCCTGGTGCGGAGATCTTCGTGCCCCTGGAAGGCCTGGTGGACCTGGACGCCGAAAGGGAGAGGCTGGACTCAGAGCTTCAACGGGTGGACAAGGACCTTGCGGACCTGGCCAAGCGTCTTGGCAATCCCGGCTTCGTGGACCGTGCCCCCGAGGCGGTCGTCCGGAAGTTCCGGGACAAGCAGGTCGACGCCCAGGCTCGCAGAGAGCAACTGGCCTCTGCACGGGCGGCGTTGTCATGACACTTCGGGACCTGGTTCGCCTGGCACTCGAGGAGGATCTCGGTCCTGGTGACCTGACGTCCGCCGCCACCATCCCGGCAGGCATGAAAGGCGTGGCCGGGATCCGGACACGGGAGGAACTGGTCCTCTCTGGAGCCTTGCCGGGGCGGGAGGCCTTTCGCCAGCGGGGAGTGCGTTGGATTCCCCTGCAGGATGACGGAGAGGTACTCGAGGAGGGGACTGTCGTGGCTCGCCTGGAGGGTCCCTTGCGGGGCATTCTGGAAGCGGAGCGGGTGGCCCTGAACTTCCTGATGCGGCTCAGCGGAATCGCCACCCACACCGCCGAGGTGGTGAAGCAGGCTGGTGACCTGCAGGTGGTGGACACTCGGAAGACCACTCCCTTGATGCGCAGACTGGAGAAGGCGGCGGTGCGGCATGGGGGTGGGGGAAACCACCGCTTCGGACTGTTCGACGGTGTCCTGATCAAGGAGAACCACATCGTCGGGGCGGGTGGGCTCACGCAGGCTGTCCAGTCTGCACGGGCGGCTGTTCACCACCTGATTCGCATTCAGGTGGAGGTGGAGACGCTGGGCGAACTCGAAGAAGCGATCTCGGTGGGGGCGGATGCCGTGTTGTTGGACAACATGAGCGATGACCAGCTCCTGGCAGCGGTGCAGCTGGCAGACGGCCAGTTGATCCTGGAGGCTTCCGGGAACATGGATGCAGAACGCATCGGCAAACTGGCCGAGAGTGGCCTGGACATGGTCTCGATGGGCGGACTGATTCACCAGGCCCGATGGTCGGATCTTTCCCTGCGTGTGGGCGAAGCCACGTGAACACCCGGCGAGGCGTGTTGGAGCGCCTCGCGGAAGGGCCCTGTTCCGGTCAGCAACTGGGGACTCAGCTGGGGCTCTCCCGGACCGCCGTCTGGAAGGCCATCGAGGGTCTACGGTCCGAGGGCCTGGAGATCGAGGCGGAAGCGGGCCGGGGCTACCAGCTCCGGGATCCGGCAGGGTTCGGGCCGGCCACTCTGGCCTGGCGCTGCGGGCGCGACGTGGATTTCCACCCGGTCTGTGAATCCACCAATGCCCTGGCCTTCCAGAAGGGACTTGAAGCAGCCCCCGGAGGCACTCTCGTCGTGGCGGATCACCAGGTCGCGGGGCGGGGTCGGCTGGGCCGCGTCTGGGCCAGCCCACCCGGAGTGAACCTGACCTTCGCCCTGGTGTGGCGGCCCGCCAGTGGTCCCAGGGAAGCTCCGCTGGTCTGCCTGGCGACGGCGG
>CAZMNK010000173.1:422-10883 GCA_964567625.1 uncultured Enterobacterales bacterium | reverse complement strand
ACTGTGAGGACCTGGAAGCCGGAGCCTCTGGACCAGAGGGTGGCCCAGGCTTCCGGGTCCATTCGGGGAGGATCCTGACAGGCCTCTTCCCATTCCAGGATTCCCCTGGACTCGATCCGGACGGAGACCAGGGTTCCTGGTGCTCGCGCATGCTTCCGGACTCTCTGGCCATCGGGATCGACGCTCACCGTCTCCTCGCCGGAGGAGAGCACCAGGCGTCCACCGTTTGCCTGGAGCACCTGGTGGGTCCGGAAGAGGCCCATTCCTTCGTGTCCCTGCCGGAGCTTGCAGCTGGTCAGGGGCTCCAGGGCCAGCGCGAGGGGGCTCTCGCCCAGGGCCATGCGAACCCAGAGGTGTTTGGCTCCGCTCGACTGGAGGCTTTCTCGGATTCCGATTCCGCTGTCCGCGAGGGTCGCAGTCATCGCGCCGGTGTCCGAGTCAAACCGGGCGGTGACGACACCGGGCTCGTGGGTGCCGGCATGGGCCACCTGGTTTTCGAAGAGGCATCGGAGCAGTGCCACAAGCGCCTCTTCCACGGCCGGAGGAGACCCGGCTCGTCCCGCCCAGAACCGGGCGATTCGCTGGACCTGCTGTTCTGCAGCCCGGGTGTCGTGGATCGGGAGGAGCGTCAGTGGCAGCGTGTTTCCGGCCGGGTAGGCCACCTCAGCCGCCTTTCGACAGACGGCCTCCACAAGGCCCAACTGGTCGGCTTCCCTGCGGGCCTGGGTGCTGTCTGGCAGGACCAGTCGCAGCCGGGTCTTTTGTCGGTGGAGGGCATGGGCCCAGACACAGAGTGCTGGGGTCGCCAGGGGGTCGATCGTCTCCAGGTCCGAGAGATCCAACTCCACCTCGATGGGTCCGGTCGCCTCTCGTGTTCGGTTCTCCCCCTGGAGTGGCTCATGGAGGAGGGTCAGCAACTCGGGAAGCTGCGGGATCTCGACGGCCTGGAGTCGCACGACAGCCATGCGACCGTCGGCACTTCGCTCTGCTGACCCGGCCTGGTTCGTCCACACAGGAACTGTCGCACTCCGATCGGGACCGGGCTCATCTCACGGGCCCTGTTCCCGGTAACCTGACGTCTCGGAAACAGACCCCCAGGCCCTCCCCGCCGAACGCCTGTGTCCGGGGCCAGGGGGGGCGGATGTGTGGCTTCTGTCTTCTTTTGTCTCGGCCATCATGATGCCGGTGGGTTCGTCCGCTTCGGTGGTCGCCATGCGCGAGACCTCCAGAACCAGCCGGACTCCACGCCTTCCCGAGAGGCTCTCCCACGAGAGCTTTTCGGGTGTCGTCGTCGGGTTGGCGGCCTGGGGCTCGCCTCACTTCCAGACCTCCTAAACGACACCAGGTACTGCATGACCCGTCCAATCTCCCTGTTTGCCCTTCTCGGTTTTGGCCTCATCGGCTGTGACACGGATCCTCAGAACAACACCCTCACCGAGGATCCCGAAGGGGATGTGCTGGAGGCCCAGGAGCGCAGCGCCGAATTTCTCGCCCAGGAGACAAGCGCCATCTTCGTGCCCAAGCGGACAAAGATCGATGATCTGGACATTTCCCATACTCGCTTCGAGCAGCTTCACCTTGGTGTGCGCGTGTTCGAGGGCGAGGCGATTGTTCATCTCCACATGGACGGCACCCTTCGTACGGTCACCAACGCGATGATCGAGGACCTGGTGGTGGACACGCAGCCTCTCTACGCGGAGAACGAGGCCGTGGACATCGCGGTGGCCGACATTGGCGGTGCAAGGCACCTGACGGCGACCCCGGAGGTCGAGCTTGTCGTCCTGCGTCGGGACCAGGACCACCTGGTCTGGAAGGTGCAACTCGAGCGCCTCGATGGGACCGCGGACACCGCCCGTCCGGTGATCTTCGTGGACGCCCACACCGGCAAGGTGGTCTGGCAATACGACAACCTGCAGACCGCTTCCGGAGAGTCCAACTACTCGGGGACCGTCCCCGTCGAGACCACGCCGGCGGCTGACACCTTCTACCTGGAGGATGGCATCGCCGGGCTGGGCACCTATAGCTACGGCAACAGCTATGACACCGTCGACTACCTGACCGACAGCGACAACGACTGGACCGCGGACTCGGCCAGGGAAGGGGTCGACGCGCACTATGCGGGCGCCGGCACCCTGGACTACTACATGTCCACGTTCGGTCGGCACGGCATCGATGGTTCGGGCGGCCCTGGCTACATCGAGTCGATTATCGGGTCCCGCGCTGTCATCTCGAGCTTCGTGAACTACGGCGAGAACTACGTCAACGCCTTCTGGACCGGTACCTTCATGGTCTTTGGTGATGGGGATGGTGACACCTACGGTCCCTTGACCACCATCGACGTCACCGCCCACGAGATGACCCACGGGGTCGTCCAGCACGAGGCCAATCTCACCTATGCGGGGGAGAGTGGTGCGATGAACGAGTCCTATGCCGATGTCTTTGGCGCGATGGTCGAACGTCACATGGAGGGCGAGGACTCGGACAACTGGCAGATCGGAGAGGACTTCTACACGCCCTCGATCCCGGGAGATGGCGCCCTGCGCTACATGAGCGACCCGTCCCGCGATGGCGCCAGCAGCGACCACTACAGCACCCGGTACCGCGGGAGCCAGGACAACGGCGGCGTGCACTGGAACAGTGGCATCGGCAACCTGGCCTTCTACCTGTTGTCTGAAGGCGGGAACCACCCGAGCACCGGCGATGGCATGGAGGGCATCGGGGCCGAGGCGGCTGCCGAGATCTGGTACCGCGGCCTCACGAGCTACCTCACCGCCTCCAGCGACTTTGCCGACACCCGGGTTGCACACCTGAATGCAGCCGAGGACCTGTACGGTTCCGACAGCTTCGAGTACGCGGCAGTCCAGGATGCGTGGTCCCTGGTGGGCGTGGGCGAGCCGGCGTCAGAGGAAGAGGAGCCGGAGGAGTCCGAGGAAGAGGAAACGCCCGAATCCGATCCCTGCGAGGGCTTTGGCACCGCCTACAGCGGTACCCTGGAGGGCGCGGGTGACTCGGTCCAGGAGCCCGACGGCGAGGTCATCCGCCTGACCAGCTCAGGACTGCAGGAAGGCCTCCTGGTCGGTCCCGAGGACGCGGACTTCAACCTGGTCCTGTTCCGGTTCATTCGCGGCACTGGCTGGCGTCCCATCGCGTCCTCCACGGATGCGGACTCAGAGGAGTTCATCAGTCACCCCTCTCGTCCCGGGGTCTACACCTGGCTGGTGGTCTCTCGGAGTGGCGGTGGGGACTACACCTTCTGCCTGAACACGCCCTAGTCCAGGCATTCCTGAGCGTGCAGAGCCCGGGCTTCGGTCCGGGCTCTCTCGTTTTTTTGGGGAAGCACTTTCCCCTGTGCGGCCTAGTTCTGCAGCAGAACGGCCTTGATCACGTCCCGGATGGTCTCGGGCGCGACCTGGATGCGGGGGCCGGGGTCGTCGACCACGTCCTGGAGGATGTAGGTCATCTCCCGGAGCCGCTGGCAGAGGACCGCAGCCATGTTGCGCAGCAACAGGGTCGCGCCGGGGTCGTTGTCGTTGAGCAACGAGGTGAACGCTGCTCGTGGCAGGCTGGCCAGGGTGCTGGGCCTGGTTGTCTGGACCGCCGCCATTCGGGCGGATCCATCGATGAGCGCCATCTCCCCGAAGCCTTCTCCTGGCCCCAGGTGGGACAGGTCGTGATCGGGGCGCCCGAGGCTCTGTTTGGTGACGACCACCTCGCCATCGATCACCAGGAACCAGGCGTCACCCACACTCCGCTCCTCGAAGACGGTCTCGTCTTCTCCCAGCTGGGTCAGCTGGAAGTGCGGAATGAGTGATGCCAGCTGCTCCGGGGTGTGGGTGCTGAAGTACTCGGTGTTCTGGAGGACGCTTGAAAGATTGGGCGTGGACATGGGCCGATCTTTACCACGGTTCAGCGGGAAGGGGGTCGGACTGACCGCGGGGACTGGAGAACCCCCTGGTACACTGAGGCCCCGTCGGGAGAGATCGGGTTGTCGGATATCACGGACCCTGTCCAGGGCTTTCTCGCCAGCCTTGGACTCCCTGCAGCACGAGGACGGCAGTTCGAGGAACTGCTTGTCGACTTCATCGAGGGCTTCGGGCTCTCTGGGGAGCAGGCGCGAGAGGTCCTGGATCTGCTGGAGAGCTTCCAGGGCGAGGACCCGAAAAAGACCTCCTGGATGGAGGAGATGCCGGTTCTGGCAGAACAGAAGAGCCGCAGACTTCAAAAGGCCAGTCGCGCGAATGTGGGCAGGACCGTCGGGGTCACCCTCCGGGCGGCCGGAGAGCCGCAGCAGTCCCCCCCCCAGGCCGAGTCGGTACCAGAGCGGCCCTCGGGGACACCGGTGGTCGAGGAGAAGCGGCTCGGGCGCTATCTCGACCTTGGTGTGCTCGGGGAAGGGGGAATGGGCGAGGTCCGCAGGGTGCGCGATGAGAAGCTCAATCGCTCGGTGGCCATGAAGATCATCCACGCGAGCGTGATGGAAAACCAGGGAGCAGTCAGTCGGTTCATCGAGGAGGCCCAGGTCTGCGCCCAGCTTCAACACCCGAACATCATTCCCATCTACGAGATCGATACGCTGCCCGACGGGCGCCCCTGTTTCACCATGAAGCAGGTCCAGGGCACCGAGTTCAGGCACCACATCTCGGCGGTGCACAGAGCCTCCAGCCAGACGCGCTGGCAACCCGCAGCGGATGGGACCTCCTTTCGCCAGCTGATCCGGACCTTTCACACGATCTGTGTCGCGGTGGCCTATGCCCATTCCAAGGGGGTCGTTCACCGGGACCTGAAGCCCGAGAACATCCTGATCGGGGGGTTTGGCGAGGTGCTGGTTGTCGACTGGGGCATCGCCAAGGTCCTGGGCTCCAGCACCAGCGGTCAGGACGAGGATGAAGTCGTGGAGACGAGGCGATCGTCGGGCGGAGCCCTGGCGACCCGGGCGGGGAGCGTCGCGGGGACCCCCAGCTACATGTCTCCGGAGCAGGCCTGGGGGCTCACCGACCAGGTGGGGTTTGGCTCGGACATCTACACCCTGGGGAGCATCCTCTACGAGATCCTCAGCGGTCGCCCGCCCTACTGGGGCGACAATGTCATCAAGGTTCTGCAACAGGTCAAGAATTCTCTCCCGTCTCCTCTCTTGCCCGCGAACCCGGCCGAGACGGAGGGCCTGGCCGGTGGGCCAGCTGCTGTCGAGAACCGCGTCGCACCGGATGCCTCGACGGACCGGCTTCCACGTCGGCTGGTGGAGATCTGTGAACGGGCCATGCAGCGAGAGATCGACGATCGCTACGAGACTGCCGAGGCCCTGGCCGATGAGGTGCGGGCCTGGTTGGAGGGGGCCGAGAAGCGGGACAAGGCCCTCAAGGAGATCGAGACCGCCCAGCTTTCCCTCGAGCAGGCTGAGAAGCTGGAGCAGCGGGCACTGTTCAGGTGGCGGCAGGCCAACGATCTCCTGGAGCGCGAAGGAATGGGGTCAGAGGTGGGCTGGGCTCGCTGGTCAGATGCCCGGGCAGCCAGGTCCGAGGCCAGGCTCATTCGTCGTCGCCACCTCCAACAGCTTCAAGGGGCCCTGGTCCATGACCCGGCGCTGGAAGCGGCCCATCTCGCCCTGGTGGAATTGCGCCTCTCGGGGCTTGTGGAGGCCTCGGCCCATGGTGATCGCCATGGGAGCGAGGTCCATGCCCAACAGTTTCAGAACCATCTCCAGTTCCTGAACTCGGGTGCCCGGCAGGAACTCGAGGCCCGGCTGGCCCGGCAACTCAAGGATGCCATTGTCGGACAGCGGTCCCGTCGGGGCGCCCTGGTGGGTCGCCAGGCCCTGCGGGAGGCGATTGCCGAGCATGTCCACGGTGGGGCCCGCATGTTGACCCTCGTGGGCACCGCGGGGGTCGGAAAGACCCGCCTGGCCCTGGAGCTTGCCGAGGACCTGCGGGCAGAGTCGTCACAGGCCTTTTTCTGTGACCTGACCGAAGCCTCCGATGCCCTCGGCGTGGTGCGGTTGGTGAGCCGCGCCATGGGGGTTCGGCTTCGCGACAAGGGACCCCTGGAGCACCTGACCGAGCTCCTGAACCAACGACCCACGTTGCTGGTCCTGGACAACCTGGAACAGGTGCTCGATGCAGTGGGTCCGATCTGCCAGGACTGGATCAACCGGGTGCCGACCCTTCGTGTGTTGGCCACCAGCCGGGCGCGCCTGGACATTGATGCCGAGACGGTCCAGTCGATCAAGCCCTTGACCCTGCTGGAATCGGTGGATCTGTTCGTGCAGCGTGGCCAGGTGGCCGACAGTCGCTTCGAACTGACAACGGACAACCGGGAAGTTGTCTGCAGCCTGGTGCAGAAACTGGACGGGCTGCCCCTGGCCATCGAGCTGGCTGCGGCTCGCCTCAACATCCTGCCCCTCACCCAGATCCATGAGCGGTTGAGCAAGCGATTCTCCTTGCTTCGAACCCGAGGACGGGACGCCCAGGCCCTGCAGGGGGCCCTGGACTGGTCCTGGGATCTGCTCAGGCCCTGGGCCAAGGCGACCCTGTCCCAGGTCAGCATCTTCCACGGGGGGTTCAACCTGGCGGCCACGGAGAGCATCGTGGATGTCCGCTCCTGGAAGAAGTCTCCGCCAATCTTCGACATCCTGGCTGACCTGGCCGACAACAGCCTGCTCCGAAGGGACCAGGCCGATGATGGTTCCATTCGCTATGGGCTCCTGGAGTCCATTCGGGCCTATGCCGACGACAAGCTACAGGCGGAGGGCGCGGTCGCCAACGACCTGAGTGGCACGAAGGCCGCTCAGGCCGCCAGGTACCGTCATGCGGCCTGGTTCGCCCGGATGGGGACGGACGATTTCCTGGGAGCCCTGGACAGTTTTGACAGCACCTCGCGGTGGGTGTCGCTGTTCCAGGAACTGGACAACCTGGTGGCCGCCATCGGCTATGGCACCCAGGAGACCGCACCGCTCTGCTGCATGGCCGCGATGAAGATCCTGGGAATGAAGGGCCCGGTCTCCCTGGGCGTGGATGTCGCGACCCAGGTGCTGGGGGTGGAGGGGTTGCCACCTCGTCTCAAGATGCAGTTGGAGATCGAGCGGAGCAAGTGCCTGCGAATCAGCGGTCGGATGAGCGAGGCCCGAGCCATGGTCCGGGCGTCGGTGAGTCTTCCGCCGGAGTCGCGATCGTTGCCGGTGGAAGAGGAGTTGGGAGAGCAGGACCTGGCGACCGAGGAGTCTCCACCGATCCCGGTTCTCCCTTCGGAACCCTCCCAGGAGGCGCTTCCTGAGAATGGGGAGCGGCTCATGGAGCAGGGGATCCTGGAACGGGAGCTTTCAAACCACGAGGAGGCGACTCGGTGCTTCCAGGGGGCCTATGAGACCTACCTGGAGCGGGAAGACCTGGAGGGCCAGGTCCTGGCCCTGATCGAACTGGGCAGTGTCTGCCAGGAACAGGGTCGGAACACAGAGGCCATCGACGCCCTTCAGAGAGCCAGCGAACTTCTCGATGACACGGTCGACGAGCGACTCCAGGGAAGGATCCAGGGCGACCTGGGCGCCGTCTACCACAGCCAGGGCAGCCACGAACGGGCCACCGAGCACTACGAGCAGGCGATCAACTGCCACGAGAAGCTGGGAGACAGGCGCCGCGAGGCCCTCGATCTCTCCAGGCTGGGCCTGGTCTGCCAGATCCGGGGCAGGTCTGATGCCGCTCTGGGGCACCTGGAGCGGTCCCTCGCGCTGACGCGAAGCCTGGGGGCCCGGCGGGACGAGGGCGTCGCGCTGGCAAACCTGGGACTGGTGTACAGGGGCCTGGACCGGCCCAAACAGGCGCTGAGCCACTACCAGAGGGCACTGGTCATCCACCGTGCCGTGGGCGCCCGGCGCAGTGAGGGCATTGTCCGGGGGAACATGGGACACGTGTTTCTTCAGCAACAACAAGTGGCGCAGGCACGGGAGGCTTTTGAAGAGGCAATAGCCCTGCTGGGAGAGTCGTTCCCGGTGGACGCAGGGGTCTTCCGGGGCTCCCTCGCCCTCCTGTTGGCCGAGGAGGATCGATTGGACGAGGCCCGCCAGATGCTGGCGCAGAGCCAGGACGAGGGGGCGGATCATCCCGCGGAACATGCGACGTTCCTCACCAAGAAGGGTCGCGTCCAGTTGCTGGATGACCAGGCCGACGCTGCGAGAGTCTCTCTGGACCAGGCCCGGGCGATAGCCGGGCCCCTGAATCTGGGCGGACACAGCGAGCTTTCCCGGGCCATGTCGGAGCTGGAGGAACTGCTGGAGAGCGCATCTGGGCAGGCCCCGTGAGCCCGGTCCCGGGTCATTCCCTGCACCTTCCGTGTCTCCACGGACCACGGCGTGGAGCGGGCCTGGCGAGGGGGGGCAGGATACAGACAGCCCGTACAATGGTGCTCGATCGGCCGGTGGCCAGGGTGAAGAGGCCCGGAGCCGGTCAGAGCCCAAGCGGGATGATGACGTGAGTTCCTTTGAATCCCTCGATCTGATCGAGCAACTGCAGCGGGCGGTCGAGGCCCAGCAATACGAGGAGATGACGCCGATCCAGGCCAAGGCCATCCCGCCTCTGCTCGAAGGCCGCGACGTGATGGGCTGCGCCCAGACCGGGACCGGCAAGACCGCGGCCTTCCTGCTCCCGGTTCTCCAGCACCTGGCCACCCATCCCCGGCATGGCAGGTCCGTGATCCGGGCCCTGGTGTTGACCCCCACCCGAGAGCTGGCTGCCCAGATCGGGGAGAGTTTTGAGGCCTATGGCCAGTTCCTCCCTCTGCATCACCTGGTGGTCTTCGGAGGGGTCAACCAGCGTCCCCAGGTGGCCTCGCTTCGACGTGGAATCGACCTGCTGGTGGCCACCCCCGGGCGGCTGCTGGACCTTTGCGGCCAGGGTCACATCGTCCTGGACCAGGTGGAGTTCTTCGTGCTCGACGAGGCGGATCGCATGCTCGACATGGGGTTCATCCGCGACATCCGCCGGGTGATCGAGATGTTGCCGGACCGGCGCCAGAACCTGTTGTTCTCGGCCACCATGCCCGAGACCATCGTCCGGTTGGCGAGTCGGTTCCTGAACGACCCGGTGCGTGTCGAGGTCGATCGTCGCTCCGCCACGGTGGAGGCCATTCTCCAGAGGGTGATGTTCGTCACCCGGCCGGACAAGAAGAGGCTCCTGCGGGAGTTGTTGCGCGGTCCCGAGATCGAGAGTGCCATCGTCTTCACCCGCACCAAGCACGGGGCAAACCGGGTCACCAAGCAGCTGGTCAAGGCGGGGGTCGAGGCTGCCGCCATTCATGGCAACAAGAGCCAGTCGGCCCGACAGAGGGCGCTGGCGGCTTTCAAGGCCGGAGACGTCCGGGTGCTGGTGGCGACGGACATCGCCTCCCGCGGCATCGACATCGATGGCGTGAGCCACGTGATCAACCATGATCTGCCGAACATTCCCGAGAGCTATGTCCACCGCATCGGTCGAACGGGACGCGCCGGCCGCGAGGGAGTCGCGATCTCATTTTGTGACGAGACGGAGAGCGAGTACCTGACGGACATCGAGTACCTGATCGGCAAGTCCCTCGAGGTCGTGGACGATCACGAGTGGCACTTTCCCGAGGCGATTCCCCAGCCCCGCGGGAGAAGGCGTGGGAACCCGCAGAGGCAGCAGAACCGCCGGCCTGCTCACCGGGATGGGGGGAGAGGCTCTTCAGGGGACGGAAACCGTCCCCGTCCCAACCGTAGACGGAGAACTCGTCGGCCGAAGTGAGTGGGCGGCGACAGGAGTGTCGCTGTGCAGGTCTCTAGGTCCTCGCCCGGACCGGTTCCTCTCGGCGCCTTGACCCCAGCCACAGGGGAATCACGCCCAGGACCCAGAACAGCCGCGGGGACCCGCTGGTGTTGCAGCCACAGCCGCCGCCCTCGTCCGTTTCCAGGAAACACTCGTCCAGGGTGCCATCGCCGTTTTCATCGCCATCGGAGACCGTGCACTCGGTCTCTTCGGCGTCGTTGGCGGTGAGGGTGTCCAGGACGGAAAAGGAGCCGCCCAGGGTGATGCCGTCTTCGCTGGTGACCGAGAAGCTGCCGGCGATGGTCGTCTCCAGGGGCAGCCCTTCAAAGCTCCCGCTCTCGTTGCCGGCGTCCAGCCTGTCCAGTCTCAAGAAGCCGCTGGTGGAGGTGAACTCGCCCTCGTACTCGTCGCTGGTGCCCGTGCAGTCCGAGGTGCGGAAGGCGACCTGTCCCCCGCTGTCCTCCAGGCAGTAGTAGCCCTCGCCGCAGACCCCGGGCTCCCGGATCTCCACCCAGCACTCGAAGCCGGCCTCTGTGGTGGCGTCCAGCCGGATGACCGGGTTGCGGAGCTTGGGGGGCTCGTCCGGGTCGAACTCGAACTCGGCCTCGATGGCCCAGGCAGCGCAATAATCCAGAGTCGTCCAGCTGCCATCGGGAAAGCCCAGGGTGAGCAGGGCGGTGCAGGGGCCGGCGGGTTC
>CAZMNK010000173.1:0-322 GCA_964567625.1 uncultured Enterobacterales bacterium | reverse complement strand
GGTGTCTTCGGTGTCTTCGGTGTCTTCGGTGTCTTCGGTGTCTTCGGTGTCTTCGGTGTCTTCGCCGGTGTCGCGGTTGCCGTCGATTCCATCGCAGTCCTGGTCGATGCCGTCGTTCGGGATCTCCTCCGCTCCCGGATAGACGGTGGCGTCCGCGTCGTCGCAGTCGTCGCCCCCGAAGGCCCCGCTGTCATGGCCGTCCCCGTCGGCGTCGTAGTCACTCTCTCCGTCGCAGTCCGCATCGACGCCATCGTAGAAGGCCTCGGTGGCGTCGGGGTTGATCGAGGCGTCGTCGTCGTCGCAGTCCGTGCCGTCCTCGACG
>CAZMNK010000172.1:0-10974 GCA_964567625.1 uncultured Enterobacterales bacterium | reverse complement strand
CCAGTTGGGCGTTGTGGACGGCGTTCCCTGCACCGTCCACCCCGCCTTCTGTGACGTGGACCTGGTGGCCACCGTGGGCCGGGTGGAATTGCACCAGTACGCCGGACTCTCCGGCGGCCACAAGGGCGTCAGCGTGGGGTGTGGCGGTCGCTCCACGCTCGCTGCACTCCATGGGCGAAAACGGGTCTGCGACCCTCGTGTCATCGTTGGAAGGCTCGACGACAATCCCTTCCGTGCTCTCGTGGATGAACTGGGACGCCGCGTGGGCTGTCAACTGGCCCTTCAGACACTCCCCGATGGTCGGTGGCTGGCAGGACATCCCGACCACATCCTCAAGCAAGCCGTCTCGGCCCTGGACCCATGGCAACCGGTGGAGCACCCGGTCGACACCTGCGTCCTGCGTGTGCCCGATGCCAAGGCCGTAAACCTGTACCAGGCATCCCGTGCGGCCACCTACCTGGCACTCTCGCCTCATCCTCCCCTGGTGGAAGGAGCCCGACTGATCCTGGATGCCCGATGCCCGGAGGGAATGGGCCAAGGGAGTGGCGAGAAGGCCTTTGCGGCACTGCTGGCGACAACGCCTCCTCCCTGGGATCGCCTGCTCACCGAGCCCGTGCCCGAGGGCGCCGGTCTTCAGAGGGCCTTCATGTTGGCCCGTCTCGCCCGCCGCTATCGCCTGGTCATCGCTGGCTGCGAGACCGCAGCGGAACTGCGTTCACTCGGGCTGGACGCCACCACAGAACCGGCAGACACCATCGCCGGCAAGGATGCGCTGGAGGTCCCTGCCCCGTTCTCACGGCTGCCCCAGCTCCGCGGCTGAGCCCCACTCTCCCGCTCCAGGACGGACCGCAGGCCCACCCAGGCAAATCCGCAACCGAAGAGCGCCAGGAAAGGCAGTGCTGTCCACCGACCCATCCACGATGCGAACACGAAGCCCCCGGCAAACCACCCTGCCAGCAGGAGTTCCAGGCCGATCGACCAGTGCCTGGGGACCCGGTAGTGCTTCCCGCCCGAGAGCCCCTGCTTGGGGGTGCGCACAAAACCCGATTGGCGCCCAAGGAGCGCCTCCAAGACGGCGCGGGTCTGGTTGATGGCCATTCCCAGCCCCAGGCACATCACCATCGGAATCCAGAGGACCCGACGTGACCAATCCCGGTGAATCGTACGCTGGGATTCCAGGTAGAAGGTCGCGATGGACGCGGTGGCCGTGAAGAAGAAGGCCAGGTCAAGGACCGCCAGGGCGAACCGCGTCTCCTGGGGCCGAATCAACACTGCAGGAACCATCAACACCGACAGGACCAGGACCAGAGGGTAGGCCAGGTTGCTGGTGAGATGAACGATGGCCTCGGCCTTGATTCGCCAGTCCACCTGGGATCGAAGAACCCGCGGAAGGATCTTGAGGGCCGTCTGGATCGAGCCCTTGGCCCAGCGGTGCTGCTGGGTCTTGAAGGCCCGCATGGTGCGTGGTAGCTCGGCCGGGACCTCCAGGTCGGAGAGGTAGACGAAACGCCAGCCGGCGAGTTGTGCCCGGTAGGACAGGTCCAGGTCCTCGGTCAGGGTGTCATGCTGCCAGCCCCCCGCCTCGCGGATGCAAGCCGGCCGCCAGATGCCCGCGGTTCCATTGAAGTTGAACCAGCGACCGGATCGATAGCGGGCACTGTGCTCGATCACGAAATGGCCGTCCAACAAGATGGCCTGGCCTCGCGTCAGGCCGCTCTCCGGCTCATTCAGGTGCCCCCACCGGGCCTGGACCATTCCCACCTCTGGACCGAAACAAGGCACGGTCCGACGAAGAAAGTTCCTGGGCGGGATGAAGTCCGCGTCGAAGACCGCCACCAGCGAGCCTCGAGCCTCCAGAAGGCCGGCCTCCAGAGCCCCCGCCTTGTAGCCCCTGCGTTCCTCTCGATGGAACACCCGGATGTCCCGCCCCTGAGTCCGCCAACGCTCCGCAGCAGCCTCTGCGATCTCCAGGGTGTCATCCGTGCTGTCGTCCAGGATCTGGATCTCCAACCGGTCCAGGGGCCAGTCCAACTCGGCCACTGCGTCCACCAGCCGATCCACCACGAACCGCTCGTTGAAGATGGGCAGTTGAACCGTCACCACCGGGAACTCCGGGTCTGAAGTCCCACACCGGGAATGGGTATCCAGGGGGTCCCGGTGCCTTCGGAGGAGCACCAGGAGCACCAGGCGATGCAGCCCGTAGACGGACAACACGACCAGCACCGAGAAATAGCCCGCGAGGATCAAGGGCTGTGCCAATGGAAGGAACGTCATCGCTCCGGCGTCCTACCCTGGCAACTTCTCCAAGACCATGCTTCCAGCACAGGGGCACGGCCTGCTATCTTCTGGTTGGCCACTGCCCGGTGCGTGAATGCCTCTCGCAGCGAGACCCCCACAATCGGAACCCAGGGCCCGGTACCTTGTCGTGAAATGCATGCCTTCAGCGCAGAAGGAAGCAAGAAGCGGCAACACTGGGCCCCCTTTTTAGAAGGGGAGTCCGCCTTGTCGGCACACGGCCAGGGCGGGGCCACTTTCATTCTCCTGGTACTGGCACTCCTCAGCGGGTGCCAGCACCAGGCCCCTCCCAGCACCTGGACCGCCGAGGCCCACGCGCCGGCGTCCAGCTGGGACAACCTGTTTTCTGCCGTGGCGCCCGAAACCCTGTTCGAAGAGGCCGTTCAGCGTCGGCTGCACGGGGACCTGTCCGGTGCCCGAGACCGACTGGTCTGGCTCCGTCTCCAGGGAGACTCCTCCCCCGCCACGCTCTACCAGCTCGGCATCACCTACGAACTGGGCGAACAGTTCAATGACGCCCTGGGGGTCTATGACCTGCTGCTCGCAGAACTCCAGGACAACGCGCTCCGCCATGACGTGCTGTTTCGCCGAGGTCTCACCCTGGAGGCCCTCGGTCAACCCAAGGCCGCGCTGAGAGACTACCGGGCCATCCCCACCAACCACGCCTGGGAGCGAACGGACCGGTACACCCTGGACCTGGTCACCGGGGGTGCCCTGCTGGCCCTGGACCGGGAGATGGAAGGCAGAGGACTGGTGCTCTCTGCCCTGAAGGCCACCGAGGGAACCGGCGAGGTCAGCTGGGCCCGGGGACGTGGACTCTATGCCCTGGCGGAACACACCCTGGGAGAGGCCGCAGAGATTCCCCTTCGAGGGAGCCAGGAGCGCCTGGCCCGACGGACTCGCCTGAGATTGGAGGCCATCGAAAAGGCCGACAATTACCTGGTACACGTGGTGCGGACCGATGAGCCGGAGTGGATTCTGGCCGGGCTCCTGGCACTGGGGGACGCCTGGCTGGCGCTCCACGATGACCTCGACGACGCCCCTGTCCCACGAGGACTCTCCCGCTGGCAAGAGGAGCACTACCAGGAACAACTGGCCGAGCAACTCGTCCGATTCCGTACGAGGGCCTGGAATGTCTACGACCAGGGCCTGGTGGTCGCCGGGACCTACCAGGTCGAGAACCGCTTCACGATCCAGCTTCGGAGCCGGCGAGACGAGATCAGCCTGTGAGAAGTCGGGTCAACCCGGCAAACCGAATCCTGGGCCTGGACGCAAGAGAGCCCCGGGCCCTCTCCCCCTGTCTCCACAGGCGAGGACCTGGGGCCCGGGAGACGGCGCACCGCCCCCGCTCTCAAGGTCTCAGTCCGCGTTCTTGAAGAACGTCGGAATGTCGTAGTCGTCGTGGCTCAGGTCAAAGCCAGGGACGATTCCCTTGGCTGGCCCCTGTGCGCTTCTTCGCCAGGACGGCCCCTGGTTGACCGCAATGCGCTGGCGCATCTTGGTCTCCGGGGTGGTCCGACTGGCCATGGTCGCGGCCTCGTCGAAACCGGTGGCGATGACAGTCACCTGAACCTCGTCTTCCATGGTGTCGTCGATGACCCAGCCCCAGATGAGGTTCACGTCTTCATGGCACTCCTCCTGGATGAGGGAGCTCGCCTCGTGGACTTCGTACATGGTCAACTCGGAGTTGCCGGTCACGTTCAAGAGAACGCTCGTGGCTCCCGCAATGGAGACATCATCCAGCAAGGGGGAGGAGATGGCCCGCTGGGCGGCTTCGACCGTCCTGTGGTCACCGGTGGCGCTCCCAACACCCATCAGGGCCACGCCCTTGTTGGTCATCGTGGTCTGCACATCCGCAAAGTCGACATTGACGATCCCTTCGTTGTTGATCAGGTCGGAAACGCCCTTGACCGCCTGCATCAGGATCTTGTCAGCCATTGAAAAGGCCTCGCGCATCTTGGTCTTCTCGTTGGACATCGCGATGAGGCGCTGGTTCGGGATGGTGATGAGGGTGTCGACCACGCCCTTGAGAGTCTCGACGCCCTCCTCGGCCTGACGCGTCCGCTTCTTTCCCTCGAACCAGAAGGGTCGGGTCACCACCGCGACGGTGAGTGCACCGGACTCCCGGGCCACCTGGGCAATGACTGGCGCCGCACCGGTTCCGGTGCCACCCCCCATACCCGCAGTCACGAACACCATGTCCGCTCCCACGAGAAGTTCGGCCAGGCGCTCCCGGTCTTCCAGGGCCGCCTCGCGGCCCCTCTCGGGGTTCGCACCTGCGCCGAGTCCCTTGGTCAACTGGGCCCCCAACTGGAAGCGCCGGCTGGCCAGAGACCGTCGAAGGTCCTGGGCGTCTGTGTTGACGGCGATGAACTCAACGCCGGTAAGGCCCGAGGCGATCATGCTGTTGATGGCGTTGTTGCCACCGCCACCGACACCGATGACCTTGATGCTGGCGCCAGTAGGCTCGGTCTCGACGAGTTCGATCATGGGGAGCTCCTGAGGGCCCTCTCCGACGGATCCCAGGTGGATCCCATCGCTTGGGGCTGCTGTCCGGGGGGGTTCTGAGGGGGGGAAGGAAGGGGGGGGATCAGATGGGGAGCGGTCTTGCGACCGCCATCATGTCGAGGTCCAGATCGACCTCGTGGGGGAGGGATAGGTCCAGGCCTGCAGCGAGCAGATCCGAAAGACGCCCGGCCTGGACGGCGGGGTCCCGGTAGCCAAGGTGCACTCGGCTGTGGTTGCGGAGCACCAACGAGAAGCCCAGGTCGTTGTCGAAGGCCACTTCGGACACCTGGTCAAGCGAGAAGGCGTCGGACTCTCCGACGAACGCGAGGATTCTCAGTGCCTGGCGAATGACGCCCCTGGCAGCCACCGGGCTGGCGTCCGCCAGGTCCGGGTCCAGTCCGGTGAGAACCGGCAAATCCAACGCGTGGGAGCGAGCCCTCGCAAAGAGGGTTCCGTCTGCGGACACGCGGTACAGGCCCCGCTGGACCACGAGCATCGCGGTCTCATGCTCCTGGACCTCGACTTCCAGACGGTCCGGAAACACGCGACGGACCGTGGCGGAAGCGACCCATGGGTGACGCAGGACGCCTCCAACAATGGCGTCCAGATCCACGCTCAAGAGGGACTCTCCGGCCCGCACATCCGCCAGGTGCCGCAGTGAGACCGTGCTTGCGTGTTCGTTTCCACTCACCGTCAACTCGGAGACCTGCGGGAGCAACCCCTCCTCCTGCGTCATCGCCAGGATGCTCACGGCACCCAGGAGGATGGACAGGAGGAAGGGCCGCGTCCGCTGGGGACGGTCCGCGGGGGAACGAGTACAGGAGCTCGGGTGAATCAGCGACATCAGCAGCGGGATCAACAGGGTCAGCGGGACAGGGTCAACAGCGAGACCGTGGAGGAACTCTACTGTCTTGACGCAAGTCTTGACAAGTAAATGCTTTAAGATTTCCGAGGGCGAGATCTCTTAGTGGATCCGCAGGGTTCCATCGTCAGACCCTGCGCTCTATAAGTCTTGACGCCCGTCCATTCGAGACAGGTGGACCCGGGCTGAACGGGCCAGGCGATCCACCAGTTCCTCAAAGGAGATCCCCACAGCATTTGCCGCCATTGGAGACAGGCTTGTGGCCGTCATTCCGGGAATGGTGTTGACCTCCAGGAAGACCGGGGTCCCATCCTCTCGGACGATGAAATCCGCTCTCACCACCCCACTTAATCCCAAAAGCTCCCAGGCCACGCGGGAGTGTCGCTGCGCGGCGCGCAGGGTGTCGTCGGTGATTCGAGCAGGCACCACATAGGTCGTGCTGCCCTTTGTGTACTTGGCCTCGTAGTCGAAGATCCCCGAAGCCGTCTTTGGAACGATCTCCACCGCGGGCAGGGTCTCCCCGTCGAGTACAGCCACGGTGATCTCGACGCCCTCGACCATTTCCTCGATCAGCACCCGGTCGTCGTACTCCTTGAGGTCCTGCAGGTGCTCCGCCAGCTGGGCCGCATCGCTGGCGATCTCGATGCCCTTGGTGGAGCCTCCCTGGGGGGTCTTTGCCACGACAGGAAAGGTCACCCCTTCCGGCACAGGGTCTCCCACCGTCCAGGTCCAGTCCCGGGGCATGGGGATGCCGCTCTCCGCCAACAGTCGCTTGGTGGTGATCTTGTCCATCACCGCAGCAGAGGCCTGGACGGACGAGCCTGTATACGGAATGCGCATGATCTCCAGGAGGCCCTGAACACAACCGTCCTCCCCAAACTGGCCGTGTAGAGCCAGCCAGGCCACCTCGACCCGCTCCTCTGCCAGACGCACGGGCAAATCAGGCCCCACGTCAATGCCCACGGCATCCCATCCTCGGGCCTCCAGGGCCGCAAGCACGGCGGCCCCGGAATCAAGACTGACCTCGCGTTCCGTGGACATCCCACCCATGAGGACGGCGATTCGACTCATCGGCTTCTCCTGGCGCTCGTGCCCCCGGCGGCCTGTGCCCGTCCCAGGTGTGGGGGATGGACCCTGAGTTCCACCCCGCTCTGTTGCTTGACCCGGTCTCGCACCATGGCCAGGACCAGGGCCACGTCCCGGGCTGTGGCACCGCCCAGATTCACCAGGCTGTTCGGCTCGCGAGAGCCCACGCGCACAGCCCGCAGGCGGACGCCAGGGAGCCCCGCTTCGCGGATCAACTCGGCAGCGCGAACCATGTCCGGGTCGACCATCAGGCGACCTGGACGGTCCAGGACCGAACTGGCAGCAAGTCTGGTACGGGCCAGCACCGTGGCCGGCAATTCCAGCGACAACGCCAGGCGAACCCAGACCACCGCCTGAGTCTCCTTCCACTGCTCCGGCTTGATCGTTGTCGGCCGGCTGCCTCGCAGCACACGGAGCTGGCTGACCCGGTCTCCCAGGAGCCCCCGCCTCAGGCCATCGGCCACGGTACCCGGCCTCCCGGCGAGGCCTTCCAGGCCCGTGAGGCCAGCCCGCCCCGCGAAGAGCGCCAGGGCCGCCAGGGGAAACCGCGCCCCCACCTCCAGGCCCCCCGCGATGGGCCTGATCCGGCGTGCCATGGCCCCCATGACCAGGCAAGCGCCCTCCAGCCCTTCGTCCCGTGCGAGCCAGTGCTCTCCCGAGAGGGTTCGGAGCTTGACCCCGGCCTCCCTGCAGCCCTTCAGGGCCGCCGCGGCCGCGGTCTCGGTCTCCGCCACCAGCCAGAGGTCCACCGTTCCCCCCACCCGGAGCAGGTTGTGGCGAGCCAATGGCTCTCGCGGCAGCACCGCCAGGTTCTCGACCTCCTGGAGCGCCTGGATCAGCGCCTCAGGAATCACGCCAGCTTCTCCAGGAGCGCGGTGCAGCAACCGTTCACGTTGCCTGCCCCCAGGGTGATGACCACATCGCCCTCCAAGACCTCGGCGGCCAGGTGCTCGACCGCCTCGTCCAGGGACGCCACGGCGAGGGCCGAACGATGGCCATGGCTCTGCAGCCCTGCGAACAGAGCCTGGTGATTCACCCCATCAATCGGCTGCTCACCTGCCGGGTAGATCGGCACCACCACCACGTGATCCGCGAGATTGAAGGACCGGCAGAACTCGGTGCCCAGGTCCCGAACCCGGGAGTACCGGTGGGGCTGGAAGACCGCGATGATCCGACGACGGGGGAAGGCCGAACGGGCGGCCTGGAGGGTGGCCTGGATCTCCACCGGATGGTGTCCGTAGTCATCGATGACCAGGACACCACCGACTTCACCGCGGACCGTGAACCGCCGTTCCACGCCACTGAACCCATCGAGTCCCGCCTGGATCGCGGCGAAGGGAATGTCCAGTTCAGCAGCCGAAGCCACCGCAGCCAGGGCGTTCTGGACATTGTGAATACCAGGCATGCCCAGTCTCACCTGCCCCAGGACCTCTTCGCCTCTCGCCACGGTGAAGCGGCTGATCAGGCCATCCGCCTGCAGTTCTTCCGCCCGGTATCGGGCCTGGCGATTGAGCCCATAAGTCACCACGCGCTTGCGAACCTTGGGCAGGAGAGCCTGGACAGTCGGGTGGTCCAGACAGAGCACACTGAATCCGAAGAACGGGACCTTGTTGGCGAAGTCCAGGAAGGTGCGCTCCAGGACATCAAAAGTCCCGTAGTGCTCCATGTGCTCCGGATCGATGTTGGTGATGACAGCCACGGTCGGCGCCAGCAGCATGAAACTGCCATCGCTCTCATCCGCCTCGGCGACCAGGTAGTCACCCCGGCCCATGCGGGCGTTGGAGCCCAGTGCATCCAACCGACCCCCGATCACCACGGTGGGATCCAGGTTTGCCTCAGCCAGAATCTGGGCCAGCATGGACGTCGTGGTGGTCTTGCCATGGGTCCCCGCCACTGCGAGCCCGTACTTCATGCGCATGAGCTCGGCGAGCATCTCGGCTCTGGGAATGACCGGCACGTGGCGGGCCAGGGCCTCGCGGACTTCTGGGTTCGACTCGGGAATCGCCGTTGACTTCACCAGCACGTCCGCCTCGCCCACGTTCTCCGGCGCATGGCCGATGGCGATCGTGGCGCCCATGCCTCGCAGGCGACGCACCACCGACCCGGCCGCAAGATCACTTCCCGTGACCTCAAACCCCAGGTTCAGCAGGACTTCGGCAATCCCGCACATCCCGGAGCCCCCGATGCCAACGAAGTGAATCTGTTTGATCTTTCCGCGAAACATCACTTGGCGGGTCCTGGTGCCCAGTCTCCCTCGTAAGTCGATCGCAGGGCTGCCACCGGGTCTTCGGTGGCATGAGTGGAAATATTGAGGAGGAGCCCCACCGCCACCAGGTGACAGATCAAGGCCGATCCGCCATAGCTGACCAGGGGCAGGACCATTCCCTTCGGAGGCACGACCCCCAGAGTGACCCCCATGTTGAAGATAGCCTGGCCCGCCAGGAGTGCCGTGATCGACACCGCCACCAGGACGCCAAAGAGATCCGGTGCCCTCGCCGCAATGTGGAAGCCACGCCAAATCAGAGCCGTGTAGAGCCCGACCAGGAGCAGCACCCCCACCAGCCCGAGTTCCTCGCCCAGGACCGATGCGATGAAGTCGGTCCACGGTTCGGGCAGGAACAGGTGTTTGGACTGGGATTCACCCAGCCCACGCCCCAGAAATCCGCCGGACGCATAGGCGACCAGGGACTGGATGATCTGGTAGCCGTCCCCGGACGGATCGGCCCAGGGGTCGAGAAATCCCATCCAACGCCGCACCCGGTAGCTGGCCAGGAGCATTGCAGGGCCCAACGCCATGAGGGTGATGCCGAACAGGCTGGCGAGCCAGCGCCCGCGGATTCCCGCCAGGTAAACCAGGAGGAGAGTCAGCCCTGCCATGACGACCGTGCTCCCGAAGTCCGGCTCCAGGAGCACCAACAACATCAGGGGAAGAGGAATGGCCAGTGCCGGAAGTACCGTTCCCTTGAAGTCCTGGATCCTGCCTTGCGTCCGATGCAGCCACCAGGCCACGGTCAGGACGACAGCGAGCTTTGCGAACTCCGAGGGCTGCACGTTGAAGGCCCCCAGCGAGACCCACCGGCTGGCTCCCTTGACCGAGTGTCCAATGCCAGGCACGAACACCAGGATCAGGCCCACAAAGACCATCCCGTAGAGAACCCAGGCCAGGTGACGAAGCCAGCGGTAGGGAACCAGGGCAACCACACCCGCTCCGAGCACGCCGAGGGTCCCGGCCAGGGCCTGCCTCTTCACGAAGAACCAGGCGTCGTGGTAGCGCTCCGCCGCCACGGGACCCGAGGCCGATTGCACCATCACCAGACCCACGAGCATCAACAAGCCCACGATCACAAGAAGCAGGCGGTCCGGCCCTGCGGACCGGTTCTCAGTCATCATTCCATCACCTTCACGCGGTCTTCGTCCGAGAGCACCAGGCTCCGGAACACATCTCCGCGTTCCTCGAAATTGGAGAATTGATCAAAGGAAGCACAGGCCGGTGAGAGCACGACAGCGTCGCCTCGCCGGGAGAGATGCCGGGCACGGGCCACCGCCGAGGCCAGGTCGGACACGACCTCTCCCTCCAGCGCTTCGGCGATCTCCTGCGCCGAAGCGCCAAAGCAGATGCGAGCCCGTGCGTTTTCCAGAGCGGGCTCCAGGGCGGCATAGTCCGCTCCTGCCTTGCCCTGGCCACCCAGGATCACCACAAAGGGCCGGGACATCCCGGACAGGCCCGCCAGGGAAGCCTCGACGTTGGTGGCCTTGCTGTCGTTGATCCATTGAATCCCTTCACACTCGACAACAGGCTCCATCCGGTGCGGCAGGGCTGTCAGCCGGGAGGGATCCAGGTCCTCGAGGGGAACACCGATGCCATGGGCCATCAGGCACGCCACGGCAGCATTCCATCGATTCACACCCCCGACGGGCTGGAGCCCGGACAGATCGACACAGCCATCCTGGAAGACCGCGATGTCTCCATCCAGAATGACCCCGGGATGGTCGCCGATGTACACGCGCCCTTCGCCCTCTCCAGCGAGTTCCCGGAGGTGGCTGTCTTCTGCCGGCACGGCGCCGATGCCCCCGGGGCGGACGCGCTCCAGGAGTCGGCACTTGATCTGACCGTACCGCTCCAGGGTGCCGTGTCGTGCAAGATGGTCTGGCGTCAGGTTCAACACGGCCGCGGCATCGACGGCCAAATCTCCTAAAAATTCCAACTAATAACTCAATACCTC
>CAZMNK010000171.1:6028-10997 GCA_964567625.1 uncultured Enterobacterales bacterium | reverse complement strand
CATCACCGTGCAGGCGGCACGGGTCTGGGAAGTCCGAGCCGGCATGGGCCATCCCGATGCCGTGAAGCGGTGGGATCGGGCCTTCATCACGGCACTGCATCACAAGCTGCTACCAGCCGCCTGGATCGCCGGCAAGCGCCTCCAGGCCTCCGCCCTGCCCGACCAGGACTACAAGCGAGTCGCAGTCATCGCCCACCAGGTGGCCGATCTGGCCTACACCCAGGGGGCCCGAACCCAGGCGGTGCAGGCCCGCATGGAGGAGGCACAGTGCCTGGCCCGGATGCCGGACCACCACGAGGCTGCCCGGACCTATGGCCAGGACGCCCTGGAAGTCGCGGACAAAGGCGACGACCCGGCGCTCCAGACCCAGGCAAGACTGATGTACGGCCAGACCCTGGAGATCATGGGGGATGAGGATGGCGCCCAGAAGCTCTACAAGAAGGCCCTCCGCCAGGCCAAGGGAGAGGCCGACCTGTCCCCGGTCCACGGCCGCATCGCACTGCACCTGGGACGCCTCCAGGCCACCCGAGGCCAAACGCACCTGGCGGGAAAACACATGGGACTCGCCCAGGACATCGCCCTGGCCCAGGGTGATGCGGCGCTGCTGTCCGCCGTGATGACACCCGCCATCCAGCTGGCCCTGAGCCAGGAGGACGATGCCCAGGCCGGCCAGGTCCTCCGAGCCGTGGTCCAGGCCTTTGCCCAGGGAGGCTCCGAGGGTCCGATCCTGGCCCACGCAGTCGAACAGTGGGGACAGGAACGGGTCAATGCCTGGCTGAAGGGCTGAATTCGGCCCAGGCAGCCAGGTCCGTGACGGGTCAGACCCGCATCACTGAAGGTTGTGGAAGACCTTCTGCACGTCCTCGTCCTGCTCCAGCTTGTCCACCAGCTTGAGCACCTCTTCGGCCTGTTCGTCCGACAACGGGACCAGGTTGTGGGGAATGAATTCGCTGCCCGCGGAGACGACCTTGATCTCCCGTTCGTCCAGTGCGGTCTGCAAGGTGCCGAACTCGGTAAACGCGCAGTGGATGACCGTGCACGGGTCGCCGTTGTCGGTCGTGCCCTCACCAAGCTCCTCGAGCCCGTGATCGATCAGGTCCAGTTCCAGTTCCTCCAGATCGAGGTCGCCCACGTCGATCCGGAACACGCCCATGCGGTCGAACATGAAGGCCACGCTGCCCGTGTTGCCCAGGTTCCCGCCGTTCTTGTTGAAGTGCATGCGCACATTGGCCACGGTCCGGGTGGTGTTGTCCGTCGCGGTCTCGACCAGGATGGCCACCCCGTTCGGGGCATACCCCTCGTACAGAACCTCCTGGTAGTCCTCACCCTGGCCGCCCAGGGCCTTCTTGATCGCATTCTCGATCTTGTCCTTGGGCATGTTGACGCCGCGGGCGTTCTGGATCGCTCGCCGCAGGGACGGGTTGTTCTCCGGCGCCGGGCCACCGGCCCTGACCGCGATGGCAATCTCCTTGCTACAGCGGGTGAAGGCCTTGGCCATGCGGTCCCACCGCTTGAACATGGTCGCCTTGCGGGTCTCGAAGATGCGTCCCAATGTCTCGTCACTCCAGTGGCGTTCTGTCCAGCCCCATTATCCGGCCGGCCTCCCCTGCTACCTACTCCAGCACCATCTCCCAGACGAGTTCCTCGTCGGCCGCCGGCAGCTGCTCGATGGCTCCGGTCTGACCCCGGGCATGTCCCAGAAAGGCCAGTGTGGCCGTCCGTACACGGGTCTCGAAGTCCTCGATGGCGTGGTAGTCAGGACCGCACCCGTCGCCGGGAACGAAACAGTAGATGGCGGCGAAACTGAGATGACCCGCATTGACGAATCCCCCCAGAACCCGGGGGATCGCCGTCACCGAGCTGAAGAGGTCCTGGTACTGGGTCCCTACCCTCTCATCCCGGTCGGCCCCGAGGGTCAGCACGGGCACCGTGATGGCACTGGTCCCGGTGCTCAGCGAGCCGGAAGCATTCCAGGGCGCAAACGTCACCACGGCAGTGACCCGATCATCGGAATGGTCCAGCGTCTCACGGCCCTCGATGCCGTTGACCAGCGCACCCGAGGTGGCGTAGGCGGTGTAGCCGCCAAAGGAGTAGCCGGTGGCGACATACCCATCGCTCTCGTCGACACATCCCGACAGAGGGCTCCCGGGATCGGCGCTCTCCGTCACCAACCAGTCATAGGCGTCCATGACGTCGGCGGGACGCTGGGAGAACAACTCTCCATAGTCCTGACTGCTGCCATAGAGCGTGTTGCCCGGGTGGTCCATGGCCAGCACCAACCAGCCATGGGTCGCCGCGAACTCGTGGAGAAAGAACATCTCCCACCCGACCGACTGATCCCCATGGCTGTGAACCATCACCGGTCGAGGCTCGTCACAGGCAGGCTGCACGTCGGTGAACGATTCTCCTTCAAAGTTGAAGTCATCCCACCCGTACACCCGAGGTTCCGCACCCTCCTTGCCGGCGGGAAACCAGACCCGAAGGATGAGAGGGCTTCCCTCGCGGTTGAGCGTGTTGTCCGTCAGGTGTCCCGCAGTCCAGGGTCCCGGGAGGGCGTAGTCAGGCGCCACCTCCAGAGGCATCCCGGTGTCGCCGGAGTCACCCCCGGTTTCCCCTTCCCCAGAGTCGCTCACAGAGGTGTCCTCGGTTCCCTGGGTACCGGTGTCCAGGGTAGAGAGGGTCCCCTGATTGGACAGGCAAGCCAGGGCCAGGATGAAGGAGGTCCTCATGGCTCGAATCCTATCCTTCTCCCGCCGAGGCCTGCGCGACGGCCACCCGGCATGGGTCGTTCGAGGCCGGCGGAAAGTTCCGAGACCTCCCCCCGGTAAACGGCCTCAGATCCCGTAGAGTCCTGCTGCGGTGAGTTGCTGGATCATGAAAGCCGTCCGGTAGGGAAAGAACTCGGTGAGCAACCGGGCCCGTTCTGCTTCCCACTCCACGTCACGGGTATAGGGGACCACCCGGTCGGTGTCCCCCCATCGAGCGGATTCAGCGACGATGGCCCGGTGGATCTCCTCCGCACGAGCCTCCCACCGGTCCTCGGCCGCCTGGGGCGTCAGAGCACCCCCGCCCGTCAGGTGCAGCGCCGCCCGTTCCGCAAATCGCTCCCGGAACTCGGCGTTGTCACGCAAACGGCTGTAGACATGGGAAATGCTCCCCGCCACATCCACGTCGATGTTGTAGTTGTCGTCAGCCTCCCAGAGGCTGTACTCCATGTCCCAGACAAAGAACCGGAACTGGGCCCCTTCCCGACGCTCCCGAATCCCCCGCATGTTGTTCGACTCGAAGACCTCCGGGCCATCCATGTTCACGGTGTATTGATGGATCAACATGTAGTCGATGAGATCCGTCAGATCGAGCATGGCCTCGACTGCCTCGTAGTGGGCTTGTTGTGACAGGTCTTCGTCGGAGAGTGCCAGCAGATCGTTGTAGGCCTCCAGGGTTCCGTCGATGGCTTCGTTGGTCGACGTCCGCCGGTTGATGGCGTCGTAGTCGTCATCGGAACCCCCGAAATACTCCTCTCCAAACCCTGCATCGGGTCGCTCGACGGGCATGTAGAGACCCCAGTACAGGCCATCCAGGTAGAGGTGAACATAGGTGGCGTGTCCATCGACCTTGCCCATGTCTCGAGCGGTGTCCCGTGCGAAGGCATCGCGGATGTACTGAGCCTGTTCCGGGTCGCGGAAATCCTGCCAGCCACGGCTTCCCTGGCTGCGAAGCACGATGCTGTCAAAGCGATCCACTGGGGCATCCACGAACCAGGGGTACTCCAGCTTTCGGACACCGTGTTCGGGACTGAATTCCAACCGAAAGGCATGCTTGAGCGAAGAGGAATGGTAGCGCCAGCCATAGCCGTGGATACGCAGGCCCACGTCCTCCTGAAAGCCGGTTGACCCATCGGGCAGGATGAGCTCGATGGAAGCCGTTCGCTCCCACTCCGAACCCCGCTGCAGGGAGTGGATGTAGATGCCGTCTTCCGCCCCGAACAGGTCCTCGGGGTCCAGGGCGATCGAGAGGGTGGGAATGTCCCGCAACCCCTCCCACAGGTCGTCCTGGACATCGGCGTCCTCGACCACCTCCGGATCCATCTCGTAGTCCGCCTGGACCGAAGCCTGGTCCATCCCATCCCATGTCACAGGAAACCCGTCCGGGAGCGCCCCCTGGTGGATGACGTCCTCCAGGAACAGGTAGGTGTGGGTGGCGATGGTGGAGTCCTCCCACCCCTCCAGGGTCGCCATGGCTCGAAGAATGGTCGTGGTGGTGACCGCCACCTCCGCCGTGGGAACTCCTCCCTGGTCATCCTTGTAGGAGACCCCGTCTTCCCGGCTCGGAGATGACCCGTCCACCGTGACCCAGAGAGTGGCACCAGGGGTGTCACAGGTCAGGGTGACCGTCATGGCCTCGTCGTAGAAGCCCCGGGGGGCATCGGGCGCCGGCGTGGCCACGAACCCCACACTGCCCGGACCATTGGGTTCCCCAGGCGTCGGGGTGGTGAAATAGGCGACTGGCCCGGTGGTGATCCGCTGGCCCTGAAGCACCGGGTCGAGAAGGAGATCATCCTCGTCCACACTTTCCACCCGGAACGCCCACAGGGAACGTTCCCAGAGTTCGGGGTTCAGGGTCCACGTCTCGGACACCAGGCCATCATGGTCCCCGGCAGCCACCTGGCCGTCCAGGTTGGCCGCAAGCACCTCCTCGCCGTCTGCGAGGAACAGGAAACCGTCGTCGAAACCAGCCGTCAGCGTCACACGGTCCACCGGGTCCGGCGCCACGCTCTCCACCCTCACCCAGACCGGCGCCGTCTCTATTTCCGTGACGATCCGATCGGCGTAGGGGGCTGGAGAAGTCCCCCAGACCTCTACCTCGGCAAAGGACAACCACTCACTGGACCCCGACCCGCCCACCGCCACCTTGGCCACCCGCACGGTGGAGCCCACCACCCCCTCGGCCCCGGTCTCTACCACCAGTT
>CAZMNK010000171.1:0-6018 GCA_964567625.1 uncultured Enterobacterales bacterium | reverse complement strand
CCACCCGGGGCCACGGGGTTCAGAACCTCGGACAGGAAGACCTCGGTTCCTGCCCCATCCGTCACCCCCACAGTGAGGTTGTAGAAGCGGTTGTGGCAGCAATCCACACGGTTGTGCAGGTCGACGGCGCCGATCCAGGTCTCTTCGCCGAGGTCCACCTCCCACCAGGGTTCCAGGTCTGCATCGCCGGTGTGACTGAAGCTCGACAGCTCCCCGTCGACCGCCTGCTCCCCGGTGTACCCGTAGCCATTGGAGGACTGGGCCGTCGTCTGAAACAGGGCCCGGTTCTCGAGAACTGACCCTGCTGTCGCGTCGGCCCCATCCAGGCCCAGGGGCAGCAGGCCTTCATCCCAGGCGCTGTCATCGAAGCCCGGCAACGCCCAGTCCGGTCCCGGGTCCTCCAGCGTGAAACGAACAGCGGTTTCCCTTCCAATGCGCGCCGAGACCTGTGTTTCCTGTGACAGGCCGAAAGCCAGGTCCTCGGACAGTGCCGGAATCTCCAGGCGATGCGCTGTGGACCCATCGGGCCGAAAGAGCGACAGGGCCTCTCCCTCGGCGGAGAGCTTGAAGTCCGTGTGCATCTCTCTCGACGAACCCCGGTCCCCATCGCCGGAGGCAAAGACCACCAGGTACTCCCCCACCAGCCACTCCCGAGCACCGAACACCCAAGGCGTGTCCCCGTCCGAGAGACTCCAGCCCTTCAATTCGATGCTTTCGGGGCCAGGGTTGTAGATCTCGATCCAGTCCGGCGTTTCTCCCTGTTCATCCTCCAGACTGTTCTTGTTGGCACTGACGACCTCGGTGATCCAGGCCACTCTCGCGTCAGTGGGTGTGTCCGTGTCCCCTTCGCCGGTCTCCTGCACAGGAACGGAATCCAGCACGAGAGTCGTCGGCCCACAGCCTGAGACAAGGGACATCCACCCGATCCAGGTGCCCCAGGTGTTCATGACCCGGACCTCAGGGGCCCGACAGATCGACCGTGTACACCGCGCCCCGGTGTCGATCGGTCCAGTAGAGCGCTGTCTCGGTCCCCCTCAGGTCCCCAGGCGACGTGAGAATGGCGAGGGTTTGATAGGTCCCGCCCTCATGGGGAACGGTCACGATGTTCTCGTCGCTGACCCAGAAAAGATGGGTGCTGTTGGCCGCCAACCACGAAGGGCCTGGGGGGCTGTTGGCGAGATCCTCGGCATCCCCCTCCTCGACATCGACGCTGTAGAGCCAGCCCCCGTAGGGCCAATAATGTGACTCTGCGCTCAGGAAGACACCCGCCTCCGTGGCCAGGACATCGACCGGGTTCTCCTCGACGTCGACGACGTCGGTCTGGTCACCGCTTTCCACGTCGATGAGCGTCACACAATCACAGTCACCGGCCCGGGCGACAAGCACACCTTGTTCCGTCCAGGCCAGTCCGGAGGGATCGGAGACCTGGGCCAGAACAGCGGCTTCTCCGGTTCCCAGGTCAGCCATCCACAACTCGCCCTTGTCCTCGTCCAGCCACCACGCACGGTCCTCTTCCACGATGACCCGACCGGGCTTGCTCATCCCCTCTGCCAGGACCGTGGTCTCCTCGGCGAGATGAAGTACCCGGCCCCCTCCCCGCTCGGTCACCACCACCCCGTGGTCGCCGGCCGCGACCATGTAGGGATCTTCCAGGCCTTCGAGTAGAACTTCCACGACACCGCCTTCCACCGAGACGACCCGTCCGGCGTCCATTTCGGCGACAACCAGTCCCGTGGCCGTGATCGCCAGTCCTCGCGGGTCGTCCAGGCCTTCGGCGACCGCCGTGTGGTCCGCTGGCTCCGGGTTTGTCCAGCTGCTCTCCGGACGCCACCCGGTGTCCTCGCCCATGGATCCACAGCCAGGCAACAGGCTCCACAGGACCAGGCCGAATCCGAGCGAAGGTCCACCCATCAGCGGGCCTGGTCCGACTGGACATCATGGGCGCAACGGAATCCAACCCCTTCGCTTCGACGGTCCGGCTGCACGGCCCACCGGGCGGTGGTTCGAATGCTGTCATCAGTGTCGCGAAAACCACCGCCTCGCATCACCCGGTAGTCGCCATCGGGTTCACCGATCGGGTCCGTCTGCTCCCCCGCGGTGTATCGGCCGTAGCGGTCATGAACCCACTCTGCGACGTTTCCGGCCATGTCGCTCAGCCCATAGAAACTGTCGCCCTGGGGACTGCGGCTCCCGACGGGCTGGGGTCGGGTCTCACAGAGGGTGCGATTGGTGAAGTAGACGGCCAGGTCACAATCCGCGCCCCCCGCTCCCCAGGGGTACCGGTCGTCTCCGTCCGGACCCTTGGCTGCCAGCTCCCACTCGGCCTCGGTGGGCAACCGCCCCCCAGCCCAGGCGCAATAGGCGGCCGCGTCGAACCAGGAGACGTAACGAATGGGCAGGGTGGACTCCCCTTCCCGCGCCAACCATTGCTCCCCGTTCCATTCCACAGGCTGCAAGGCATGGTGAAAGACGGCGGCGGCATTCCCGATTCCGTCGAGAAATCCGGCCCAGGCCTCTACCGTGACCTCGGTGGGATCGATGGCAAAGGCCGACAACGTGACCGGGTGTTGCGGCTGCTCATTCTCCTTCCACTCATCCCCATAGGCCGTCGGCGTCGCGTCCTCTTTGCCCTGGTTGTACGTCAAGGCATCGATCGACACGGGGGCGATGTCGGGGGTCCCCGGCCGGGCTGCGGGGTCATCCTCCGTAGCGGTACACCCCACCAGCAGCAAGACGCCAGAGAGGCCTGCCCGTCTCACCGTGCCACCTCGTCCGGGGCCAGGGCATGGCGGGAGAGGAAATCCCACATCTGTTCGTTGTACTGGGGCTGCCATCGATGGGTGACCCCCTCGAGTCGCAGGTACTCCAGGTCCTCACCGTCCTCCCAACCGAGCTCCTCCAGGTCGTCGAAGAGATCGTCCGAGGCCCCCACCGAGACATCGGGGTCCTCATCCCCGTGAACCAGCATCGCCGCCGGGTGGCTCGCCAGATCCCACATCCGCTCGTCGTACTCGTTGTAGGTCGTGAATCCCGCCTGGGCACAGAAGCCGGCAAAGACATCGGGCATCTCAAAGGACGCAATGACAGAAAAGGCACCACCGCGGGAGTGGCCACTGACGTAGACACGGGTCTGGTCCACGTTGTAGAGGCCGCGAATCACCTCGTAGATGTTCCACAGGTATTCAAGGTCCGGGTTGTCGTCCCAGCCGCCGATATAGGCGTTCTCGTAGACGTACCAGGACCAGACCCAGTAGGAACCGAAGTCGCGCCACTCGGGCTGCCCGTAGACCACGATGAAGTTGTTCAGATCAGCCGTTCGGTTGAGTTCGGTGTACTCATCCAGGAAGTACTGGTCCACGGAGAAGCCACCCAGGTTGAACAGCACCGGGGTGGGGACATCCGGGTTGTATCGGCGGGGAACATAGACCCGGTAGTGTCGCTCCACGTCCGAACTGGAGAGATAGCCCCGGGCCCTGACCGTCTCATCCCAGGTCCCGGCCAGGCCGCCCTCGCCTCCAGACCCCAACGAAGGATCCACCTCGGCCGGGGGCACGCTGGCGCCATCATGGGCGCAGGCTGCGACCGCCTCCTCCGGCCAGGGCCGCTGGTCACAGGCGGCATCACAGTCCGTCGAGTCCGTGCCCAGCAGGCAACCAGCAAGCTCCTCGCAGATCCCGTTGTCGGCCGTCGAGCACTGGTCGGCTGTGTCGGACTGACAGGCCAGGAGAAGAAGCGAAAGGGCCAACGGAGCGACCATGGCACCGACGGTAGCACGGGATTCCGACGCTATGGCGAGGCGGCTGGCGTGGATTTGCTCCCCTGCATCCGCCAACGGCGAAAGACCACGACCACGAGGACGAGAACCGCCCCCAACACCAGGACCGGCGCGAGAAAGGCCAGTCCCACAGAGAGAAACGCCACCACGTCCTCTGCCAGCGAGAGGAAGGGATTGGCCAGGGTGCCTGTGAAGGTGCTGGACAACACTCGGGCCTTGGCCTTGGCCAGGTGCACCACCTCGGCGGTCACGCCCCCCCCGATCAGTCCCAGGACCAGGGCCAGCAGGGGATCGAACTCCTGGATCATGCTCGCCATCGCCACCGCTGCGGCGGTGGGCTTGACCACCACACCGAGCGCATCCAGTGCATGGTCCACGGCCGGTACCTTGTCCCCTGCCACCTCCAGGACCACCGCAGTGCCAAAGCAGAACAAGGCCGCAGGAGTCGCCATCCACTGAAAGGCGTCCGCAAGTTCGACCTTGCCCATGGCCCCAGCGATGCCAATGCAGAGCAGCGGCAGAAAGGCCCGCAAGCCACAGGTCGCAGCCAGGGAAAGACCGAGCAGGAGTCCAAAGGCCGGATCCACGAGGGTGGCAATGTCCATGGTGCGCTCCAGGTTGTGGATCCTACGGGGAACGGACGAACACTATTCGTCGCGGCGCGGCGGAAGAGCGTAGACACCCGGCAACAGAGGTGGTCCCAACGCTGTTTCCAGGACAGGGGCGAAGTCCGGGGCGTCGCCGAAGCGATCCAGCGCCCAGACCTGGACAAAGCCCGCGTCCGCCAGGGACTGCCAGATGCCGGGCGGTGCCTGGCCCGTGCGGAACAGCTGCTCAACCTCCCCGTGAAGCCCCGCCTCGGGGCGTTTGAACCACAACGGTTCCAGCAACGGCCGCCCGTGAATGGTCTGGAGGGCCAGTGCGGTCCGGTGGTGCATGCCCAGCAGGTCGACGACCGGCCCTGTTCCGGGAGCCTCCAGCTCAGCGTAGTCCGGGACCCCGGGCTGATCGTAGGTGGTCGCCTCGTCCATGGGTTTGGACCACCAACAGGCGGCCAGCACCAATCCCGCCCCCCACAGACGCCCGCCACGCATCCCACTCAGCCCCACAGCGATGGCGGCACACAGCAGCGGAAGCGCCAAAAGGCACGCCCGGACGGGATGATGCATGCGGTTTACCCAGGGCAAGGCCCACTGCATCCAGGCCAGGGGGCCGGTGACCACAGGCTGGCCCAGTGTCCATTCCAGCTGGGGCCCCAGGGCGAGGACAAGGCCCAGGCCTCCGGCAAGCGCCAGGCGGCCTCCCTTCCTGACCCCAAGCAGGACGGCAAGAAGCAGCAGCGGATGCAGCCGGAATCGGGGGGGCACTGCTTCGAGGCCAAAGAGACCCGCACCCGGCAGGTGGGTGTACCCCGCTGCCGGCAGGTCAGAGGGAACGTCGCCCATCCCGGTCACGAGCCAGGCCAGGTAGGGCGAGACGACCACAGCGCCGGTCACAGCCGCCACAACAGCGGGTCGCCAGGAGCGAACCAGGGGCAGACCGACGATCAGCAGCACCAGGCCGTGCCAGGCATAGGCCATACCCTGGAGCGCCGCGAGAAGACCTGCGGCCACCCCGTGGCCACGCATCAACGCAGCAAGGGCCAGCAGTCCCGGCCACACCACCAGGTTTGAGGGCCTTCCCCCCGCCACCTCGTGGAGGAGGATCGGCGACGCGGCCAACAACGCAGTGGCCGCACCAGCGGCCCACCAGGTGGCTCCCGCCACCCGGGCCAACAGCACCGTGGAGAACAGGGCTGCCAGGAGGTGCACGAGTTGTACGGTGTTCCAGGCCAGGACCGTCGGCGGTCCCATCAGCCCCAGCAGGAGCATGTCCCCGGGGTTCGGAATGACCCCGGCGAGGCTCTGAACCCCATCCGGCCAGTTCAATCGGGCCCAGCCCGGAGCCCCCTGGGCGGCCTCGTGACTTGCCCACCACAGCCACCAGCCCCCGTTGAAGTCCCCATTTCTAAAGGGGTTCGCCGGTCCCCAGAGGCCAGATCCCAGGGTGGGCAAGACTCGACGCAATCCCCAGGCAAGGACCCCGGCCGGAAGCAGGGTGGCCAGAATCGGTGTGAGCAGACGGCGCGCCACAATCCGATGCTGGCACACCTGCTGTTGCCAGTTGCCGGGGGGGAAGCGTGGGGTCGCTCCCCCCCGGCGTTGGCAGGAACCGGGTGTCGCACAAGGTACAAACAGGATTGC
>CAZMNK010000170.1:0-11025 GCA_964567625.1 uncultured Enterobacterales bacterium | reverse complement strand
CGACGTCTTCATGTTCATGTGCTTCAGCAAGACCCCGGCCCTGTCCCGGAGCGGGGACTGCCGCCCCTTCAGCGACGCCGCGGACGGCACGATGCTCGGCGAAGGCCTGGGCATGGTCGCCCTCAAGCGTCTCTCCGACGCAGAGGCAGCTGGGGACCGGGTCTACGGCGTCCTGCGCGGTGTCGGCTCCAGTTCTGATGGCCGGGCCAAGAGCGTCTACGCCCCTCGGGCCTCCGGGCAGGCCAAGGCCCTGCGCCGTGCCTATGCCTCCGCTGAATACGGCCCCGAAACGGTGGAGTTCGTCGAGGCCCACGGAACGGGAACCAAGGCCGGAGACGCGGCCGAGTTCGAAGGCCTGAAGACGGTCTTCGAGGAAACCGGCCGTTCGGATCGGCAATGGTGTGCCCTGGGTTCCGTCAAGTCCCAGATCGGCCACACCAAGGCCACCGCTGGAGCTGCCGGTCTGATCAAGGCAGTGATGGCGCTGCACCACAAGACCCTTCCCCCCCAGGCCAAGGTCGACGCGCCCAACCCGGCGATGAACCTGTTGGACAGCCCCTTTGACCTGAACACCCGGCCCAAGCCCTGGATCCGGGGCAGCGACCACCCTCGCCGGGCCTCGGTAAGTTCCTTTGGCTTTGGAGGTTCCAACTTCCACCTGACCCTGGAGGAAGCGGGCCCCAAGGTGGCCAGGGAACGCCTGCGGACCGCAGATGTAGAGCTGGTGGCCCTGTCCGGGGAACCTGTAGACATGGCCAGGCAGGCCCGGGAGTTGGCCGTCCTGGCAGAGACTCCGGACACCCTCCATCGCCTGGCCTGGGAGACCACCCGGGCCTTTGAGGCCACGCACCCGGCCCGACTGCTGGTCGTCGCAGAAGACGAGCAGGGCCTCACCAGGCGCCTTCGCGCAGCCGCCGAGCGCATCGACAACGACCCGACAGAGTCCTGGTCCAGCCCCGACGGCACCTTCTACGGGGTCGGCAGCCACCAGGGCCAGGTCGGCTTCCTGTTCCCCGGACAGGGCTCTCAGTCCCTGGACATGGGCAGTGCGGTGGCCAGGCAGTTCGACGTGGCCCGTTCCGCCTGGGACGAGGCCGCAGACCTGGACCTGGGCGAAGGCCTGCCCTTGCACCGGGTCGTCTTCCCCACCAGCGTGTTCTCCGAGGAGGCCCGCTCGGCACAGGCCGACCGATTGACCGCCACCCGCTGGGCCCAGCCTGCCCTGGGCATCGCCAGCCTGGCACTCTTGCGACTGGTCACCGACCTGGGACTGCGCCCGGATGCCGTGGCCGGTCACAGCTTTGGAGAGTTGACCGCCCTCCACGCGGCGGATGTGTACGACGCCGCCGAGTTGGTGCGCATCGCCCGTTGTCGCGGGGAGTTGATGGAAGACGCCGGAGACGAGCCTGGTGCCATGAGTGCCGTTCGGGCCGGGGCAGAGGCGATTGCTCCTCACCTGGCCGACGAGCCGGTGGTGATGGCCAACCACAACCACCCCAAGCAAACGGTCATCTCCGGACCCACGGAAGCCGTGGCGCGAGTCGAGGTGAAGCTGGACGCCGCGGGTCTTCGCACCCAGCGGCTCCCCGTGGCAACCGCGTTCCACTCCCAGGTGGTCGCCGGAGCCCGCGAGCCCTTCGAGGCCTTCCTGGGCGACATCAAGTTCCGAAAGGCCAGGATCCCGGTCTACGCGAACGCGACGGCAGACCCCTACCCGAAGACGGCCGGAGCGATGCGAAGCCGGCTCGCCAGCCAGATCACCGAGCCTGTCCGCTTCGTCGAACTGATCGAAGCGATGAGAGAACAGGGCGTGACGACCTTCGTGGAGGTCGGCCCGGGTTCCGTGCTCACTGGTCTGGTGGGACGCATCCTCAAGAAGCACAAGCCCCTGGCAGTGTCCCTGGACGCCAAGGGCAACACCGGCCTCAAGCCGCTGTTGACCGGACTCGCAAAGCTTGCTGCCGCCGGACTGGACCTGAAACTCCACCGGCTATGGGCCGAGTACCGGGTGCCCGAGGACTTCCGTGAACGGGTGAAACCCAAGTTGACCCTGGATCTTGAAGGCGCCAACTACGGGCGACCCTACCCACCACCCGGTGGCGCTGCTGACCTGCCTCCCCCGAATCCCGAACCCTCTCCCCCTGCCCCCCCTGCACCGAAGGAGGTCTTTGTGGCCGCCGACGAACGACCCCTGCCCCAGCCCACGGCCCAGGCCGCACCAGCGGAGCCAGTGGCTCCCGTCACACCAGCCCCTGCTGCCCTACCAGTCCAGCCCCAGCTGGCCTGGGTCCAGGCCTTCCAGGAGGCCCAGCGCCAGACCGCCGAGGCTCACTCGGCCTGGCAGTCCACCATGGCCCAGACCCACAGTCAGTTCCTGCAGACGGCCCAGACCCAGCTCATGGCACTGGCCTCGATGATGAACCCGGGCATGGCCACCACCGTCGCACCCATGGCCGCGCCGCAGCCCACGGTGGCACCACAACCGGTCTACGCGGCACCACAACCGGTCTACGCGGCACCACCACCGGTCTACGCGGCACCACCACCGGTCCAGGCTCCAGCGCCAGCCGTCCCGGTGACCGCGCCTCCCGTCGTCGCGACACCTCCAGTGGTCCACGCCCCGGTGGCAACACCAGCACCGGTTTCTCCCGCTCCCACCGCAGCACTGGACCTGCAGGCCATTCTCCTGGAAGTGGTCGCCGAAAAGACCGGCTACCCCGCGGACATGCTGTCCCTGGAGATGAACCTCGAGGGCGATCTCGGCATCGACAGCATCAAGCGAGTCGAGATCCTGAGCACCATGCAGGAGCGGGCTCCCGGCCTGCCGGAAGTCGATGCAGGCGCCATGGCTGAGCTCCAGACACTGGGTCAGATCGTCGAGACCCTGGATGCCCAGACTCCAGGGGGTGGAACGGCCCAGCCCGCGGCGGAAACGGCCCCGGAACCCACCCCAGCAGCCCCGGAACCGGCGGCGGCCCCCGTCGACACCAAGGACCTGGACCTGTCCGCCATGTTGCTCGACGTGGTCGCCGAGAAGACCGGCTACCCCGCGGACATGCTGGCCCTGGAGATGAACCTTGAAGGTGATCTCGGCATCGACAGCATCAAGCGGGTCGAGATCCTGAGCACCATGCAGGAACGGGCTCCCGGTCTGCCGGAAGTCGATGCAGGCGCCATGGCGAGCCTGACCACCCTGGGTGCAGTCGTCGACCACCTGGTCGAGGCGATTGGCGGCACCCCGACTCCCAAGAAGGACTCCAACGGCCAGACCGATCCCCTGGGTCGGTTCGCGTTGGAAGCCGTGGAGGCCCCCCCGATGGGGCTCTCAGGAGGGCATCTGCCGGGAAAAGCCCGAGTGGCGGTCGCCGGTGACGGCACCGCCCTCTCTCGACTGCTGGTCGAAGAGCTGAACATTCGAGGCGTGAACGCAGAGCTGATCGTCGAGGTTCCCTCGGACGCCAGCGCACTCATCGTGCTCGCAGGCCTGGCCCCGGTCTCCACCGCAGCCGAGGCTTCTGCGCTCAACCAGGAAGCCTTCCAGACCGTCCGGGCCTTTGATTCCGCCGGGCGCGAGGGCGGTGTGTTGATCACCGTCCAGGACACCGGGGGCACCTTTGGCCTGCGGGGTGAGTTGGGCGACCGCGCCTGGCTGGCTGGCATCGCAGCCCTGGCCCGCACGGCGAGCCTGGAGTGGGAGATCGGTCACGCACGGGCCATCGACCTGGAGCGTGGCGAACGAAGCGACCAGGAACTCGCCGAGATCCTGGCCGATGAGCTCCTCACCGGTGGACCCGAACTCGAAGTCGGCCTGACCGCCGACGGCAAGCGCTGGACCCTGACCGACAGACCGTCTGTCGTCGGAGAAGGCGGAGGCGTCAACCTGGGCGCTGACGATGTGATCGTGGTGACCGGCGGCGCCCGGGGAGTGACCGCGGCCTGCGTGGTCGCCGTGGCTCTCCAGACCCGGGCCCGCTTCGCGCTCCTCGGACGCACGAAGCTGACCCCGGAGCCCGCCTGTGTGGCCACGGCCTCGGACGATGCCGCGATCAAGCGAGCCCTGCTCGCCGATGCCCGCGGCCGTGGCGTCAAGATCAGCCCCGCCGAACTTGGCAAGCAGTCCCGGCACATCCTGGCCGGCCGCGAGGTCCGGGAGACCCTGGCCGCGGTAAAGGCCGCCGGGGGCGAAGGACGCTACCTGTCCACCGATGTGACGGACCGCAAGGCCGTCGACGCCGCACTGGAAGCGGTTCGTGCGACCTGGGGTCCGGTCACCGGCCTGGTCCACGGGGCTGGCGTGCTGGCCGACAAGAAGATCGGCGACAAGAGCGACGAGGACTTCAACAAGGTCTTCGCCACCAAGGTCCTGGGTCTCCAGGTCCTGCTCGACGCCACCGCGGATCACCCGCTCAAGCTGCTCTGCCTGTTCTCCAGCATCGCTGCCCGCAGCGGAAACCTGGGCCAGGCGGACTACGCCATGGCGAACGAAGTCCTCAACAAGGTCGCCCGGGCCGAGACCCTGCGTCGCGGTCCAAGCTGCCGCGTTGCCGCCATGGGCTGGGGCCCCTGGGAAGGGGGCATGGTCACGCCCGCCCTCAAGACTCGTTTCGAAGCCCTGGGAGTACCTCTCATCCCCCTGAACCGCGGCTGCCAGATGCTGGTGGACGAGGTCTTTGGCCACTCCAGGCACCCCGAGATCGTGCTGGGTGGCCGTCCCAAGCCCTTGCGCTCCGACACCGAAGGCTACATGGAGGTCCCCCTACGAGTGAACCAGGAGAGCCATCCCTACCTGGCTGATCACAGTATCGACGGCACACCCGTTCTTCCTGTGGTCCTGGTCCTGGAATGGTTCCACCGCCTGGCCAAGGCCTTCCGGCCCGACCTGAACCTGGCAACCATCGAGGAACTGAAGGTCCTCAAGGGGGTCCAGCTGACCGAGTTCTCGGGCGAAGGGACCCGGCTCGTCCTGCGCTGCCGTCAACTCTCCAACGGTGATGGGGCCCTCCTGGCCCTGGAGCTTCGCGGCGAGGAAGACCGACTTCACTACAGCGCCACTGCCCAGCTCACCAGCCAGGGCCTGAACCCGGCACCTCCGCCCCCCATCCTGGAGCTGGAGCCCTGGGGCGACCGGGACCTCTACGGCGGCACCCTCTTCCACGGACCGGACTTCCAGGTCATCCGGAGGCTGGAGGGCGTTTCCGACCACGGCATCGCCGGAGAGCTGGACGGACTGCTCGACCGTGGGTGGAGCCACGAACCCTGGCACACGGATCCTGCCGCCCTGGACGGCGGCCTGCAGCTGGCCCTTCTCTGGACCGAGACTGTGCTCGGTGGACGTTCCCTGCCCACATCGGTCCAGGAGGTTCACACCTTCCAGACCGGACCGATCGAAGGTGGAATCCGGTGCATCCTGAAGGCCCGGGAGACCAGCAAAACTCGGACCCTGGCCGACGTGCACTTCCTGGACGAAAACGGGCGCACTGTGGCTTCCCTGGTCGGTGTCGAGACCCACCTCTACGGCTAGCAAACCGGTATGGCTTCCTTTTCTCCCATCGCGGTTGTCGGGCGGGCTTGCGTCCTTCCCGGAGCGCTCACTCCCAGTGAGCTCTGGGAGGCCGTGGTCTCTGGCACGGACCTGCTGGGCCCCTGCCCGGAGGGCCGCTGGCGGGTCCCCAAGGAGGCCGTGTCCTGTGACCCGGAAGGCGACAGCATCGATCGCACCTGGACGGATCGTGGCGGCTATGTCCGCGGCTTCGAACAGGCCTGGAATCCCCAGGGATTTGGCGTGCCTGCTGCGGAACTCCACGGGCTCGATCCACTGTTTCGCTACACCCTGCACGCGGGTCGGGAGGCCCTGAGAGACGCGGACTGCTGGCGCGGTGACACCGCCCGTACCCTGGCGATTCTCGGGAACCTGGGATTCCCCTCGTCCGAGATGGCGCGATTCGCCGAGGGGGCCTGGTGGGGTCGCTCGGAGGCCGTGGATCCCCGCAACCGTTTCATGTCGGGCCTGCCTGCGCTCCTGCTGGAGGAGGCCCTGCACCTGGGGCCCGGTGCCTTTGCCCTGGACGCGGCCTGTGCCAGCGGTCTGTACGCGATCAAGCTCGGCTGCGATGCCCTCCATGACGGCCGCGCCGACCGGGTCCTGGCCGGAGGGGTGAACCGGGCAGATGACCTCTTCCTGCATGTGGGCTTTGCGGCACTGAGTGCCCTGAGCAAGACCGGGCAGAGCCGCCCCTTCCACGCCGAGGCAGACGGCCTGGTGCCAGCCGAGGGCTGTGCCTTTGTCGTCCTGCGTCGCCTGGAAGATGCCCTGGCGGCCAACGAGCGAATCCTGGGGGTCATTCGCGGTGTCGGACTCTCCAACGATGGACGGGGCCGAGGATTTCTCGCGCCTTCTGTCGATGGCCAGGAACGGGCCCTCCGGTCCGCCTATGCCCAGGCGGACTGGGATCCAGCAAGCGTGTCCCTGGTGGAATGTCATGCCACGGGAACCACCGTGGGAGATGCCACGGAGCTGGCATCCATGGAGCGGGTCTTCGGAGAGGCCCAGGACGTCCCCATAGGTTCCTTGAAGTCCAACCTGGGGCACCTGATCACCGTGGCCGGTGTGGCCGGGCTCATCAAGGTCCTGGAAGCCCTTCAAGCGAAGGTGCGGCCCCCCAGTCTGCATGGCGATCGCCCCCTCCCGGGCCTGACCAAGGGCCCCCTGCGGCTGTTGGACAGCGCCGAGCCCTGGACCGTCGAGGGTCCACGGCGGGCGGCGGTCTCGGCTTTTGGATTCGGCGGAAACAACGCTCACCTGCTGGTCGAGGAAGGCTCGGCGACGCCGACCCCGGTCCAGGATTCCCCGGCCCCGGCCTCCACCGAGGGAATCGCCATCGTGGGCGTGGGCCTCCGGGCCGGAAGTGCCAGGGACCGGACCCAGGTGGAAGCCGCCCTGTTTGAAGGGGCAACCCTGGATTCCCGTGCGTCACAGGTCACCCTGGACCTGGCGACCCTGAGATTCCCTCCCCGGGACCTGGCCCAGACCCTGGGCCAGCAGCTGCTGGTCCTGGCCGCCGCCGAAGAAGCCGTCCACGATGGCGCACGCCTGGACCCTGACCGCACCGGTGCCCTGGTCGGTATGGGCACGGACGCCGAGGTCGCCCGGTATGGCGCCCGCTGGCGAGCCAGCGTGGCCGCGAACATCCGAGGTCTGACGGAGAGCGAGACCCAGGCGTTGCAAGACGCCTTTGTCCCCTACCTGGAAGCACCGGCGGTGCTCGGGACGATGCCGAACATCCCCGCGAACCGGTTGAACCAGGCCTTTGGCTGGACCGGCCCCTCCTTCACCGTCTCGGCCGAGGAGGCTTCGGGGCTGGTCGCCCTGGAACTGGGCGCCCGGGCCCTGCGATCCGGAGAGATCGACGCGGCAGTCGTCGCTGCGGTGGACCTGTCCGATGAGCCCGTGCACCGAGAGGCGCTGGCCGCCGTGCGACCCGGCGAATCCCTTCACGGCGGAGACGCAGCCGTCGTCCTGATCTTGAAGCGCCTCAGCGACGCCACCGCAGATGGAGACCCGATCTACGCGGTACTCGACGAGACGGCCAAGCCGACCCATTCTCTCGGAGCAGAGGACAACCCCCTTCGGGACACACTGGGTCGCAGCCACGCCGCAGAGGCCTTGCTGCACGTCGCGGCGGCAGCCCTGGCACTGCGCTCAGGACAGGCCTTGAAGGCCGCTGGCTGGACCACGCCACCCCAGGCCGTCCAGGTGAGCGTGCTTCCCATGGCCGGTGCTCCTCGAACCACTGCCCTGGTGCCCCCCCCCGCTGGAAGCCCAGCCCCCCAGCCCCCCACGGTGCCCACCCGGCCGTTCACCTGCGAGGCCCACCCGCCCCCTGTGGTCCTGCCCACCGTTGCCATCGACGCCCCAGAGGTCACCGGTCCCTGGCAGTCCACGGAAAGCACTGTCCAGACCCTGGCACTGCCCACGCCTCTCCCACCGGTGCTCGGCCCTTCACCCACGCCAGCCATGCCAGCTCCAGCGGCGCCCCCTGCCCCGGAAGCGCTCCCGACGCCGCCCGAGTTCCCCACCCCCCCGGCAGCCCTCCCCAGCGGACTGGGACAGGCATTTGCCCAGCAGAGTGCTCTGCAAGCCCACCTGGCTCAGATCCACCAGGCCTTTCTGGCCCAGCAGACCGCCCTGCACGAGCAGTTCCTCCAGGTCAGGCAACAGGCGACGTTTACCCTGCTCGATGCCGCCCGAAACGCCGGGGCACTGCCCGGCGGTGGCGTGCCGACCCTCCCCCTCCCGGCGGCTGTTCCCCTGCCCGCCCCATCGGCGGTTCCCCAGCCCCCACCAGCGCCCCACGTCCCGGTCGAACAACCCCCAGGCCCCCTCCTGCGCCCATCGTCCAGGTCGAACATCCCACTGGCCCCCAGATCCAGGAACCGACTCCTGAAGAGACCGGACAGGCTGCGGTTTCCGAGCAGACCCTGTTCCCCGGTCCGAAGTTCTCCCGGGAGGACCTCCTGGTCCACGCCAGCGGTGCCATCAGCACCCTCTTCGGCCCGGCGTTCACCGACCAGGACCAGTGGCCCCGGCAGGTGCGGATGCCCGAGCCTCCGCTGCTCCTGGCCGACCGGGTCGTGGGGCTGGACGCCGAGCCCGCCAGCATGGGCCAGGGCACCATCTGGACCGAGACCGACATCACCTGGGACGCCTGGTACCTGCACCAGGGCCGTATGCCCGCAGGGGTGATGATCGAGGCTGGCCAGGCCGACCTGATGCTCATCAGCTACCTCGGTGTGGACCTGCACAACCGCGGAGATCGGGTCTATCGCCTGCTCGGCTGCACCCTGACCTACCACCGGGAACTGCCGCGCCCCGGCGAGACCCTCCAATACGACATCCACGTGGACGGCCACGCCAAGCATGGGGATGTCCGGCTTTTCTTCTTCCACTACGACTGCCACGTCGGAACCCAGCGCGCGTTGAGCGTGCGAAATGGCCAGGCTGGTTTCTTCACCGAGGAAGAGCTCGCGGAGTCCGACGGCATCCTGTGGACGCCCGAGGAGCAGTCGATCGTCTCGGAACCGAGGCTCGACCCCCCCGAGGTCGATGACATCCGGACCGCGTTCTCCGCCGAACAGGTCCAGGCCTTTGCAGAAGCCCGACCCTGGGAGTGCTTCGGGCCCTCCCTGGACCTGACGAAGTGCCATGTGCGCACCCCTCGCATCGGCCAGGGAGACCTCCAACTCTTCGAGGAGATCCAGGAGCTTTCCATCGATGGCGGTCCCTGGGGTCGCGGGTACCTCCGGGCCTTCCGCAACATCCACCCGGACGACTGGTTCTTCGACGGTCACTTCAAGGGCGACCCCTGCATGCCGGGCACCCTGATGTTCGAGGGCTGCCTCCAGGCCATGGCCCTCTACATGACGGCCCTGGGCTACACCGTGAACCGAGACGGCTGGCACTTCGAGCCGGTCACCGACCAGCCCTTCGACCTGAAGTGTCGGGGCCAGACCATTCCCAGCAGCCGGGAACTGGTCACCGAGATCTTCGTCGAGGAGGTCATCGCAGGCCCGATTCCAACCCTGTACGCCGACCTGCTCTGCACCGGCGATGGTCTCAAAGGCTTCCATGCCCGCCGGGTCGGCCTGCGACTCGTTCCCGACTGGCCCTTGAACAGCATGGAAGCGCTGCAGGAGACGCCCCCTGATGACCGCCCGGTGGCGGACACGAACGGCTTCCCCTTTGACTACCGGAGCCTCATCGCCTGTGCCTGGGGACGTCCCTCCGAGGCCTTTGGACCCCTCTACGCCGAGTTCGATGGTCCACGCTATGTCGCCCGCCTGCCAGGGCCGCCGTACCACTTCCTGACCCGCATGCTGTCCGTGAGCAAACCCATGGCCACCATGGAGACCGGCACCACCGTCGTCTCGGCCTATGACATCCCGGGTCTCCAGGAGTGGTACTTCCAGGACGGCGGCCACCCCACCATGCCCCTGTGCGTGATCATGGAGGCGGCCCTCCAGCCCTGCGGTTGGCTGGCCAGCTACTCCGGCTCCAGCATCGGCCTGAACCGGGACCTCTACTTCCGGAACCTGGACGGCACGGCGACCCTGCACCGGGAGATCACCCCGGGCAGTGGCACGTTGACCAACGAGGTCACCATCACCCGGATCGCCAAGAGCGCGGGGATGATCATCGAGTCCTTCACGGTGAAGGGCCTGCTCGACGGGGAGCCGGTCTACGACGTGGAGACCGTGTTCGGGTACTTCCCCCAGGAGGCCCTTGCGAACCAGGTCGGCCTCCCCATGGACGACGCCGCCCGGGCCTGGCACGACGCCGAGCCCACCCAGGTCATCGACCTGGCCAGCCGACCGGAGTCGCTGTTCTCTGGCGACGCCCGGCTGCCCCTGGACAAGCTCCTGTTGATCGACCGGATCCTCGACTACTCCCCAGGCTGCACCCGCCTGCGCGGCCAGAAGGACGTCGACCCGGACCACTGGTACTTCAAGGCCCACTTCTATGGAGACCCGGTCCAGGCGGGTTCCCTGGGGATCGAGGCCATCTACCAGACACTGCAGTCCTGGATGCTCCTGGAGGGAATGTCCGAGGGACTGGACCATCCCCGCTTCGAGCCTGTCGCCGTGGGCCTGGAGACCACATGGAAGTACCGTGGGCAGGTCATCCCCACGAACAAGCGGGTGACGTTGACCGTCGAGATCACCGGCAGCGAGCGCCTCGAGACGAGTGCCAGCGCCACCGCAGACGCCAGCCTGTGGTGTGACGGCAAGCGCATCTACGAGATGAAGGGGGTCACCGCACGCATCGTGGACGAGGGCCCTCAGGACGAAGGAACTCGGGTGCTGGACTCCGAGGACGGCGGTGCCCAGGTGCTCGATCCCCAGGTCGACACCTGGCTCGGCGATCACCGCCCGACCTTTACCGTGGCGGCCCTTCCCCTGATGAGCATGCTGGATGCCCTGGCTGCAGCAGCGCCCGAAGCCACCGGGCTCCGAGATCTATCCGTCCGA
>CAZMNK010000169.1:0-11077 GCA_964567625.1 uncultured Enterobacterales bacterium | reverse complement strand
ACAATGGTCCACGGCTGCTCCAGGGTCCACCACAGGAACGCTGTCCACCGGGCTGACGCCCGTGCATCCCAGGATCATCCACAGTGCGCCAATCATTGTGTCGAGGCCTCGGCGGTGTCGATGGTGAAGATCTTGAGGACCCCAACGGATTCCTCCACGGCCAGCAACTGCAGCACGTAGGGAGGCAGGTTGCGGTACTTCAGCGCTGCCGTCACCGAGTACGGTCCCTGGCCCTCGGCATCGAAGCGGTAGGGGAAGTTGCGTACCTCGCCCGGCAAGAGGCTCTGACGAGAAACTGTCGTGGCGTCAAAGGGGAAGATCACCTCGTGGGTGAAGGGTCCCTGGTCACCCGGGAGCGCTCCCTGCTCGTTGAAGGGCCCGCCGTGGGCCTCGTTCACCGACTGCAGGTTCACCAGCCACGGGTCCTCTTCCACGAGCCCTTCCTCGACAAGGAGGCTGTGGCTGTTCCGCAAGTTCTCGTGCTCGTCCAGGTCGCCGGAGATGAACACGACCTCACCCGACTTGTCCTCGACCACCACTTCCAACCAGAGCTGGCGCTCGGGGGTGAAGCCCGTGGGCACCCGGTGCCCGTTGGTCAGACTCTCCAGCGAGATCTCGACCTCCAACTCCCCCCCTTGTTGCACGATGGACAGGTCCCGGATGCCCACGCCATTCTCCAGCAGCGTCTGCACCTTGCCGAGGTACAGCTCCTGGGCCAGGAGACTGGCCTCGAGGTCGTCCGGGAAGGGGAAGTCCGGCAACACCGAGTAGTCGGGCCCGACGAAACTGTGGTTGGAGAGTTCCCGGTCCTGGTAGGTCTTGCCTTCCACAATCGCCGCCGGTCCCCATTCCCGCTCCGACACCACACCCGGCTCCGGCCCCATGTGGCAATCCTGGCAGCGAATGCCCTCGTCGTAGGCCGGGCTCTGGAGGTACTCGGTATAGGCCAACTCGATGGGCGGCCCCGGGTAGATGTAGACGTCGTGGCAGGTCCCACAGAGTTCGGAAGAGGTCACAAAGTCGTCGCGCACGCCCTCGTGTACGACCGCGGCGGAGTTGTCGAAGGAACCGCGCTTGATGGGGCCCAACTCGCGGGTCAGCCGCGCATTGCTGACCAGACCCTCGTGGCCCGTGGCGGTGTGGCAGACGTCACAGGTCACACCTTCTCTGGAGAGTTCGCTGCGGTCGGCGGCAGTGGTCGTGCCCGGCTCGCCAGCGAGGGTCCCCTGCTGGGTGTGGCAGTTCGTGCAGAAGGTGCCGATGGAACCGCCGCTGTCCCGGTAGGCCTTGGCGGTCAAGGCATCGAAGAAGGGACTGAGCGCCGCGTAGGCGTGCATCGACTGGCGCCATTCCGCGTACTGGGAGGGATGGCACTCGGCACAGGCCTTGGCGGACTCGAAGCCCGGAGTCCCGTCCGCAGAGTCTCCGGAGGAATCCCCCTCCCCCGAATCCAAAAGAGGGGCCAGCGAGCCGGGAGAGCAGGCCAGGACAAGCAGGAGGGGGATCATGTGCCCTCCTCGATCACGACGCGTTGATCCGCTGCGACATTGTGCTGCTCCACCTGGACCCCGGACGGGAACTCCACGAGGATGTCCACCTCCTCGGCCGTGCCGAGTCCAATGGTCAGCAATCGTTCGCTGGAGGAGTTGGTGCTGGCGTCCATACCCAGGGTGTGAAGCCAGGTGTCCTCGTCCGACGTGACCCACACCCGAGAACCAAGGCCATCCTCGTTGCTCTCTGTTCCCAGCAGATCCACTTGCAGCCAGTGGCCTTCCCGGGGACGGCTGAGCCACACATGGGGTGTGCCGGCTTCTTGCGCCATCGGGTCCGTCTGAGAGGTGTTGTAGGTGCGGTTGGCCACCACGAAATCAGCATGGCCATCGTTGTTCAGGTCGCCGACTGCCAGCCCACGACCGTCCTGGTACCGCCCCAGTTCGTCGATGTTCGGGACACCCGCGGACCAGGTCACGTCCTCGAATCCGCTTCCTTCGAGGTTGCGGAGCAGCGCTCCAGGTCCAGCCCCCCACTCCTCGTTCCAGATGACCGTCATCGGCGCACCGCAATTGTTGCCGGTGAAGACCACGTCCATCCAGCCATCGGAGTCATAGTCCAGGGATGCAGCACCCCAGGCCCAGGGGTAGCGCTCCAGGCCCTTGGGATCGGTCCACTCGAGGTAGTGCCCTTCCAGGCCCTCGAAGAGATCCCCAGCCAGCAGATGCTCCGCCTCGAGGGACCAGTCAGCGGCCACCCGGTAGGCGTCGCCCTCGTCGAGCAGCAGCGAGTGGAAGGGGTTGACCCGATCGGAGTCCAGCGTCGGGTCGGCCCCCGGATCCCGCGGGTCCGTCCAGGCGGTCACCTCGTAGACGCTGGAGTAGTCGGCCCCATCGTCGAGGTTGTCATAGCCCCACATGTAGGCGCTCAAGCCCTCGTTGGTGGCGTAGAAGTCCAGGTCCAGGTCACCGTCAAAATCGGCGACAGCGATGCCCATCCAGAGGCCACGGCCACTCTCGGCGCGCCCCTCGTCGTACATGAAGGTCCCATCGGCCTGCTGGAGGAGCACCCGAATCGCGTAGCCCACCGAGCCCTGCAGGATGTCCAGACGACCGTCTCCGTCCACGTCCATCGGCACCGCCACGAAGCTGCTCTTGTCCCACACCGGCGGTGAGACCTCGTCGAAGTTCCCGGTCCCATCGTTGTAGAGCACCACCAGTTCCGTGTGCTGCTGCTCCTTGAAAAAGGCCCAGGAGGGCGCCACGTCAGGGTCGTGACTGTTGGAGATCACCAGGTCGAGGAAGCCATCTCCATTCATGTCGGCCAGGGCCAGGGTCACCGCACAACTGGCCAGAACGGACAGTGCGCCGGCCGGCAAGTCCAAGGCGTGGGATGAGAACGTGCCATCGCCTTCGTTGAGGTAGAGCAGCTTGTCGCCATCGAGTTCGTAGAAGGACCCCCGGCCATGGGACCCGGTGGAGCACTCCACGTTGACCAGGAGGTCGGTATCACCGTCGTTGTCCAGGTCACCGGCCACGGCCGCACCGCTCTCGACGATGGCGTCCACCCCCGCCTCTGCCGCGACGTCGACGAAGGTCCCATCCCCCTGGTTGCGGTAGAGCGCGTCTGTCAGACCGCGGCCGTTGGTGAGAAAGATATCGAGCCAGCCATCGTCGTCGTAGTCCAGCAGCGCCACACCGGCCCAGACGGCATTGCTGTGAACAAAGGGCGGATCCAGGACCGCTTCGTCAAAGAGAGGCTCAGCTCCGGTCTGCGTCGGGACAGCCTCCGTGGGCGAAGTCCCCGAGGGGGGCGGGGCCGGACGGCAGGCACTCGCCAGCAAGGCCAACAACACGACCATGGCCTTCCGCGAGCCAGGGAACCCGAAGAGCGCACACTCATCCATGAGGCGAGTCCGCAGGATCTCCTGCCTTGGCTGATGGAACGCTGTTTTCGAAATTCGGATCACAGACCTTGATCTCCCAACTCCGAGCGGTCCCCGAGATGAGTCGATGCAGGCACTTCAGCGCATCATCATACCCGCTCGGAGTCTCCGTGGCCGACCCATCCTTCATCGAACAGAACGGGGAGGAGGAGGGCTGACTTCGCCCAGCAGTCGGTGGCAGGAGGCGGATCAAGAGCTTCCGGGAGTTCACCAGGCTGGAGGCCAGGACGGACACCAGGCAACAACCCCAGGGGCTTTCTGCTGCGGGAGATCCCGGCACCGGCGACATCGTCGCCGCGACGACCGACCACGTCCCCGTTAGCCCAGGGGAAATGCCACGCGCCCAGACCAATGGAATCGAGCTGGAGTACGAGACCTTCGGCTCCGGAGTACCCATGGTCCTGGTGATGGGCATCGGATCTCAGATGATCTGGTGGCAGACCGCGTTCTGCGAAGCCCTGGCAGCCGAGGGGTTTCAAGTCACCCGCTTTGACAATCGGGACGTCGGCCTCTCCAGTTGGCTCGATGACCAGCCGGTCCCCTCGATCCGGACCGTTCTCCCCAAGGCCCTTCTCGGGATCCCCATCGAGGCCCCCTACACGCTGAAGGACATGGCCGATGACGTGGTCGGGTTGTTGGACCACCTCTCCCTGCCCAGGGCCCATGTCGTGGGCGCCTCCATGGGCGGCATGGTCGCGCAGATGGTCGCCATCCACCACCCGGACCGTACCGCCTCCCTCACCAGCCTGATGTCCACGACCGGGGAGCGGCGATACCTGGGTCGCCCGGAGGCGATGCGGGCCCTGTTGGGACCAGTCCCCCGGGGTCGGGACGAGGTCATTGCTCGCACCGTGGAGACCTTTCGCATCATCAGCGCCCGAGGCGAGGCCTTCCAGGAGGACGTCGAGATCATCCGTGATCTCGCGGGACAATCCTATGACCGGGGATTCCACCCCCGGGGCTTCCTGCGGCAGATGGCCGCCATCCTGGCCTCGGGAAACCGACGAAGCGCCCTCAAGACCGTGCGAGTCCCGACCCTGGTGATCCACGGAGAGAAGGACCCACTCATTCCTGTGGCCGCGGGCCGTGCAACGGCCAAGTTGGTCCCAGGCGCAGCGCTTCACCTGCTCCCGAACATGGGACACAGCATGCCCCAGGCCCTGTGGCCCGAGTTGATCGCCCGGATCACCGCCCACGCTCGGTCAGCGGAGACCTCCACGTCCGGTGTCCAACAGAGCGCCTGACGAAGGCGCACCACAGGCGCCGGGTTTCAGGCGCTGCGGGTAGCCGGGTTGAGCTGCCGGAGGACCGTCGGGGGAATCGTCAGTGCGAGCACCATCCCGGTGCTGTCGGTGCTGACCACCTCGGCCTGGATCGCCAGGATCTGTCCATCCGGAAGGCACAGACGAACCGTGAGCCCATACCCCTGGGGAGGGCAGGTCTTGGTGGTGTCCACCCGCAGGCGACCCCTGGAGAGCTGCCAATTCCAGTCCTCGGCCAGCCCCTGCCAGGTGCCCCATGTCACGGAGAGCGTCGAACCATCCCGACTCAACTCGAGAGCGGCCCAGCTGGTGGGGTGAGCGGTTTCCGCTCGCTTGAGACTTCCCCGAAGAGCCATTCGAATGGACTCTCGGCCACGTTTGGCGGCGGTTCTACGGGCGGTGGACAACGAGAGCTCTCCGACGTGGGAGACCTGTGAGGACAGTCCTCCTCGGTGAGAGAGATGACTCACTGAACGTTCATCGATCCAACGGGCGAGCTTGTCCTCATCCTCGTCCGGGATGTAGGCGATGTCCCCCACGCATTCCAGCGGGCCCCCGACACCAGACGGGGTTGTCTCCACCAGGACCACTTCGGCCCAGATGGAATCATAGGCCCCGGTAAGTTCCAGCATCATCTCCAGCCGATCGCCCACGGAGACCGCGCCATAGGTGGAAAAGGCGATCTTTCGACCTTCGATCCAATGGGCCGTCCCATAGGTCCGGCGACCATGCTGACTGAGTGCTATTGCAGACTGAAACTCGAGACGCATGAGGTCCTCCTCCGAAAAGGCGCGCGGCAATAACCCGTACCATGCCGATCTCTTGCCCGATCAGCGAATTGTCATGACCGGTTTGGTCGGCTCTTGACATACCGGTCACCTAAGTTGAAGGACTTAAAGAGGCTCAATGGGTCGATTCGACGGGTTTTTGTTGCTGTGGGAACGGCTCATGGCTTCCCTTGGAATTCCGCCGCGCCCCTGGTTGCTGCCGGCATTCCTGCTCGTCCTGATCGCCCTGGCCTGGCCCCTGGTCCGACGAACCCTGCAGATTTCCCGCGCCCGAAAGCTCCTCGCCCTGGCCGAGCGCTGCGTCGGGCAGGAGCGGCGGGACCTTCAACGAGAGGTCCTGTCCCTGGTGGATGACCACCCCATGGGCCTGGTGGGGGTCGTGGAAGAAGCGCTACGTCGTCAACAGACCTCATTTGCCGCAGATGCGCTGGAAGCCCTTCGTGCCACGGGCAAGGAACGGGTCCATCTGAAACGCCTGGAAGCCAGGGTGCACGGTCCTCCGCCCACCACGATCGAAGGGGAGGTCGCAGCGATCGAACGGCTGCTGGAAGCCGGGCTGAACCACCAGGCCGCCCTGCGCCTGGATCGGGCACGGATTCGTTGGCCCGATGACGCCCGGCTGACAGCGATCGTCCTGCCCTGACCTTCGATACACCCGCCCGCTCAGGGCTCAGCAACCCCCAGGTGCTGGTGTGTTCGCGCCCACCGCCCGACCTGGTCCTCCTGTTCCGGGAAGGAACGAAAGATTCGTTCCAGGCGAGCCATTCGGACCAGGATGGGAACCAGGCGGCGGACCTGGCGCCGCTCCCGCAAAGCCCCTCTGATCATGTCGGGAAGGGCCCGCAGGTGAAGCCGCGGGGGGCTCTGCTCCAGCCCATCTGCCACCATCTGGCCGCCCATCAGGCCCCCAGCGATCAGACGCCCGAGATCCTGGACTGTGAGCCCCTGGGAGTGCCGAGCGAACAGTGCAGAGCCGGCAAAGAGTCCACCCCAGCGTCGCTGCCAACGCACACAGTAGTCCCACACCCCCCGCCCCTCCGCCAGGCTCTCCCCCAGCATTCGAGCGGCCACCAGTCCGGCGCCGATACCCGAACCGTGGGTGGCAAAGACCTGGCAGCCCGCATCACCGATCAGCGCCACAGGGCCCTCGGCAAGTCGCAGGTAGGGCTCCCGGAGGGGCAGCGCTCGAGACCCTCCGAAGATCACATCTCCCACCCAGTGGTGGTCCAACGCAAAGCGGTCCAGCAGAACGCGCCCCGACGGGTGGCCCTGGCCTGGAATCGAACCGGTCAGCAGGGAGACCTGATCGTCGGACACCCGGGTGTTGACCACGGAATAGCCTCCGGCAATGCCGGTAAAGCAAGCCACCTCACCCGGAGGCACGCCCCGCTCTTGGAAGAAGGCCTGAGCTGCCTGGGCATCGGTGCATTGACGCACCTCCTGGGCGGCCACACACAGGTCTCGGGCCGCAGGAAGCGGCCGTTCCAAAAGACCCGCCCCGCGGAGGCCGGAGGCATCCACGTACCAGTCGGCCTTGATGTCCTCGCCGGTGGTGCGAAGCACACCGTTGTCCAGATCCCGGGCGGAGGTCTCTTCCAGCAGCGTCACACCAGCCTCTCGGGCCAGTCCTTGCAACCGGCGGACCAGCAGGCGCATGTCCACATCCAAGAGGTCCATGCCCTCGGCGACGACCTTGGGTCCGTCCCAGCCGGCCACCAGGTGGAAGGGCACCCCACTGGAATGCAATTCCGGCCCAGAAGGTCGCTCAAGCTCCCCCTGGTCGAAGCACCATCCTGGCACGCCATTCACCCAGCGAGCGCCAGCCTTGTCGAGGACACGCGCTTCGAGCAACGCCACCCGCAGTCCCCGCCGGGCACAGGCCAGGGCAGCGGCACTACCTGCGGTGCCAGCCCCCACCACCGCGACGTCGAAGCTCACCTGTCAGCCCGAAACAAACTCCAGGCCAGTCCCAGGACGCTCGGGAGGCCAACGGCCACCAATGACAGGATCCACGGCAGCGGTAGCAGAGGTGCCTGGCCGGCCTGGTACTCCGCCAGGCTCCCCACATGGAGGGTCTGGTGCCAGGTGCACACCATCAGAAGTGCCATGACCACCAGCCCCCCGACGATCAACCCCGGACGACTGGCTGCGAACCGGTGGCCCAGCCACCCCGCCAGCAGAACAGCCGCCAGGAAACCCGCAAAGAACCCCGTGGGTAGATCGCCCACCTCGAAGAGGTAGTGGGTGTCCCAGGCGGGAAAGGCCTCCAGAAAGTAGGTGCCCGGCACGGCCACGCCCAGCCCCACATAGGTCATGGCCAGGCCCCTTGACCCCCCACGCCAGCCAATGGCACCCGCGGAGACGAAGGCAAAGGGAACATCAAAACCGACCATCGGGTCAACCTATCACTGCACGGCGAACTGGCCCGGTGCTTCCGGGAGCCCTCTACTTGGCCACCTGTTCCCTGGGCTCACGGCTGAGTCGAACCTGCTGACGACCGGAGGTCAGGTCTCGGCCCCGCTCTCGGGGAAGCGGCCGCAGGTCCCTGGGAGCCACTTCCGGCATGGGCTCCGCTTCTTCGAGGATCTTCCTGGCCAGGTCACGGGCCTCGGCATCCGTGTTGCTGGAGAGTTCCCGATACAGCCGGTCGACCTGGAGACGTCGAGACTTGAGCCAGTAGTTCGCGACCACCAGGTTGCTGTCGTTGCCGTCTCGGAGTTCACCCTGGACCCTCGAGGCCACCAGGGCCATCACCGCGAGTTCCACCCCGATGTCGACGATCCGAGCCAGGGTCAGCTGACGCATCTCCAGCTTGGGCCCCTGGAGGAGCATCTGGTGGAAGAGGGTCCTGGCCAACTTGCGGGTCTTTCGGTCGATCCAGCGAAGCTCTCGTGCGATCTTCGGGTTGAAGCCCGACCAGGACCTGAACAGGCCCCCGAGCCAGAGACGGGGGTACCAGGTCGCGTAGAAGGCACCCGCCTTGACCACCGTGGCGAGCTTCGTCCCCACGCTAGCCCTGCTGAACAGAGGTGCAGCAAGCCTCAGGTGCTTGTCGAGTGCCTCGCGGGCGAGGAACAGGTGCATCACATCCGTGGTGCCCTCGATGATGCGGTTGATGCGGGAGTCCCGGAGGCCACGCTCGAGGGGCAAGGGCACATCCCCCCGAGCCCTCAGGGACTGGGAGGTCTCGAAGCCCCGCCCGCCACGCAACTGGAGGGCGGTGTCTGTCACCTCCCAGCCAAGCTCGGTGTTGAACATCTTGGCGGTGGCGGCTTCCATGCGAAGGTCGATGCCCCCATGGTCAGAGAGGGCCGCCGTGAAGCAGGAGAGCGTGTCCATGGCATAGGCAGCGCTTGCGATCCGGGAGAGCTTGTCGGAGCCCGCCTCGTGGTACCCGATCGCCTTGCCCCATTGAACCCGGCTCTTCGCCCAGCTGGCACAACCGTTCAAGGCTTCGTAGGCCCCCCTTGCGCACACCGCCGGAACCCCGAGACGACCGTCGTTGAGGGTTGTCAGCGCCAGCTTGAGGCCCTCGCCTTCGCCCAGGATGACGTTCTCGAGAGGCACCTGGACGTCCTTGAATCGGATCAGTCCGTTCTCGATGGCACGGATTCCCATGAAGCCACAGCGGTGAACCACCTCGATTCCCTCGCTGTCCCCTTCGACGATGAAGGCCGTGATCTGCTTCCGGGCCTTGCCCTTGACCACCTTGTCCGGCGTGCGGGCCATGATCACGAACAGGTCAGCGATGACCCCATTGGTGCACCACAGTTTCTCGCCATTCAATACCCAGTGGGCACCGTCCTCGCTGAGCTCCGCCGTCGTGGCCATCTGGGCCGGGTCGGAACCCACAGTGGGTTCGGTCAACCCGAAGGCGCTGATCCAGCCCTGGGCCAACAGCGGGAGGTACTTCGCCTTCTGTTCCTCGGTCCCGAACAGCTTGAGCGGCTGCGGGACACCGATGCTCTGGTGGGCGCTCAACGTCGCCACCAACGAGGCGCAGTGCGTGCTGACCTCGGCCAGGATCCGCATGTAATTGGCCTGGGAGAGACCAAGGCCTCCATACTTCTTGGGGATCTTGATGCCGAAGAGCCCCAGGTCCTGGAGCCCCTTGAAGACATGGGCCGGGATCTGCTGCTCCCGGTCGATGGCCTCGCCGTCCACATGCTCCAGGGCGTACGCCCGGACCCTGGCCACGACCTTGTCACCGATCGCCCTGTCCTCAGGGTCCTGGAGGGGAAACGGGAAGACAATGGACATGTCCAGGTCGCCCATGAACATGGCGGCCATGAAGGACTTGCTCTTCCAGGCGAGTTCACGACTTTCCTCAGCCACCTGGATGGACCGATCCTCTTCAGCATTGCGGTTCTTGTTTTCGATCATCGGGTTGCCTCGAACACTGGAAGTGCCCGTCAATGGGCCAGGAGATGCGACTCACTCGGACTGAATGAATGCTCATTCATTTGATAGCCGGATCCCAGGCTGGCTGTCAAAGAACCTTCCACAAGATCGGGGTCCAGATCGCCACGAGAGGCGCCTCTCGAAGCAGAACCGGCCCGGGAAAAACCGGGCCAGCACCTCAGATTCCAGGAAACCTCAGGCCAGAGCGGAGAGCACTCTCAACGTGAACCGAGCCAGGGCCTGGGAGGCCTCGGATGGGATCTCCAGGAAATTCAGAGCGACAAAGTGGGTCGCTTCCTCGGACTGTTCTTCTTCCATCAGCGGCGCACAGCGCACGATCTCCGCCAACGCTCGCCACGTCACCTCGGAGGTGGGGAGCTTCATCTCCAACAAGATCAGGTCACCGCCGGTACAGGTGGCCTCTGACTCCTCGAAGCGCAGTCCTGTGGCACTGAAGTTCATGTACGGGTCCGGGGTTCTCCAGGTGCCCTTTTCGCTCTCGAGGGCCTCCCCTGCCATCCAGGAGATGGCGGCAGCCTCCGCCTTGTCGGGCTCGACCACCCGGTAGCGCGTGGTGATGCCCCCATAGGTCCGGGGGTACTCCCGCAGGTCCCGCTTGACGCTCTTCTCCACGGTCACCGAGACCCGGCGCTTGTCAATGCCCTCGACCAGGCCGATCAGGCGGGTCAGGCTCGACTCTCCGGAATCCACCATGGTCCGGGTACCGTCCTCCACGTGACTCGCGTCCTCCGCGCTCAGTTCGACCTCGATCTTGTCTCCGTCATGGCGCACCATCCGGCCACTGCAGGTCCGCGGACCGCTAGACGTGAGAAAGATGATCTCTACCGGGTAGGAGATTTCATCACCAACAGGAACCAGCATGCTTCACCTCGTGTGCCCTTTCATCGGCCAAAATGGGGCCCATCTGAAACTCAATTGACCACGACAACCGCCGTTGGGGAACCCTCATTCCAAGGAAACTACCCCAGATCTGCGACGAAGCCACCAGACTGCGGGCAATGAGGCCCCCAGCGCGGCCACAACCCAGGAAATTCCACACCCGTAGAAAACCCCCATCGTCGGAACCCACAGTGTCACGAGAAGGGCGTACACCGCCACGCTGACGGAACCCAGCATCATCGGACCGGCGGCCCCCGCCGGAACCGCATGGCCCTGGGACACCCAGAGAG
>CAZMNK010000168.1:0-11162 GCA_964567625.1 uncultured Enterobacterales bacterium | reverse complement strand
AGCATCTCGTAGAACACGATGGAAAGGGAGAACAGGTCACTCCGACCGGTGAGCGACCGCCCCTCCACCTGTTCGGGACTCATGTAGGCGTACTTGCCTCGGATCACCTCGTGTTGTCCCTTGGCCTGGAATGCAGCACGAGAGATCCCAAAATCCGTGATCTTCACCTCTCCAGAGAAGCTCACCAGGATGTTCTGGGGGGAAATGTCACAGTGAACGATGTTCAGAGGGTGACCTTCCTCATCCTGGCGATCGTGGGCGAATTGCAGGGCCTTGAGCACCTCGGCACAGATGAAGCAGGCGATGGGTATCGGGTAGGAGCCCAGGCGCGCGGCGCGGGAGACCAGCCGGGCGAGATCCAGGCCATGGACGTACTCCATGGCCATGTAGTAGATGTCCTCGATCTCGCCGAGTTCAAAGACCTGGACGATGTTGACGTGCAGCAACGAGACGGCAATGCGGGCCTCGTCGATGAAAAGCTTGACGAACTGGGCGTCCGTGCCCAGGTGGTCCAGGATGCGCTTGATGACCAGGATCTTCTCGAACCCGGCCATTCCGTAGGCCCGGGCGCGCCAGACCTCGGCCATCCCCCCCGTGGCGATCTTCTCGAGGAGGTGGTACTTCCCGAATTCTTCAGGCTGGCCCGACGACACCAAAAGCCCGTCCCGTGTGGCGGGCGCATCCTAACCCGACCTCCCCAGGCACCATGCCAGGCCCCTCTCAGACCGGCTGGATCCACCTGCTGGAGATCGTCGCCCTGCTCCGCTCAGAGGACGGTTGTCCGTGGGACCGGGCTCAGACGCTCAAGACCATGGGACCTCATCTTCTCGAGGAAACACACGAGGTACTGGAGACCTTGAGCCAGGACCAGCCGGCGGCGCTTCGAGAGGAGCTCGGGGATGTCCTGTTCAATGTGGTGATGATGGGACGTATCGCCGAGGAGGCGGGACACTTCACCATCGACGAGGTCGCCGAGGACATCGCCCAGAAGATGATCGTGCGGCATCCACACGTCTTTGAACCCGGTGAACACGAGCTCTCGGAGGGAACAGTAGCGGCCTGGGAGGCTCGAAAAGCCGAAAAGGCCGACCCGGAACGTTCCCGGTTGGATGGTCTTCCCTCGACCCTGCCCGCTCTCTTGCATGCCTACCGCGCCGGAGAGAAGGCCTCTCATGTCGGGCTGGACTGGCCTGATCTTGCCGGGGCACGGGCCAAGCTGGACGAGGAACTGCAGGAACTGGACTCCGCCCTTCACGAGGATTCTCCGGAGCGCTCGGCCCAGGAGTACGGCGATGTGCTCCTGGCTGCCGCCCAGGTTGGTCGCCACCTGGGGATCTGCCCGGAGGAGGCACTCCGAGTTGCCAATTCCCGCTTCGGGGCTCGCTTCCGTGCTGTGGAACAGGGGGCCAGGAAAGAGGGAGTCCTGCTTCAGCAATTGGACCCGGAAGCCCTTGACGCTCTGTGGCGACGCGCCAAGGAAGAGGAGTGATGTTCACCCGTCTCTTTCTGTTGTTCACCCTGGTGCCTGCCATCGAGCTGGCCCTGTTGATCGAACTCGGTCAAATCCTGGGGGCGGTGCCGACAGTCGCCTTGATTCTCTTCACCGGGGCCGTGGGGGCGGCGTTGGCCCGCAGCCAGGGATTCGCGGTTCTTCAGCGCATCCAGGTCGAGGCGGCCAAGGGCTTTCCCTCGGGGGATCGCCTGGTGGAGGGGTTGCTGATCGTGGTCGGCGGCGTGCTTCTCGTGACCCCAGGCGTCATCACCGACGGCCTGGGCCTGGCCCTCATCGCTCCTCCGACCCGTCGCTGGCTGGCGCCACGACTCAAGACCTGGTTTCTGGCCCGGGCCCAGGTCGTCAAGATCACGCCCTCAAGCCAGGGCGCAGAGCAGTCCCCTTCCTCTCCGGTCGTCGACGAAGTTCAGCCCTTTGAGCACCCGCTGGCCTGACCCGCTCAGGCTTCCGGCAATTCCTCGCCGTCCAGTCCCAGGAAGAAGCCGTGGTGATCGGCATGTTCATTGGCCGGGTCGTACTCGGAGGCTCGGGCGAAATGAGCCTTGGATTCCTCCAATAGATCCCGGAAGACCTCGGGGTCTCCAAACACGATTTCATTGGTCGCGGCCTTCTGGCGCAGAATCTCTCCCAGGAGCCCATGGGTGATGGAGAACATCACGTTCTCCGGCACATTGTCGACCCACTGCCCCCCCTGTTCCAACCACTTCAGGGCTGTCCGTGCCTCGAACTCCGCCTCGGGCAATCGTCCTGCCACCAGGTGAATGTGCCCCAGTTCAAAGTGGGGTCCTGGCAGACGAGGTTCGCCCTTCACCACCTCGCGAAGAAGGTCGATCGCCCGGTCCACATCGCCGGCTCGACGGGCCTCCATGGCCTGAAGAAAGGTCTGGCTGAGGGATTCCAGGAGATCTTTTTCGGGAAAATCAGACATCGAGCGCCGGCTATCTCTCGTCGGAGTCGTCGTCCAGGGACGCCTCGAGCGCCATGGACATCCAGGCGGACCGGGAAGCCTTTTCCTCGTCCCCACGCCGGGTCCAGAACTCGGCCATGGAGTGATGGATGCTGGCATCCAGGGGCAGAATCCCCACCGCCTTTTCCAGGCAGGAGAGGGCCTCTTCGTAGCGCTCCTCGACCAGGGCGATCATCCCCAGGTGGAACCAGGCCACGCCGAACCAGGGTTCCCGAGCAGTCACCTCTTCGAATTTGGGACGGGCAGCCACCAGGTCGTTGGCCGTGACCCGTTCCATCCCCTCCTCGAAAAGCACTCTCAGTTCCTCGAAACGAAAATGAGCGCGCTCATCGCCCTCGAAGAGTTCGATGTCGAACCAGAAGGGTCGAATGCGGTTGCAGCTTCCACACTGGGCACGGTGGCACTCCAGGTGTGCAGGGTGAACCTTGGACGCGAGGCTGGAGAAGTGGCCACCACAGGGGCACCGCTGACTGCGAATGAACAGCAGCGAAAATCCCCAACTTCCGACGCCGATGGCATCCCTGGGCGTCAGTCCTCGTTCGACCACCAGCGGAAAGGGCGGCAACTCCATGATCTCCTGGTCAAGAGGCTGCATCCACTTCCTTCCAGACAGGTAGATGAACCTGTATGTGGGCCCCTCGGCGAGCTTCCAGGACCCGTAGCTCCCCACCGGAGGCCTCGACAAGCTTCCGGGCGATGTGAAGCCCGAGCCCCGTACCCTCTCCGGGATCCTTTGTGGTGAAGAAGGGTTCGAAGATGCGTTCCCGAATCTCTGGGGGAATCCCTTCGCCCTCGTCCAGCACCTCCAGGACCACCGATGGTCGAACACTCCGCATGCGAATGCGCACGACACTCCCGTTGGAGGAGGCATCGACGGCATTCTGGATGAGGTTCACGGCCACCTGGAGGAGGGCGGTCGGGTCTCCCTGAACGACGGGCAGGGCGCCGTAATCCTCCAGGGCCAACTCGACCCCGGCCCGTCGGGCCTTGTGCCGAAGCATCTCCACGGCACTGCGGACGGGGGCCCCCAGGTCCACCGGTCCCCTGGGTTCTTCCTGTTCCTGGAATGCCCGTCCGACATCCCCCAGGATCTTCTCCATATGCTGGGTCTGAGACAGGAGTTCCTGGAGCAGCTTCGCCCGATCCTCTTCCGAGTCTCGGGCCAGTGCCAACTGTGCCAGGGCGCGGATGGCGAACAGGGGTTGTCTCAGTTCATGGGCGAGGGAGGCCGTGAGAAGACCGATCTCGGCCATCCGCCCGGCTCGAAGCAATTGTTCGTCCCGTTGTTTGCTCATGGCTTGAGGGCCTCCGGCCTCATCGAGGATTCCCGTAGTGTTGGGCCAGGATCAACTCAGCATCGCAGCTGAGGGACTGGTTGTCGTAGGCGTCAAAAGCCGAGAAGGCAAGGGTGTAGGAGCCTTCTTCCACCACAAACCCGTCATCACCACGACCATGCCAGCCCATGGTGACCTCGGAAGCGCTGCTGGGCTCCCGCGTGGTGTACACGGCACCTCCCGCGTCGTCGCGAACCTCCAGTTCCCACCAGGTCGGGATGCCCGTGGCGGTCACCTGGACGGACACCGAGTCCTTTTCCTCCCCGACACCGTCGTCCCCATCTGGCGTGAAGACCTCGGTATCAGCCAGGCAGGACGTGATTTCGATCTCCTCAATTCCCACCTCTCCGAACATGCGGACATGGTCACTGCTGGCCCCGCTCCATTCCCCGTCCAGGCGGTTGTTTCCAGCCTCGTCTCGAGCACTGGAGGTCACTGTCAGGTTCCACTCCCCGAGGCTCGTGTCCAGTTGAGAGTCCAGATCCACCGTCAACGTGGTCCCCGCTTCATCCAGGTCGAAGGCCGCCAATTCGACCGCACCAAGAGGACCTTCCAGCGTCACCGTGGAGGACGAGAGGCTCGAACCCGTCATGGGCTCGCTGAAGACCACCACAAGCTCCTCCAGCAATTCCGAGGTGTTGCCACTCGGTATGGCGTCGACCACGGTGGGTCGGGCACTGTCCCCCGCCACGGTGACGGTACTTTCGCCCCAACTCGTCCCATCGCCAGTCCCGGCCTCGAGACTTGCGGTCCCTGCGTGACTTTCGGTCTCCACGCTCCAGGTCAGGCTTGCCTCTCCCAGGCTGTCCAGCACCACCTCCAGCCCAGCCCCAGTGGCGGTCAACCCGCCCAGGGTTCCGAGATCCGCGCGGACCAGGAGCGTGGCTCCGGAAGCCACATCGCCACTGCAGGTGGTCGCACCCACCTCGACCGTCGTGGCCCCGTTCGTCGCCGAACCGGCCGTCCTCTGGCTGTGGGTGGTGCTGAGAGCGACGGGCCCGACCGGTTCACCGTCGGCATCCCCCGTCCACCAGATGCCCGAAGTCTCGGCGCCGCAAGCATCGTTGTCCATCACCACAAGCCCGACAGTCCTCCCCCCTTCATCCGGCGTGGAGAGCACGGTGTTGGCGACAGACAGGCGCTGAGAGGACCCCTGGCCGTCCTCGAGGTGGTAGGCAGAGAGGCCTGCGGTGGCGGTGGAGCCTGAAAAGCTCGCTGTCACTGTGGCCACTCCCCCGACACGGCAACTGACGGCTTCCTCCTGGCCAGCCAGTGTCAGCACGGCGGTGGGCGGCGAAACGCAGTCTGCATCCAGGATGTCGATTCCGTCACTGGTCCCGGCCTCCCCGCTATCGGCCAAAGCCGTGACGCTGTCGGCCAACACGGCCCCCGCCCAGGAAAGGGAACCGGTGGCAACGCCCCCGGAGAATCCCGTCAGGTCGGCCGTGTTGAGCGAGCCCTGGGTCGAGGCAAGAAGGACCGGACTGGAGAAATCGGGGACGACGTTGTCATAGACATCGTGGGCCGTGACCTGGACTGTGACCGGTGCATCCAACCAGGCCCAGTCCACCTCCAGGTCCAGTTCCAGGTGGTCGGGATCCGCCGGAGATACAAAGAGGTCTGTGGTACCCAGCACCGCTCCAGCCTGGCTGATGGTGACCGTGACCGGGTCGCCGCTACGGGTGAGGACGAAAGACCCCGACCCGGTGCCGTCCGCCTCGAGTGTCAGCACCTGGGGCACCAGCGTGAGATCCGGGTCCCCCAACTCCAGGACGGGGTCGGTCTGGACCAGGTAGGGGTTTCCAAACTCGTCGCTGGCCACCACGTCCAGGGTAAAAGACTCCCCCGCAGCCACGGTGTCGGGATTGGCTACCGCGACGACCTGGGCCAGGGGCGCGTTCTCGACGTCTACCACCTCCGCTGCAGTGGCCAGTCCCAGTGAGTCCAGGGAAACCACCAGGCTGACGGCCAGCCCTGCCTGGGTCGTCAGGCAGGCCAGGTCGTGGGTGCCAGGCAAGGGCTCCCCCTCCCAGTCACAGGTCGCCGTGCCAGAGCCATCCTCGGCAGAAAAAACATCCGCACCAGTGGGATCGATGGCCACGGGATTGTCGAAGGAATCGGCCACCTGGGCGGTCACACTGGCAGCTACCCCCGCCACCAAGGGGCTCGATGGCCCGGTGATGGAGAGAACGGTGGCTGGTCCTGCCACCACCGTGATGGGCTCGCTCTCCCCGGTCGCCCCATGATCATCGCTGGCGATAAGCACGGTGTCCATCCCGGCCTTGGTCAAGGTCAGGATGCAGTAGCGAATGGTCCCCTCCTCACAACTCACACTGGACAGGGAGCCCATGCTGTCGGTCACGTTGAGTACGCTCTCGTAGTCCTGAACCGTGTTGCCATAGGCATCCTCGGCCCAGATGAAGACCGGGTAGGGAACGCCGGCCGTGGCGATGGGCCCTGCAGGAAGAATTCGCAGGGAATCCGAGAACCCCGGGATGGTGCCAAACATCTCCGATGCCCCCGATGCGCTCCCGCTGACCAGCAACTGGTTCTGGGTACAACTGGCATCGGTCGCACCGGTCACCGCAACCTGGATGCTGGTGCTCCCCACCACCGTCACCGGAACCCGGTAGGTGCCGCAAACCTCCTCCAGCCACAGGTCGGTTCCCTGGTCATCCACGACGTTTCCGTAGACGTCCAATACCGAGAGGGACACAGGGAAGGCCTGCCCAGCCACCGCGGTGAAGTCCTTGGATGGGAGGGTGACCTTGACCTCTTCGATCGCGCCCGGCGCGAAGTCGAAGAACACCTCGTCACCGCGAATATAGGAGTCGTCATCCTCGGGCTCCACGTAGAGCCGAACCCCTCCAGGCGTCTCCGTGGTCATGGACAGGTAGGCCTCTCCGTCACTTCCCAGGCGCCCTCTCAGCCCGACCCTGTCCGTCAAGGCACTGACTTCCTTCAGACCGGACAGGCTGAAGACCGCCCCCTCCGCGCCCTGGTCAGGGTCCGCCCAGATCTCCACGGCCAGGTCCTCACCCACCGCCTGTCCATCCGGATCCGCCAACAACACACCGAAGACGGCCGTCTGGTGGACCTGGAACGCCACCTCTTCGACCAGGAATTCCAGGTGATCCGACCGGGTCTCGGTGATCGTGAATCCGTTCTCCAACTCGGTCGTCGTGCCAGAGGGGGTGGTCAGCCGGACGTCATAGACACCGACGGGATGCCCCAGGGGGACCTGGGCACTCAGAGCCCGGTAGGTGTCCAACTCCTCCCCAGACAGGGGAATGACGAGTCCGTCCTGGTTGACCAGTTCCACCTGGAAATCCGCATAAACCCTGTGGTCATCCCGGGTGTCCGCATAGGCGAAGACCTCGGGCAGCAGGTTGGTCCCCACCAGGGTCACATCCGTGGATTCTCCGTTCCACCCCCACACTGGGGCGATGGCTTCCAGGGTCGGCTCCGGCAAGGACGGAGCACAACCGACGGCAGCGATCAACCAGGGGAAGAAGGTCATCATCAAGGGTCCCGTCAGAAGATTAGCCGAAACCCGGCGACGGCCGCGACGCCGCCGACCTGGCCTTCGTAGCCAAAGTCCTCGGTGTAGGCGGTGACACCCAGTCCTCGAAGTTCGGCGAAAACCTCGCCGGGACGCAGACGCCGCCCGCCCCCTACAAAGCCCACAAGTCCCGGTTGGTGGAGACCAAGACCGGAGACGGGGTTCACACCCGGGTATCGAATTTGAAGCCGATAGGGCACGAGTTGCGGGCCCGTGCCAGCCCAGATGGTCCACAGGTCCCGCTCCCAGCGGGCCAGGATGGATGCCGACAAGGACAGCATCTCCATGCGCAGCTCCACATCCCCGCCCCGGTCGGGATCCGGAACCGTCGTCCGAGCGACCCAGCTCCCCGCAGAGATCCGGAGGTAGAGACCTCGTTCCACCATGGGGAAGTGGGTCTCGTAGTCCAGGGCCACCAACGGCGAAACACGGGGGCCGGGACCGGCCAGGACCCCCGTGACCACGGAGAGGGAGTGCCGTACGGGCCTGGGACGCAGCATCAGGGTGGTGGTGGCCGCAAAGGAACCATCCGTCCCCTGGGCTCGCAACTCCACCCGTCCGGTCGCCAGCCCCTTGGGCGGCTGGTAGGTCGCCTCCATGGAGCCGTCTGGTTGGATCTGGATCTCAGAAAGGGAGCCGCGGTCCGCATTGAGCTGCACGACTTCGTCGCGAACGGCCTCTCCCACCCGGTCCAGGAGCCGAACGGTGACACGAGCGGTTTCCGTACCTCCAGTGTGGACCACGCCCGGTTCGGCAGCGATGTAGACCTCACGAACCCGGCCGGCCTGGACCCGGATTTCCTGGGAGGCCACCAGGTCCGGTGCCTGGGGATCCCCCAAGGGCAGGCCTGTCCAGGGCAGAAAGAACGCCCGTTGAACCACCTCGGCCGCGCGGGCCTCGATCACGGCAGGAGCTTCGGGGTGGTCCCAGGGAACCACCAACCAACCCCGCTCATTGGTCTCTCCATGCTTTTGCCCGGCCGGTAGTTCAAGGGTGACGGGCACGCGACCCAGGGGCAATCCCTGACGGTCCAGGGCCCGCACCAGGATTGAGCCCTCAGCGTCCTGGCCGATCACCAGACGCCAGGGGCTTCCCTTGCCCAGGGGATAGGTCCAGCGGGCCTCGATCTGGTCGATAAGGGTCTCTGGGGCAGCCGTGTAATCGGCCGAAATCCGAAGACCGTCCTCGGGTTGCAGGCTCAACTCCCCATGTTCCGCCACCAGCGCCAGGTGGGTGGGCAGAAGCCTGTCACCGGCCATGTCCTCCACAAAGGCCTGGACCTGGGCCACCGGGAAATCCCGGGTCAACTCCGCCGGGTAGACCCGCAGCACCACGTGCTGTGGCACCCCCCGCCCAGCGGGAATGCGCAGGGTCCATCGACCTGCGGTTCCAGGCAGGGCACAATCCACACGCAGGTCCTGGGCGTAGACATCCAGGTGACGTGGAATTTCCGCTCTCCAGGTCCCCTCCCCCGTGTCCCAGACCCCCAACGTCCCTACACCGGTTCCCCGGCACTCCGGGTCCCCCCCCGCCCAGGCTTTTCCGCTGCCATCCACTGCCCGAAGAAAGATCGGTGGTGGGGGTGCACCGGCAACAAGGACCCCTCCGACCACCGCGAACAGGGTTGGCTCATTGGAGCCGGGAAGCACGATCGGTGTGTGTTGGACATTTCCCAGGTCATCGGACAGCGTCGCCTCGGCCCGCTGTTCTCCCGGCCAGAGGTCGACCACCGTACTCGCACGCCCCTCATCGTCCGCCAACACCGGTCCATAGGTTCGACCGCCGACCTTGACCGTCAGCTCCGTGCCCGGATCGGTGGTCACAGCGACCGGCACACGCGCCCGCAGGCGAACCGACACCCACACCGGCGGCCCGTCACCGCTCTTGCCATCACGGATCGCCACTGGCACGACCCGGGCCAACCGCACGTCAGCGGGTTGCCAGAGGACCGTGAGGCCGCCCTCGGTGGACTGCACCTCCACCACTTCGCCCTCCGAGGCCATTACCTCCAGGTCCTCGGGTGCGGGAAGCCCCTCACCGGTGATGGCAATGGCCACAGGGACGCCAGCCCCCGCCCTGCCACGCACCACCGGGTCGGCCTTCAGTCGGGACTCCGCGGGCATCCCCAGGGAAAGGGAGAAAGGCACCGGTGCTCGGCCTTCGAGATCCACCACCAGCTGACCCTCTTCGCCGGCCTCGGGGACGCGCCAACGAATGTCCCAGACGCCGGCCCGGTCTCCCGCGGTGACAGAGAGAATCTCGCCGGCTGCGGCCTGGACCTGTGGAAGAGGCCCGTTGAGAGGCGCCAATTCATCGTCCCAGGCAACCAGTTCCAGGTCCGCCGTCGTCCCGGGAAGTGGGTTCCCCTGGGGTGCGATCAACAAGGACCCTTCTGCAGCCCAGGCCGCAGGCAGGCACAAGAGGGCGAGGACCGCGGGCATTCAGTACCGAACCTCGAACACACCGGTGGGCCCCTGGCTGTCCCGGGTGATCTTCCAGGAGGCCCGGGTCTCAAGACCCAGCACACTGGTCGCAGCGACCTCGACAACATTGGTGCCTTCCTTCAACACGACATGGGCCTCGAACCTCCCCTCCCCGTCCGCAGTCACTGCACGAGACTCGCCCGTTCCCGTGACCACGACCCTGGCCCCAGGATCGGTGGTGCCGGCCACAGCGACCCGGTCTTGACGGGTTCGCTCTTCGGGCCAGGCGACCTTGAGCAACAGGGAGGTGGGAATGGGTGCCAGTCTGGCCCCGTGTTCACTGGCCACTACCCGTTGCCCACCACTCGCCTTCTCCACCTGGTCAAACCCCTCCAACAAAACCTCCCCTGAGCCGACCTGGACCTCTGTGGTGCCGTCCTTTCCGAGCCCCACCACAAAGGCCGCATCCCTGGCCAGGATCTCCCGCTCTCTCGCCAGGAGTCCGAGCTCCCCGTCGCCCGGTCGGACCGTGGCCCTCACTCGGCCATCCTCCAACTCCAACTGGACGCCTTCGTCAGTACTGCCCACCACCCGCACCCTGGACTCCGCCTCCACCGTGATGTGACTGCGTTCACCCAACGAGAGCACGATCTTGGACCCTGTCGCACCGGTGACGAGTCGTTCGTCTCCCAGCAGTTCCGTTCCGATTCCCGGGGTGATTGCGCCACTGGGATGGTTCACCTGGACGTCGCCCTGGACTTCCTTCACCGACAGGCTGCCCGGCGGTTCGGGTCGAAATTGCCACCCGTAGACAAACCACCCCAGTCCCAGGACGAGAACTGCCGCGGCCAACAGCTGTGCCACGTCACGCATGGGGCGATGCTATCGCGGTCATTCTTCCAGGGGCTCTTCCGGGGTCGGCAGGACCACCCGGTAGATGGCCTGTTCCCCGGGCTCGGGTTCGACCAGCACGCCCTCGTGTTCCTCCAAGACCTGTTTGGCGATCCAGAACCCCATCCCGCTGGCCAGCCAGTCGTCCTGGTGTTCCGCCAGGGCGCCGTCCAGCATGAACACCAGTCCCTGGGTTTTCACGCCTGGTTCCCCGACGATGACCAGTCGGCCGTCGGGGCCCAGGGCCGCCCGGAAGGAACGCAGAAGCTGGGCAAGTGCCTGGGCGAGAAGGGCCGGGTCAGCCTCGACCAGGAGGGTTGGGGCATCTACATGCTCCACCTCCTGCCCGGCTTCCTTGAAGGCACCCCGAACCAGTTCCAGTACCTCACGCATCACTGCATGGAGGTCGACTCGCTCGCGCACCAGCGTCTCCCGCCCCTCGGCGAAGCGCTGGAGGTTGGTCACGATCTCT